>JAFDDH010000118.1 GCA_019310975.1 Deltaproteobacteria bacterium | reverse complement strand
TCGGCTCGTCCTAACCGACCGAGCTCTCCGAACTCGGATCGCCGCCGATGCGGGGCCCAGCATCCGGCAAGCCGCTCGCCGGGCCGATCGCCCGCCAGCGGCCCAGGTCGCCCTCAATCCACCGCGAGCGTTGATTGACACAAGTGTCAACGTTCCATATGGTCGCCGGGCGCCCGCCGGAACCGGATTGCCGGTCTGTACGGGAGGTCCCTTTCGACATGCCCACAACGCCCCCCGCGGACAGCGAGGAGCGGCTCCGCGCCGCTCCCGGCAACCCAGGCTCTGCCCTCTCGACGATCGAGGAGGCGATCGAGGAGATCCGCGCCGGCGGCATGGTGATCCTCGTCGATGACGAGGATCGCGAGAATGAGGGCGACCTCTGCATGGCGGCTGAGGCCGTCACGCCCGACGCCATCAACTTCATGGCGACCCACGGACGGGGGCTGATCTGCCTGGCCTTGAACGAGGAGAAGCTGACTCAGCTGAACCTCGGCATGATGGTGCCGGACTTCGAGAACACGGCCACCTACGGCACGGCCTTCACGATCTCCATCGAGGCACGCGAGGGCGTCACGACCGGCATCTCGGCCCACGATCGTGCCCATACCATCCAGGTCGCGATCCGCGATGACGCGAGGCCCACCGATATCGTGCGCCCTGGCCACATCTTCCCACTGCGCGCCCGGCCCGGGGGTGTGCTGCGGCGCGTGGGGCAGACCGAGGGCTCGGTGGACCTGGCGCGGCTCGCCGGCATGAAGAGCGCCGGCGTGATCTGCGAGATCATGAATGACGACGGCACCATGGCGCGGATTCCGGATCTGGTCGAGTACGCGAAGAAGCACGATCTCAAGATCGTGACCATCAAGGATCTGATCCAGTACCGCCTGCGCAACGAGAGTCTGGTACGCCGCGCGGCCGTGGCCAACATGCCGACGAGCGCCGGCGGCGACTTCACGTGCATCGTCTACGAGAACGACATTGATCACGTCGACCACATGGCCATGGTGAAGGGTGAGATCGATACGGATCAGCCGGTGCTCGTCCGCGTGCACAGTGAGTGCCTGACGGGCGACGCGTTCGGGTCATTGCGCTGCGACTGTGGTGAGCAGCTCGACGCCGCACTGCATATGATCGACGAGGAGGGCTCGGGCATCGTCCTCTATATGCGCCAGGAGGGTCGCGGGATCGGGCTCAAGAACAAGATCCGCGCCTACGCGCTGCAGGACGACGAGGGCCTCGATACCGTCGAGGCCAATCATCGTCTGGGCTTCAAGGCCGACCTGCGGGACTACGGTGTCGGCAGCCAGATCCTCTCCGATCTCGGAGCGCGCAACATCCGCATCATCACCAACAACCCGGGCAAGCGGGCTGGCATCGAGGGCTACGGGATTCGGATCGTCGAGCGGGTACCGCTCGAGATCACGCCGAACGAGAACAACCTTCGCTACCTCCGCACCAAGAAGGAAAAGCTCGGTCACGTTCTCAATCTGATGGGCTGAGGGCCCGCGACTCGGCTGCGTTCTGCGCGGGCCCGGGTCAGTCCGGCGAGCGAGCCAAAGGGGAAGCGTTCATGTTCGATTCGGTCGAAGGGGTCATCAAGGATCTCGACGAGCAGGGCTATATCTGCGATAAGCGCATCGCGACGGTGGTTTATCTCGCGCAGCAGCTGGACAAGCCCGTACTCATCGAAGGCCCCGCAGGCGTTGGTAAGACGGAGCTCGCCAAGGTCGTCGCGAAGTCGCTGGGTCGCGAGCTGATTCGCCTGCAGTGCTACGAGGGGCTCGACGAGGCCAAGGCGCTCTACGAGTGGGAGTACTCGAAGCAGCTCCTCTATACCCAGATCCTGAAGGACAAGGTCTCCGAGACCATCGCCGGCTCCCAGAGCCTGGCTGAGGCCGCCGAGCTGGTCGGCAAGGCCGACTCGGTCTTCTTCTCGGATCGCTTCATCGTGCCTCGCCCGCTGATGAAGGCGATCACGTCCGACCGGCCGACGATGCTCTTGATCGATGAGGTGGACAAATCCGACCCCGAGTTCGAGGCGTTCCTGCTGGAGATACTCTCCGACTTCCAGGTGACGATTCCCGAGATCGGCACGATCGTGGCGAATAGCCAGCCCCTCGTCTTCCTGACCTCCAACGATGCGCGAGAAATGAGCGACGCGCTCAAGCGACGCTGCCTGCACCTCTGGATCGACTATCCGAGCGAGGAGCTCGAGGTGCGCATCCTCGACACCAAGGTGCCGGATATCGCCAAGCAGCTGGCCGAGGACGTCGTGAGTCTGATGCACAAGATTCGCAAGCTCGACCTCAAGAAGACGCCGTCGATCAGCGAGACCCTCGACTGGGCCCGGGCCCTGATGGCGCTCAACTCCGATACCATCGAAGAAGAGATCGTGAAGGATACCCTGAACGTCATCCTCAAATACGAGGGCGATGTCGCCAAGGCCCAGAGTGAGCTCTCGAAGCTGATCGAGAAGAAGACAGTGACGGAGCAGGCCGAGAAGCCGCAGCCGGCCCGCGAGTCCACCGCGAAGAAGGGCATCCTGCATTGACGATGCAGCGCAAGGTCATCGAGTTCACGAATCTCCTGCGCAAGAGCGGGATTCGGGTCTCGGTCGCCGAGGGCATCGATGCCTTCCAGGCGCTCGAAGTGCTCTCCATCGATGACCGGGAGATCTTCAAGGACGCGCTCCGCGCCGCCATGGTGAAACGCGGTGACGAGATCTCCACCTACAACGAGCTCTTCGATCTCTACTGGTCAGGCTTCTACGACAGCCTGCGCGAGTCCTTCGGCGATCTTGGCGATCAGATGGGAGAGATGGGGATCGACCTCGAGTCGCTGATGAAGCAGTTGGCCGAGATGATGGGCCAGATGGACGGCGATCTGGATCTCGGCGAGCTCGCCAAGGCGCTGCTCACCCAGGACCTGTCGGCGCTCGAGAACATGATCCGGCAGGCGGCGGAGAATGCCGGGACGGATCGCATCGAGAATATGCTGCAGGTGGGCTTCTTCAGCCGGCGCACGGCCGAGCAGCTCGACCTCGAGGGTGCGGGCGGGCAGCTTGAAGAGCTGGCTGCCAAGATGGCCGAGATGGGCATGGGCAGCGAAGAGATCGAGGCCATGCGCCAGTTGGTCCAGAAGCTGCTCGAGAGTATGCGCCGTTCGGTGAAGAACTTCGTCGAGCGAGAGCTGCAGACCCGCAATCACGACTATATGGAGAAGTTCCGCAAGGAGATGCTCCAGGAGAAGAGCTTCTATCACCTCACCGAGGACGAGATCATGCGCATGCGTGAGGTGGTGAATCGACTCGCTCAGCGCATCAAGAACGTGCTCTCCATCCGCAAGAAGCGCCGCAAGCGCGGCAAGCTCGACTTGCATCAGACGCTGCGACGCAATATGGCTCGCGGCGGTATCCCCTTCGAGGTGATCTACAGGCACCGCCGCAAGGATCGTCCGAAGCTGGTGATCCTCTGCGACGTCTCCTCGTCCGTGGCCAATGTCTCGCGCTTCATGCTGCAGTTCATGTACGGCCTGCAGGAGTGCTTCACGAAGATCCGCAGCTACGTATTCGTCTCCGAACTCGGCGAGGTGACCTCGGTCTTCCAGGATTCGGACGTAAACAGCGCGATCGAGAAGGCACTCGACGGCGGAGACGTGGTGAATGTCTACACCCGGTCGAACTTCGGTCACGCCTTCCACGATTTCTGGCGTGACCACCTCTCGAGCGTCGACAATCGGACCACCGTGCTGATCCTGGGCGACGCCCGGAACAACTACAATGATCCCAGGGCGTGGTGTCTGCGCGACATCCACAACAAGGCGAAGAACGTGGTCTGGCTGAATCCCGAGAGCCCGAGTGCATGGGGGTTCGGCGACAGCGTAATGGACCGCTACACGCCCTACTGCGACATCGTCGAGGAGTGCCGGAATCTCCGCCAGCTGTCGCGGATCGTCGATCAGATCGTGCTCTAGTCGACCGCCGGGCCGTCCGCCCTGGGTCCGGCCGCCGGACGCCTCAGGCCGGGGGCAGCCGATGCGCAGCTCGACCGCAGCGACCGCGCGGTGTCCAAAGAGATCCACCCATCGTGGCAATAGTGCATTAGAATGCCGGGCCTGGGGCGGAATGTCCCGTACCGCGAGCCGAACCGCGGCGTGCAGATGCTTCGAGGCTTCGAGGCTTCGAGGCTTCGAGGAGAGACCAGCACCATGTCCGCAAAGATGACCTCCCCGCGCCCGGCGGATCTCCGCAAGCTGCTCGGGGGCCGTGAGATCGAGCGCGTGGTCGTGCTCGGCGCCAATGGCACCATGGGCTACGGCAGCGCGGCGCTCTTCACGACCGCCGTGCCGCAGGTGACCTTCCTGGCCCGAACTCGCCAGAAGGCCGAGGAGGGATTGGACGCCGCCGTCAAGCAGGTGCGCTCACCCACCGTCCGCTCGCGTTCGTCCGTGGGCAGCTATGACGACGATCTGGATGGCCAGGTCGCGGAGGCAGACCTGATCTTCGAGGCCCTCACCGAGGACTTCGAGATCAAGCGCGAAATCTTCGACCGCGTCGAGGAGGTGCGCCGCGACGACTCCATCGTGGCCACGGTGACCTCGGGCCTCTCGATCAACCAGCTCTGTGCGGGCCGCGGCGACTCCTTCCGCAAGAATTTCCTCGGACTCCACTTCTTCAATCCGCCGAACGTGATCGTGGGCACCGAGCTGATCGCCGGCGACGACACGGACTGCGAGGTCGTCGACTTCGTCGAAGCATTCGCACGCCTGCGCCTGGGCCGCGAGATCGTGCGTACTGCGGACACTCCCGCGTTCGCCGGCAACCGCGTGGGCTTCAAGGTGCTGAACGAGGCGGCGCAGCTCGCAGAGCAGATCGGCCCGGTACTCGTAGACCGGCTGGTCGGCCCCTATACGGGACGCGCTCTCACACCGCTCGCCACCATCGATCTGGTGGGCTGGGACATCCATCGCGCCATCGTGGACAACGTCTTCGAGAACTCCAAGGACGAGGCCCACGCCACCCTCGAGCTTCCGGGCTTCATGGCGAAGGCGATGGAGAAGGGTGTGCTCGGCGACAAATCGGGTGGCGGCTTCTTCAAGAAGGACGGCAAGGCGCGCCTCGTCCTCGACCCGGCCAGCGGCGACTACAAGGCGGAGTCGGAGATCGCGCTGCCCGATCTCTCCTACATCGATGAGATTGCGCATCTGCACTCGATGGCGCGCTACAGCGAGGGCATGGAGGTCTTCCTCAGCGCCGAGGGCGACGAGGCGGACATCGCCCGCAAGGTGATCGCTGGCTACATCAGCTACGCGTTCCACCGGGCCGGCGAGGTGACCGAGACGATCACGGGAATCGACATGATCATGGGCGCTGGCTTCAACTGGGCGCCGCCGAGCGTGCTGGTCGACACCATGGGCGTGGCCGCGACCGTGCGGATGATCGAGCAGGCGGGGCTACCGGTGCCGCAGAAGCTCGCCCAGGCGGTCACGGCCGGCGAGCCGACCCGATTCTTCGACAATGCCCAGGTCAATACGGGCAAGTATTTCGTCGCGGCCTGACCGTCGACGCAAGGCCCCGACTGCCGGCTACCAGGGGAGGACCCGATGGCGACTTCTGAAGTGTACGTGCTCGGTGGATACCAGACCGATTTTGGCCGCAACTGGACGAAGGAGAACAAGCACTTCTCCGCGCTGATGCGCGAGGGCGTGCTCGGTGCGCTCGAGCGCTGCGAGATCGCTCCGGAGGAGATCGAGAGCGCTCACGTCGGCAACTTTGCCGCTGAGCTCTACTGCATGCAGGGACACCTCGGCGCCTTCTTCACCGAGGTCCACCCGGCCTTCAGCGGGCTGCCCACCGGTCGCCATGAGGCCGCCTGTGCGTCCGGGAGCATTGCGCTGCTCGCCGCCTCGGCGGAGATCGAGGCCGGTCGCTACGACCTGCAGGCCGTAGTCGGCATCGAGCAGATGAAGACGGTCTCCCCGGCGGAGGGCGGCTCCTTCCTGGGGACCGCGGCCTGGTACGACCAGGAGGCCAAGGGCGTGGAGTTCCCCTTTCCGAAGCTCTTCGGGCGGCTCGGTGACGAGTACGATCGGCGCTACGGGCTGAAGGACGAGTACCTCGCCGAGATCAGCCGCATCAACTACGGGAACGCCAAGCTGAACCCGAACGCGCAGACGCGAACCTGGTATATGAACAAGGAGCACGCGCTCTGCCGCACCGACGACAACCCCGAGGTGGGCGGGCGGATACGCATCGCCGACTGCTCGCAGGTGACCGACGGCGTGGCCACGGTTTTCCTGGCGTCGCGCGCCTATGCGGAGCGCTACGCCAAGGGCACCGGCAAGAAGCTCGAGGAGATCCCGCGCATCAAGGGCTGGGGCCACAATACGGCACGGCTGCGCTTCGCGGACAAGATCGCGGAGAGCCAGAGCGACCGCTACGTATTGCCGCATGTGCGCAGCACGATCACGAGTGCGTGGAAGCGTGCGGGACTCTCGGACGTGAACGATGTCGACGGCATCGAGACTCACGACTGCTTTACTACATCCGAGTACATGGCGATCGACCACTTCGGCATCACCGAGCCGGGTGAGAGCTGGAAGGCGGTCGAGGAGGGCTGGCTCGAGATCGATGGCAAGCACCCGATCAATCCGAGCGGCGGGCTGATCGGCGCCGGGCATCCGGTCGGCGCCACCGGCGTGCGCCAGCTACTCGATGGCTACCTGCAGGTCACGGATCAGGCCGGTGACTACCAGGTCGAGGGCGCAAAGAGCTTCCAGACCCTGAACATCGGCGGCAGCGGCACCACGAGCGTCAGCTTCGTGATTGGCGTCTGACGGACGATCAGGCGGCCAGGCGGCTAGGCGGCGTCGACTCTTCGCGGACCGGGCGCGGCTTCGGGGTCGGGCGGATAGAATTGTCGAACGTAGCGGCGGTACTCCGCCACCGGGCCGTCTCCCTTGGCGAGTGCCGGCGTGTCCACGTAGGTCTTGTACGTCCAGACATCGAGATCCTCGTCCACCTCGGAGCACACGATCTTGTGTGCAATGCGGCGGGCCAGAGGAGCGAGCGGGCCCATGCGACGGTGGGTCGAGCCCGCGATCACGAGGTGGATGTTCTCGTCATCGATCGGAACAGGCAGGACGAAGAGGCGGAAGCCGAGCCGAATCGTCGGGATGTCCACGTCGACCTGCGAGTAGCCAAGCCCGCGCACGGTGACGTCGTAGTCGACCGGCAGCTTGATCCACGTGAGCTTGGGCGAGGGCAGCCCTCGATACGCTCGGTAGCTGGTGGTGAGCAGTTCGCCCCGGGTCTTGATCGGCTTCGTGATCGAGCCGTCCGTGAAGCCGTGGATCTGGGTGAAGTGGCCGAAGTCGACGCTGTTCTCCGTGGTCTCCTGGGGATGCGTCGCGATCGTGTATCGCTTCCAGCGGAGCCGGTTCCAGCCCTCGCTCTCGAGTGCCGGAACCTCCCAGAAGGGCGCGCGGCCCTCGGCGTCATACCACGTCATGACGAGGCCATTCTGCTCACGCACCTCCCAGAATCGCAGGCGCGCACGCGGAGGCGGCGGACCGCCGTACGACGTGGCCACGCAACGGCCCGTGTCGTCGTACTGAAAACCGTGGAAGCGGCAGCGCAGGACCTCGCCCTCGACCTGGCCGATGCGCCCTAGATGTGCGCCCATATGCGGGCAGAAGGCACTCGAAATCCGCACCTTCCCGGATGCGGTCCGGTAGACGACGAGTTCCTGATCGAAATAACGCCGCGTGAGGATACCGCCCGGCTTGAGCTCGGTGCTCAGCGCGACCGTGTACCAGCCAGTCGGCAATCCGGGAAACGGAAACCGCTTGCCCAATTGGCGCACCCCTCCATCCCGCCATCCCGCCCGGACCCATCCCAGCGGACGGCGGTGGCAGGGTAACAGGCCTTGTCTCCCCCAGGGAGCCCAGGGAAAGGGGGGATGCTCACTTTTCGGGGCCGGTTGGACTCGAACGCCCCAATGGTCAGCATCTTCCGTGCCCATCGCAGTGAGCAGGGCCGCTGCGATCGATTCGGCTCGCGACGAGCCGTCGGCGGCGTCGAAGCGCGTGTGCGTGATCCACCCACACGTCCGGATCGGTGCGGGATGGGTCGCCGCGTGTCGTCGTGACGCCGGTCGCGAAGCGGGATCGGCGCGCCCCGACTACTCCGCCTGCTCGGAGGGCTCCCGCTCCACGAGCAGCAGGATCTCGCCATTGATGTAGCGTGCGAGCACGTCGCCACCCTGATTCATCAGGACGACCCGCGGCACGCCCTGCTCGGCGAGCCTGCGGCCGATCTCGTCCACGGCGATGCGCCGCTCCGCGGTCCCGACGTAGTCCCAGGTCGGGCTGAGGTAGCCCACGAAGCGGCGCGGATCCGCCTGCTGATTTTCGTGGCCCGAGGTGAGGAAGGGCGAGATCGCGGCCAGGCGCTCCTCGCGCGACGGCCCAGTGTCGAGGATCGGCGGGGCGAACAGGACGCCCACCACGATCCCGATCAGCAGCAGGGTGGCCAGCCAGGGGCCGGACGTGAGCTGGCGGAAAACGATCGAGAGTGCGGAGTGGGTCTCGGCCTGTGGCCGGCGCTTGCTGGCTCCGCGGCTGCCAGGGGATGCGGGGTCGGGCGCAGTGCTCCGGGCCGTGAACGCGGCAAGGCTGTGGGTCTTCACGTCGGAAAGCTTGAACGCCTCGGCATATTCGCTGTTGGCAAAGAGCTTGCGGGCCAGGTCGCTCATCCGTTCGGAGAGGTCTTTTGCGTAGTCCGTGGCGAGCGACTCGATGTCGAGTCCGCTCTCCGTCAGCTCGGCGCCGATCCCCTGGCGGCTGCGCAGCAGGAGCCCCAGCACGATGGCGTGGCGCATCAGCGCCGTCGCCTCGTCGGGCGACTCCTCTTCGAAGAGGTCGACGTCCTCGGCGCGCAGCATCTCGAGCGGAAGTGTCCCCGCCAGCCGCGCGGCCGGATTGTCGGCCGCAGACTGCCCGCGCGCGCGCTTGCGGAACGCCTGCACGAGGCCGTTGAAGTTCTCCGAGCCGCGCAGGGCGGGGCCGACGGTCATCTGGCCGATCGCCTGCTGGCCCTTGGCCTGGGCGGGGCTCGCCTGGCTGGTCGGGCCCTGCTCGCTGAAGAGCTCTTCGGCCAGCTGCTCGATTGCGCGGCTGCTGTCTATCTCGGCGGCCGTGTGATTCCACATGGCGACGTTGTAGGCGATCGAGGCGGCCAGGACGCGCGGGTGCAGGATCCCGGAGCCGAGCTCCTCCTTGTAGCGCCGGACGCGATCGCGAATCGCGCCGATGTCGCCGTCCTGCATGACCTGGACGGTGGCGTCCTCGAGGACGCGCTCCGCCATCAGGCAGGCATCCTCGCGATCCGTGCCCTGCTGCTCGGCGGCGCACCGGGCCAGCCGGGCGCTGACCTGGCTCGGCTCCTGGGCGCAGATGCGGCGTCCGCCGCGCTCCTCGGCGCTCAGCATGGTGATCACGTACTCCAGCGTACGCAGCGTGGTGCCGTCGGAGAGATCGTCCTCGAGCAGCACATCGAGCAGACCGATCACCTCCTCCCGATGCTCGAGCACCAGCTGGGGCAGGGTGGCACGAAGCTGCGAGACGTCGATGGTCCGGACCACTTCGAGCAGGCGTCGGGTCTGCTCCGCCAGTGCGGCGTCGATCGAGCGCAGCCGGCTGGGATCGCTCGACGCCATCCCATCGCCGGCGTCGGGGGCTCCGCCGCTCAGTGCCTGGAGCTGGATCAGGAGCTCGCGGCTCTGGTCCTTGACGCCGGCCAGCTGGCTGGGATGCACGGAGCGGGCCAGCGCACGATGCGCGGCCTGCAGGGAGGCGAACCAGCTAGCGCGGTCTTTGATTCCGGATGCGTCCATCGACAGGACCACCTGTGTGGGGAGCGGGTGCGGTCGGTCGCCCCGCCCGGTCCGACTACAAACGGAGCTCCGGGACTGGAACTTGAGCCGGGTCAGCCGGCCTTTTCTGAGGTGTCACGCAGGGATGTGCAGAAGCGATTCATGCGGCTGCACGGAAACAGGAGCGCCCCATCGGCGGGGCCGATGGGGCGCTACAGGGGGAGGGCGGTGGACTCATTTTGGGGGGTGAGAGGTTGGACATTTCGATTGGAAATGGCCAATCCACCGCCGCTCCGGAACCTGTCTAATGCTCTTTCTTCCGATGGGTAAAGGCATTATGGCCGGGTCGGGTGAATTGTCAATCGAGATTTTCATAACACTCGTTGAGCACAGATAAGCATTATACTTTTCAGTCACTTAGGGATGATCCCTCAGCTTCCAGTGGAAGACGAGACCGCGGCTTCCCGGGCGCGGCTGAGCTTGGCTCGGTGCAGCCCGTCCGGTACGTTCGGCCGGCCCCACCAGCGGGTGCGATGCCCGCCGAGGTCCAGCTCTCCGTGACCCAGCCGCGCTTCCATATCCGCACCTATGGCTGCCAGATGAATGTCCACGACTCGGACAAGCTGGCGAGTCTGCTGTGCCATTCCGGGCTCAGCCGGGCGGATGGCTTCGACGCGGCGGACCTGCTCGTCATCAACACCTGCTCGATTCGCGACAAGGCGGAGAATCAGCTCTACAGCGATCTTGGCAGGCTGCGCGCGTGGAAGTCCGAGCGGCCCGGGCGCATGCTCGGCGTCGGCGGCTGCGTGGCCCAGCAGGTGGGGGACGCGCTCCTGCGCCGCTTCCCACAGCTCGATTTCGTATTCGGTACCCACAATCTGCGCCACGTCCCGTCCATGGTGGAGGCGGCCCGCCGGGGGCAGCGCTCGGCCCGGACCGAGGAATCGCGCTCGCGCGACCGCTTCGACCTGCCCGAACGCCACCCGAGCCTGACGGCGGCCGGTGGCCGGCGCGCCTTCGTGACGGTGATGGAGGGGTGCGACATGTTCTGCACCTTCTGCATCGTGCCGACCACCCGCGGCCGGGAGATCAGTCGCGCCGCGGCGGGGATCCTGGCCGAGGCTCGCGGGCTCGTCGAAAGCGGCGTCCGCGAGATCACCCTGCTCGGCCAGACGGTGAACGCCTACGGGCGCCATGACGCGGGTCGCGGGCGTTCGGCCGCGGCGGGCACGCTGGCATTCGCCGATCTGCTCGAGCAGCTCGACGCGATTCCCGGCCTCGAGCGCATTCGCTACACGAGCCCGCACCCGCTCTTCTTCGACGCCGACCTGATCGATGCGCATCGGCGTCTGCCGAGTCTCTGTCCACACGTCCACCTGCCGGTGCAGAGCGGCTCGGACCGGATTCTTGCGGCGATGCGCCGGCGCTACACGCGCGACGAGTTCCTGGCCAAGAGCGAGGCGCTGCGCGCCGCCGTGCCCGAGATCGCGCTCACGACGGACCTGATCGTGGGCTTTCCGGGTGAGACGGAGGCCGACTTCGAGGACACGCTCTCGCTGGTGCGCGATGTCGGCTTCGTGGACAGCTTCAGCTTCAAGTATTCGCCGCGACCGGGCACTAAAGCAGCAGAACAAGCAGCAGAACAAGCAGCAGAACAAGCAGCAGAACAAGCCGCCGACGCGGGCGGGGCCGTCGCGCCCGAGGAGGCCCAGCGCCGGCTCGAGGCGCTCCAGGCCGTGCAGCGCGAGCTGACCCTCGACTACCACCGCAGCCGAGTAGGAAGCGTTACACGAATACTGGTCGAGGGCGACAGCCGTCGGGGCGCCGGGCAGCTCTGCGGCCGTGATCCGCAACACCGCGTCGTGAACCTCAGCTGCGCCGAGACGCCGGGTCGCACGTCCCCCAATCCCGGTGACCTGGTGGACGTCGAGGTGGTCGAGGCCACCCCCCACTCGCTGATCGGGGCTCTGCGTGCAGAAGCCCCCGTTGGCGGTGGAGATGCCGGCGGTTTTCGCACGCTGAGGGTGAAGCTGGGGCCTCCGTCCGCCGATGTAGAGGACGGAGGCGCCGCACCCGGGATCGGGTCGGCGCGGCGCTGAACCGGCCCGCCCCCCGCGGACCGGGTCCGCGGGACGAGGGGTGGAATGCCGAAAGCTCGCGTGTTGGCCGTCGACGATCAGCGCTACTTCCGCGAGCTGATCGAGGGTCTGCTCACCGACGAAGGATACGAGGTCCAGACCGCTTCCAGCGGCGAAGAGGCCCTCCACATCCTCGAGCGCGAGGACTTCGAGATCGTCGTCACGGATCTCGTCATGCCCGGTATCGACGGCAGCCAGCTCGTCGAGCGGATCAAGGAACGCATCCCCGAGCAGGAGATCGTCATGGTCACCGGCGTGGTCGACGTGAAGACCGCTGTCGAGGCCATGAAGCAGGGCGCCACCGACTACATCCTCAAGCCCTTCGATCGCAAGACCCTGACTGGTTCGCTCGAGAAGATCCTGCAGCGCCGAAGACTGCGCAACGAGCACGCACGTCTGATGGCCGAGAACCTCGAGATCATGGGTGTGCTCTCGCTCTACGAACGCGTGGCCGGTCTCTTCTCCACACTGGCCCTCGAGCCGCTCGGCGAGCGTCTCGTCGAAGGGCTCTGCCTCGAGACGCGAGCCCAGGGCGGCGTGCTCTGGATCGTCGAGGATCTCGAGGACACGCGCTTCAAGCTGCAGAGCGCGCGGGGGATCATCCGCATCGACGAAGAGCCCGAGGTCTTCGAGACCAGTCAGCTGGGCGAGGAGTTCCAGACGCTGATGTTCGAGGGCCGCTCGACGGTGCGCTCGCTCTCGCGTGGCGGGAGCGGAGGTCAGGCCCTCTACGTGCCGCTTCGCAACAGCGGCCACGTCGTGGGCATCGCTCGCCTCAGCGACAAGCTCGACAGCGAGACCTTCGCAGACCTGGATCGCGCCGCGGCCGAGAAGTTCGCGGGCTTCGGTGCCACGGCGGTCGTCAATGCGCTGCGCTTCCGCGCACTCGAGCGCCGCTCCTTCCGCGACCCGACCACCAAGGCCTATACACTGGCGTACTGGTACGACGTCGTGCGCAATGAGATCCAGAAGGCCGGCCGCTTCGGGCACCGCTTCAGTGTGATCCAGATGGACATCGAGGGCCTGGCGGCGCTGCGCCGATCGCGCTCGGAGACGCAGTTCATTCACTGGCTCGAGCTCTTGGTGCAGCACCTCGGCGGGGCACTGCGCGCAACCGACCTGCTGGCCACCGAGAGCGAGAGCTCCTACCGCGTGCTCCTGCCCGAGACGGACGCGCTCGGCGCCGCTGTCCTCAAACAGCGGATGCGTGAGGTGCTCGAGAAGGGCCGCGTCCTAACGGGTAGCGAGGGTGAGTCGCGGCTCCGCGTCGTGCTGAGCTCGGCCACCTACCCGACGGACGCCACACAGCTCGATGCGCTCTCCGAGGTGCTCGGGAGGCGACTCGAGGAGAATCGTGTCAGCACGCTCTCGGCCCTGTCGACCGGCGAGCACCCCTTCGCCACGCTGATCGAGACGCTGCTCGAGCGCGCGGAGCCCCAAGCGCCGGAGATGCCGCTGCAGATCACGCGTTTCCTGATGGATGATCTCTCACGGCGCCCGCGCGACCGTGGCCTGCTCTTCATCTCGCCCGGCGCGTCGCTGATGCCCACCGTGCTCGAGGGCATCGAGAGGCTGGCTCTGGCCGAGGCGCGTACCGAGCTGGTGCTGGTTGCGGACCGGCGCTCCGACCTGGCCAGCGAGGACACGGTGACCTGGGTGGCCCCGACGGCAGCCGGGACCGACCGGCCCTTCGTGCTCTACTACGGCGACGGTCCGGCCTACGCGATGTTGACTGCCCACAAGCAGAGCGCAGAGGGGCTGGGCTTCTTCCACACCAGTGACCGCGTGCTGGTCGAGCACCTTGTCTTCCAATTGCAGCGGGATCTGGGTATCCCGATGACGGCTTGAGAGGGCATCCGGCAGGTATGGCAAAGCAGAGTACCAAGACCGATGCGGTCACCGCGGGCCGGCCCGAGAGTAGCCTGATCCTCGTGGCCGACGGCAACACGGGCCGCGCCCAGCGCGTGGTGGACGCGTGTACGACGGCGGGCTTCCCTTGCAGGCTGGCTCCGCATGGCGCCTCGGCGCTGGAGATCGCCCTGGCCGTACAGCCGGCGGTGCTGGTGGCGCAGCTCGACCTGCCGCTCGTGGATGCCCTCAAGCTGGCAGAGATCCTGCGTGCCAACCCGCGCACGAAGAGCACACGCTTCCTCTTCCTGGGTGGCGGAGACAGCCTGGGAGCGCGCGGTGCAGTCGGCGATCGGCTGCTGCCCGTGAACACGCGCCCGAACGAGATCGTCGCGAACATCGAGGACATCCTCGAGCGCAAGAGCCGCATCGATCACATCGACGCCTCGAGCGCCCGAGGCGGCGCGGCCGAGGGTACGCTCCACGAGACGCCACTTGCGGATCTGCTGCAGTCGCTGCTGCTGCACCGGCGCAGCGGGCGCCTGGTGGTCATGCGCGAGGGCGAGTCGGGTGACGAGATCGGTCATCTGCTCATCCGCGATGGCGACATCATCCAGGCCGACGTCGGCCAGGTCGACGGCGAGAAGGCGCTCTTCCGGCTGTTGGCGTGGAGCCACGGTCACTTCGAGTTCGAGGCGGGATCGCGCAATGAGCCGCCCGTCATCCTGGCGCCGACACGCCGGCTATTGGTCGAGGGGCTGCGACAGCTCGAAGAGTCCGACCGCATGGCGACCCGGCTGCCGCAATTGGATTCGCCGGTGCGTCTGACGGTGAAGAACTCCGAGCTTCCGAACATCGTGCACCCGCTCACCCAGGAAGTGCTCCTGCTGCTCGAGCTCTACACCACGGTGCGCGAGGTGGTCGACCACTGCGCCTATCCCGACTACCAGGTGCTGCGCACGCTGCATACCCTGGCAGAGCGCGGCATCGTGACCCTCGGCCGTGTCCCCCTGCCGCCGGCACCGGTGCCGGCGCCGGCCGCCGAGGCCGGACTCTTCACCGAGGCCCAGGCGCGGCGACTGCGCGACTGGCTGCGCGACGCTGGCTCTCGTCCGGGGTCGCCCCAGGATGCGCGTCTGCTCGTGGTTTCCTCGACCCCAGGGGCGGCCTCCGACTTCGCTCGGCTACTCCAGAGCGTCTCCGGCGCAGAGGTGGCGGCGGGGGCCCTTGAGCCCGAGACCCAGACCGGGCAGCTGGTCTCGATGGGACGTGTCGCGCTGGAAGACGATCTGGGCATCGAGCTCGTGCACCTGCCGGCCGACGCGGGCTGGGAAGCATTCTGGCCGGTGGCCGGATACGGCGCGCTCGGCACGCTCTTTCTGCTCGAGTCGCCGGTCGGCGAGGCGGCCGCGCGCGTCGAGCCCGTCGCCAGCTCGCTGGCTCGCCAGCCACGCGCGCGCACTTTCCACGTCGTGCTGCTCGGCAAGGACGACCGCATCTCGCCCGACGAGCTGCGCGAGAACCTCGCACTGATCGATGAGGCCTCACTCTTCCTGCTGCCGATCCAGCAGGACAAGGATCGCTCGGCGCTGGTTCGGAGTCTATTTGCGCGGGTCATGCCATGATCGCGTCGGCGCTCAAGCAGTTCGAGCTGCTGGCGGAGTTCAACGACGAGGACCGCGAATGCATCTTCGAGCTGCTCGAGGAGCGCAGCGTCCGCCAGGGGCGACGGCTCTTTGGCGAGGGCAGCGAGGCGGAGGGCATGGTGCTGGTCGTCACCGGGCGCGTGCGCGTGGAGGGCAAGCGCTGCGAGAAGCCGGAGGTCGTCGAAGCACCCTTTGTGATCGGCGCGCTCTCCCTGGTGAACGTGGGTCCGCGCGAGTCCACTCTGGTGGCCGAGACCCAATGCGAGGTGCTGATGCTGCCGCGCACCTCGTACCGGCGGCTCGTGGACGACTACCCACGCACCGCTTGTCGGCTCGCCGAAGCCATCGTCGACGATGTGGCCGGGCTCGTCCGACCGGTGCTCGACTGGCTGGTGGGCTGACGCGCGTGCGAGACAGCGTTCGGTTGACCCATCCCAGGGCCGCCCCTATCCTCGCGCCGCGACCCGCGTCCTCGATCCCAACGTGAGCGATCGGAGCCCCCTTCCCGCATGCCCACGCGAAGCGATACGTCCAGCTCCGGCCCGAGCTTCGGTAGTCCGCAGGGCAGCGACCGCGCCGACGAGTCCTACCGCCAGGTCGAGCGCGCCGATGGCAGTCTGCGCGAGATTCGCGAGGGCCTGACCTTCGACGACGTGTTGCTGGTGCCCGGAGCCTCCGAGGTGCTGCCGATCGACATCGACATCACCACGCAGCTGACTCGCGAGATCGAGCTCAACATGCCGCTGGTCTCCGCGGCCATGGATACGGTCACCGAGCACGAGACCGCGATCTGCATGGCCCAGAACGGCGGCATAGGCATCATCCACAAGAATATGTCGACGGCCTCCAAGGCCGCTGAGATCGACAAGGTCAAGCGCTCCGAGTCGGGAATGATCGTCGACCCCATCACGATGGAGCCCGAGCAGCGCATCTTCGAGGCGCTCGAGGTGATGGAGCGGTACAACATTTCCGGTGTGCCGGTGGTGCGCGACGGCAAGGCAGTCGGGATCCTGACGAATCGCGACCTGCGCTTCGTGCGTGATCACTCCGCTGCCATCTCGTCGGTCATGACCCAGGAAAACCTCGTCACCGTACCCCCGGGCACGGGTATGGAGAGGGCCAAGGAGCTGCTGCACCGCTACCGCATCGAGAAGCTCTTGGTCGTGGATGGCGACGGCACGCTATCCGGGCTCATCACGATCAAGGACATCGAGAAGACCGAGCGTTTCCCGGCCGCCTGCAAGGATGCGCTCGGCCGCCTGCGCTGCGGCGCCGCGGTCGGCGTGGCAGCCGACCGGCTCGAGCGCACCCAGGCGCTGGTGGATGCCGGTGTGGACGTGATCGTGGTGGACACGGCGCACGGCCACTCGAAGATGGTGTTGGACGCCATCGAAGAGCTGAAGCGCACGTTCCGGGAGCTGCCCTTGGTGGGTGGCAATGTGGCCACCGCCGAAGGGGCCGAGGCGCTCATCAAGGCCGGAGTCTCGGCCGTGAAGGTCGGAGTCGGGCCGGGCTCGATCTGCACCACGCGGATCATCGCCGGCGTCGGCGTGCCGCAGTTCACGGCCGTGCGTGACGCAGTCGAGGTGGCCAATCGCAATGGTGTGCCGGTCATCTCGGACGGTGGCATCAAATACTCGGGCGATGTCGTGAAGGCGCTCGCCGCTGGGGCCTCGAATGTGATGATCGGATCGCTCTTCGCGGGGTCCGACGAGGCGCCCGGTGAGGTCGTGCTCTTCCAGGGCCGCTCCTACAAGGTCTACCGCGGCATGGGCTCGATCGGGGCCATGAACCAGGGCAGCAAGGACCGCTACTTCCAGTCGGATGTCGACGCCACCAACAAGCTGGTGCCCGAGGGCATCGAGGGACGCGTGCCCTACCGCGGCAGTCTCTCGAGCAGCGTCCACCAGCTGAAGGGCGGGCTGCGATCCGGCATGGGCTACTGCGGTGCCGGCAGCCTGGCCGAGCTCCGCGCCAAGGCGCGCTTCGTGCGAATCTCGGCGGCTGGCCTCCACGAGAGCCACGTCCATGACGTCATCGTGACGAAGGAAGCGCCGAACTACCGCATCGAGTGAGCGCGGGCAGCGGAAGGGCGGATCACGGTCCGCGGATCGAGTACACTGCCCGCGGCTCCCCCATTGGACAGCAGATATGTACCGCCCACGAGGCGCGCCTGGCAGGGCCCTTCCCCGACTGCCCAAGCCGGATGCGTCTCGGTGGAGTGGTCCATGCCGCCGCGGCCGAGAGGTCTCGAGGGCACAGGAATCCGTAGAATCCGTAGAATCCGTAGAAGTAGAAGGAGCAACCGCTTCGAGTCATGCCGACGCCCGCCGCCCCGCAGCACGACCGCATCCTGATCCTGGACTTCGGCTCACAGTACACTCAGCTGATCGCGCGCCGAGTCCGCGAGCTGCACGTCTACAGCGAGATTCATCCGAGCGACCTGCCGCTGGAGGAGATCGCGGCCTTCGGGGCCGCGGGGATCATCCTCTCGGGTGGGCCGTCCAGCGTGCTCGATGCCGATTCGCCGGGCGTCGATCCGGGCCTCTTCGAGCTGGGCCCGCCGATCCTCGGCATCTGCTACGGCCTGCAGCTGATGGTGGAGCGCCTCGGTGGCCGGGTCGAGGCCTCGGATGATCGCGAGTACGGCCGCGCTCATCTCAAGATCGAGCGTGATGATGCGCTCGTAGCCGGTCTCTCGCTCGAGCAGGACCACGTCGTGTGGATGAGTCACGGCGACCGAGTGCTCGAGCTGCCGGCCGGCTTCGAGGTCGTGGCCAGCAGCGGCAACTCGCCCTTTGCGGCCGTGCGGAGCAAAGATCATCCGATCTGGGGCATCCAATTCCATCCCGAGGTGGCGCACACCGAGGACGGCATGCAGATCCTGCACAACTTCGTGCGGGGTATCTGCGGCTCTACGCCGGACTGGACGATGGATGCCTTCATCGATGAGCACCTCGAGTCGATCCGCGAGCAGGTGGGCGGCGGCCGCGTGATCTGCGGGCTCTCGGGCGGCGTCGACTCGTCGGTGGCGGCGGCGCTCGTCCACCAGGCGGTCGGCGATCAGCTGACCTGCATATTCGTCGACCACGGGCTGATGCGCGAGAACGAGCGGGCCGAGGTCGAGGCCACCTTCCGCGAGTCGCTTGGGATTCAGCTCGTGAGTGTCGACGCCAGCGAGCGCTTTCTCACGTCGCTGGCCGGGGTATCGGACCCGGAGCAGAAGCGGCGAGTCATCGGTGGGCTCTTCATCGAGGTCTTCGAGGAGGAGGCGGCGCGGCTCGGGGATGCGCGCTTCCTCGTGCAGGGCACGCTCTATCCCGATGTGATCGAGAGCGTCTCGGTGAAGGGGGCGTCCGTCACCATCAAGACACACCACAACGTGGGGGGGCTGCCCGAGGATATGCAGCTCGAGCTCGTGGAGCCGCTGCGCGAACTCTTCAAGGACGAGGTGCGCGAGCTCGGCCGCGCACTCGGACTGCCCGAGCGTGCGGTGGGTCGGCATCCCTTCCCGGGACCTGGACTCGCCATCCGCATCATCGGTGAGGTCACACCCGAGCGCCTCGAGCCGCTGCGTCGAGCCGACGCGATCATGAACGAGGAGATCCAGAACGCGGATCTATACGATGCCATCTGGCAGGCGCTGGTGGTCTTCTTGCCGGTCCAGAGCGTGGGCGTGATGGGCGACGCGCGCACCTATGAGAACGTCGTGGCGATCCGCTGCGTGACGAGCGTGGACGCCATGACGGCGGACTTCGCCCAGATTCCCTGGGAGGTGCTCGGGCGCATCTCGAGTCGCATCATCAACGAAGTCAAGGGCATCAACCGGGTGGTCTACGACATCTCCTCCAAGCCCCCCGCCACCATCGAGTGGGAGTAGCCGGGTGCCCAAGCCCTTCGTCCACCTCCACCTTCATACTCAATATTCTCTGCTCGACGGGGCCATCAAGCACAATCCCCTCTTCGAGCGCGTCAAGGCGCTCGGCATGCCGGCGGTGGCGCAGACCGATCATGGCAATCTCTTCGGTACCATCGAGTTCTACGAAAAGGCACGCGCCAATGGCGTGAAGCCGATCATCGGTTGCGAGGTCTACTTCGCCGGCGGTTCGCGCTTCGAGCGCGAGAAGCGTGAGCGCGAGGAGGGCGGGTTCGACGCCATCAACCACTTGCTCCTCTTGGCGATGAACGAGCAGGGGTACCAGAACCTCATGTACCTGGTCTCGAAGGCCTACCTCGAGGGGTTCTATTACAAGCCGCGCATCGACTGGTCACTCCTCGAGGATCGCCACGAGGGCCTGATCTGCACCTCGGGCTGCCTGTCGGCGCCGGTGCCGCGCGCGATCATGCACGGCGAGCCGAAGCGCGCCTGGGCGGTGGCCGAGAAGTTCCAGCGCCTCTTTGGTGATCGCTACTACCTCGAGGTGCAGCGCCACGGCATCGCAGCCCAGGACACCGTCAACGACGAGCTCTTCAAGATGTCCTCCGACCTCGGCGTGCCCCTGGTGGCGACCAACGACGCCCACTACCTGGAGGAGGACGACCACCACCACCACGATGCGCTGCTCTGTATTGGCACCGCGGCGAACCTCTCCGACGACAAGCGCTTTCGCTTCGATGGGCGGGGCTTCTTCGTCAAGGACGGTGACGAGATGCACGAGCTCTTCGGCGACCATCCTGAGGCGGTCGAGAATACGCTGGAAATCGCCGAACGCTGCGAGCTCGAGATTCCCATGGGCCGCTATCACATGCCCGAGTACCAGGTGCCCGCCGGTCAATCCCTCGAGGATGCGATGGCCGGGCAGGCATGGGAAGGGCTGCGCAAGAAGCTGGGCATGGAGGTCGATCAGCCCTTCGAGACGCCCGATGAGAAGGCCTACGCCGAGCGTATGCACCACGAGCTCAGCGTCATCAACCTGATGGGATTCCCGGGCTACTTCCTGATCGTCGCCGACTTCATCAACTATGCCAAGAGCCACGACATTCCCGTCGGCCCCGGACGAGGTAGCTCGGCCGGCAGCCTCGTCGCCTATGGGATGAACATCACAGACGTCGACCCGATCGAGTACGACATCATCTTCGAGCGCTTCCTCAATCCCGAGCGAGTCTCGATGCCCGACATCGATGTCGACTTCTGCATGCGCGGTCGCGAACAGGTGATCCGCTACGTGGCGGAAAAGTACGACGGCAAGCGGCCGGAGGAGGGCCCGGCGGAAGGGCGCTTCGATGCCATGCGGGTCGCGCAGATCGTGACATTCGGAACTCTGCAGGCACGCGCGGCGATTCGCGACGTTGGACGTGTGCTCGGCATGTCGTTCGGCGACGTGGATCGTGTCGCCAAGCTCATCCCCGAGGTGCTCGGCATCACGCTCGACGACGCCATCGAGCAGTCGCCCGAGCTGCGCGCCCGCATGGAGTCCGACGGCCAGGTCTCGCAGCTGATCGAGACAGCACGCAAGCTCGAAGGACTCACGCGTCACGCCTCGAAGCATGCCGCGGGCGTTGTGATCGGCACAAAGCCGCTGATCGAGATGGTGCCCCTCTACCGGGACGCGAAGTCCGGCGACGTGATGAGCCAGTACAACATGAACTGCGTCGAGAGGATCGGGCTGATCAAATTCGACTTCCTCGGTCTCAGAACCCTCACCCTGCTCGCCGATGCCGAGCGCATGATCCGGCGCAAACCAGGCTGCGAGGAGTTCGACGTCAATTCGATCGCGATGGACGACGAGGCCACCTACGACCTGCTCTGCCGGGGCGACACCGAGGGTGTCTTCCAGGTGGAGTCGTCGGGCATGACGGAGCTCGTCGTGAATCTCAAGCCTCGCAGCTTTCGCGAGGTGATCCCACTCGTAGCTCTCTACCGGCCGGGACCCTTGCAGTCGGGCATGGTGGACGAGTTCGTCAACCGGAAGAGCGGCGCCACGCGTGTCTCCTACCTCCACCCTTCGATCCAGGATCTCACCGAAGAGACTCTGGGTGTCATCGTCTACCAGGACCAGGTGCTCCAGATCGCGCAGAGGATGGCGGGCTATAGCCTGGGCGAGGCAGACCTGCTGCGCCGGGCCATGGGCAAGAAGAAGCCCGAGGAGATGGCCAAGCAGCTATGCGTACATCACCTATCAAACCGCCTATTTGAAGGCGAACCATCGTCCCGAATACCTGGCGGCGATGCTCACCATCGAGTCGGGGAATCACGACAAGCTCTCGCGCTACATCGCGCACGCCGGCGAGTGCGGGATCGAGATCCTGCCGCCGGACGTCAATGACTCCGATCGCGACTTCGGCGTAGTGGGTGGGGCGATCCGCTTCGGCTTCGCGGGCATCAAGAACGTCGGTGGCGGCGCGATCGATGCGATCCTCGAGTCACGCGTCAGGGAGGGGGCCTTCCGGAGTCTCTACGACTTCACGCGAAGGGTCGACGCGCGCAAGGTGAACCGGCGTGTCGTCGAGGCGCTCGTGAAGTGCGGTGCATTCGATTCGCTGCATGACAACCGCGCCTCGGTCTGGTCGAGTCTCGACGCTTCGCTCGAGCGTGCTGCTTCCGAGCAGCGTGACCGCGCCGTCGGACAGGAGAGCCTTTTCGGCGGCGATGGGGCTCTCGATGAACGCTGGAACGACGAACCGGAGCTCATCGAGGTGGCCAGGTGGAGCGATCGAGAGCGCCTCGCCAGCGAGAAGGAGCTGCTCGGCTTCTATGTGAGCGGTCATCCGCTCGGCGAGGTGGCCGCGGATCTGGCGCGGTACGCGGATACGACCGCCCTGTCCACCGAGGGGCGCGACGGTCGCGAGGTGCGAATCGGCGGTCTGTTGACCAGTCTGCGTGAGACGCGCACGAAGCGGGGTCAGCGGATGGGCTTCGCGACGTTCGAGGATCTCGAGGGCTGCTTCGAGCTGGTGATCTTTTCCGAGCCCTACAATTTACACGTCGAGATGCTGCGGCTCGCGAAGGACGGCGGCGAGGAGCAGACCGGGCCGATCCCGCTGCTGGTGTCGGGTACGTTGGAGGCCGGTGATCCGCCCAAGGTGTTGGTGCGCGACATCATGCGCCTCGACGAGGCCGAGCAGCGGTTGACCGCGCATCTGCGTGTGCGTGTTCTCGAGCCCGAGCTGAGCCGCGACCGGCTGCTGGCACTGCGCAAGGTGCTGAGCGACGCGCCGGGCGACTGCTCGGTTTTCGTGCACATCACGATTCCGGGCGATAGCGAGACGATCGTCGCGGTGGGCGGGATCCGGGGCGTCGACGCCAGCGACGGGCTACGGCGTGACATCGATGCGCTCTTCGGCCGCCCGGTCGCCGAGCGAAGTCTGTGAGGAGGTTCGTCATGTGGAGTGCCGGAGCGAGGCCGACCCTTCGTCGTGCCATCATGGCCACCGCATCGGTGATCGGGGTTGCGCTGCTCGGGCTCGCTGCGCCGCCCGCTGGCGCCGAGCTGCGGCAGCTGGAGGTCGTGGGTGCCGTCCCGCTCGACGCGGCGAGCCGGCGCAGTGGCATTCCCAAGGAGAGGGCGATCGATGCTGCGCTCTGGGAGGGCGTGTCGCGGGTGGCGGCCGAAATGATGGTGGACAGCATGGTGCCCGAGCCCGAAGACGGCTCGAATCCGATCGAGACGGCGCTGGGTCGTGACATGGTCTCGTATACGAAGAGCTTCAGGATCATCGAGGACCAGGGCGAGCGGCCGGCCCTCTTCACCGAGCACCCGGACGCGGCCACCGAATATGTGGTGGTGGTCGAGGTCGAAGTCGAGGTCGACCGGGTGCGCGAGGCCCTCGTTCAGGCGGGGCTGCTCGAGGCCGCCGGGGTCGGCATACTCACGGGGATCGTGCTCGACGTCCGGGGGCTGACCCAATATGCGGGCTACCGGGCGCTGGTGGCGCTGGTCCGCAGCGAGCGGGTTGGGGCCGCCGGCGTCGATCCCCGCGAGTACGAGCACGGCCGGGCTCTGCTGCGGGTGGAGGCCGAGTGGGGGGCCTCCGAGCTCCTGGAACGCTTGCTGGCGGCCGCGCCGCCGCATCTGAAGATTACGCCCTTGGAGCTCGAGGAGGAGTCCGGCGGCGGCGATGTCTGGGCCAGGCGGCCGAGCCTCTCGACTCTGGTCGTGGCCGTCGACTGGACGCCACCCGAGGCGAGCTAGCCAGGTGGAATCGCGTGCAATTGACACGCATCGAGGAAATCGGTAACCATTCCGGCTCCTTAGCGTGGACTTGCCCTTCGGGCGACGGATTCGCCTGTACCTGTAGTAGGGGAGCGGGCCTGGGTGCGCAGCTGGGGGATCTGAGTCCAGGCACGTAGCTCAGGGGCTAGAGCACCACCTTGACACGGTGGGGGTCGGCGGTTCAAATCCGCCCGTGCCTACCACGCAGACCACAGTTGTGGACGCGATTCATAGGTCGATCACTTCCGGCGACTAACTAATAGAGCCAACTCCTGACTGCCAACTCTTTCCAGCCGACACGATTCCAGCCACCTCTACTCGAGCAGACTACGACGCCGACCCGCCATGACGCATTCGACACATGAGTAACCAGATCACCGTCAGCCTTCCCGATGGCAAGACGCTGTCGATGGAGGATGGGTCGACGGTGCTCGCGGTGGCGGAGCGGATCGGGCCGGGCCTGGCGAAGGCCACGCTGGCTGGGCGTGTCGACGGCAAGCTGGTCGACCTGCGCACCCCGCTGCGCACGGACTGCGGCATCGAGATCGTCACCGCCCGGGATCCCGAAGGCGGGAACGTCATCCGGCACTCCGCCGAGCACGTGATGGCGGACGCCGTGAAGCGGCTATTCCCCGACGCCCAGATCGATGCCGGGCGCGCCGACCACAGCGAAAAGTTCCAGTACGACTTCCTGGTGGATCGACCCTTCACGCCCGAGGACCTGGAGCGAATCGAGAAGGAGATGCAGAGCATCATCGCCGAGAAGGCGCCCTTCGAGCGTCGAGTTGTCGATCGCGAGGAGGCGAGGGCGCTCTTCAGGGGACTCGACGAGGAGCTCAAGCTCTCGCGTCTCGACGACATTCCAGACGGCGAGGAGATCACCGTCTTCCAGCACGGCGACTTCGTGGACCTGTGCCGCGGCCCGCACGTGCAGCGCAGTGACCAGATCGGCGCCGCGACGCTGCTGGAGGTCTCCGGCACGTATTTTCGTGGTGACGAGCGCGGGCCCAAGCTGCAGCGCATCTACGGCACGGCGTTCTCGAGCAAGAAGGAGCTGAAGGCCTACCTCGCGCGAATCGAGGAGGCGCGCAAGCGTGACCATCGTCGCGTGGGCGTGGCGCTGGGCCTCTTCCAGCTCGATCCCGCGATCTCACCGGGGTCGCCCTTCTATCTGCCCAAGGGCGTGGCTCTCTACAACGGGCTCGTCGAGTTCATTCGGGAGCTGTATCCGAAGTACGGCTTCGAGGAGATCCTCACGCCGCAGCTCTTCCGCTCCGAACTCTTCAAGCGCTCGGGTCACCACGACAAATTCTACGACGACATGTATTGGTTCGCAGGCGCCGACGAGGACGAAGAGCTCGGCATGAAGGCCATGAACTGTCCCGGGCACTGCCATCTCTTCGAGATCGGCAAACGCTCCTACCGGGAGCTACCGATCCGCTGGGCCGAGTTCTCGCGCCTGCACCGCAACGAGCGCAGCGGAACGCTGACCGGCCTGACGCGGGTGCGCAGCTTTGCGCAGGATGACGCGCACATCTACTGCGAGCCCGATCAGGTACCCGGCGAAGTCGACGCCTTCTTTCGCATGGTTCGCGAGGTCTACGACAAGCTCGGCCTGGAGGGCGTCGAGATGGCCGTGAGCACGCGGTCCGCCGAATTCCTCGGCGAGCCCGAGGACTGGGACGTGGCCGAGAAGGTGCTGATCGAGGCCGTCGAGCGCGCCGGCTTCGTGTGCCGCATCAAGGAGGGCGAGGCCGCCTTCTACGCGCCGAAGGTCGAGGCCGACTTCCGCGACGTGCTGGGCCGGGCCTGGACGCTCGGCACGGTGCAGATCGATATGGCGATGCCCGGTCGCTTTGGCCTCCGCTATGTTGGCCGCGACGGTGAGCTGCATCAGCCCGCCATGCTGCATCGGGCCGTACTCGGCTCACTCGAGCGCTTCATTGCCATCTACATCGAGCACACCGGTGGTGACTTCCCCTTCTGGCTTGCACCCGTGCAGGTGATCGTTCTGCCGATCTCGGAGAAGCAATCCGAGTACGCGCGGGCCGTGCAGGGCAGATTGCGCGACCAGCGACTGCGGGTCGGAATCGACGAGCGCAGCGAGACCTTGAATTGGAAGATCCGCGAGGCCGAGCGGCAGAAGATCCCGCTCTCGCTCGTCGTGGGCGAGCAGGAGGCAAGCAATGGAACTGTCTCGCCCCGGCTGCGAAGATCCAAGGACAAGATTCCGGTGATGGCGATGGACGCCCTCACCGCGATGCTGGTGGCCGCGTCCACCGAGAGAAAGATGGGACCCCTAGAGTAGGTCCCGGAGGAAAACCGTATTCCTGCCAGATCGAGATCCAGATACCGCATCGTCCAGCCCGAACGTGACACGACCCGCGTAAACGAGAGAATTCGTGTGCGCGAGGTCCGTGTGATCGGCGCCAATAGTGAGCAGCTCGGCGTCATGACTCCCGAGGAGGCGCTGGTCATGGCCCGCGAAGAGGGCCTCGACCTGGTCGAAGTGGCCGCCACCTCGCGGCCGCCGGTCTGCCGCATCATGGACTACGGGCGCTACAAATACGAACAGAAGAAGAAGTCGAGCAAGGGCGCCAAGGCCCACTCCGCCACCCTCAAGGAGGTGAAGCTCAGGCCCGGTACCGATCAGCACGACCTGAATTTCAAGGTCAACAATGTGCGTCGATTCCTGATGGATGGCGACAAAGTCAAGGTCACGGTGATGTTCCGCGGCCGCGAAATGGTTCACAAGAGTCGAGGACGCCGTCAGCTCGAAGAGGTCACGAAGCAGCTCGGGTCGATCGCCAAGATGGAGAACCCGCCGCGTATGGAAGGGCGCTTCATGTCGATGATCCTGATCGGTGATCGGGAGGTCATCGCGGAGGTCAGGCGCAAGGAAAAGCGGGAAGCAGAGGGAGCCGAGCAGGCGAAAGAGTCTCAGGCCGCGGAGGCCGTCGAGGGCGCCAGTGAGGAGACGACCGCCGAGGAGCAGGCTCCTGCCAACGAGTGAACGAATCCCACCGATCCTCGATGCGGGGATCGGAGTCCAGGAAGCAGGAAGCAGGAAGCAGGAAGAGAGGGCATCCCATGCCGAAGATGAAGTCGCACCGAGGCGCCGCGAAGCGGTTCACCCGCACGGCCTCGGGCAAGATCAAGCGCCACAGAGCCAACAAACAGCACATCCTGACCACCAAGACCAGCAAGCGGAAGCGCCAGCTGCGGCGGACCGACATCATCACCAAGGCGGACCAGCCGCGCATCGAGCGCTTGCTGCCCTACCTCTAGGCCACGAGATCAACGGCTGGCGGGCGCCCGCGTGCGCGCAGCCAGCGAGGAAGGAAGAGTCCGATGTCCCGTGTCAAACGAGGCGTGCCCGCCCACAAGCGGCGAAACCGCGTTCTGAAGCGTGCGAAGGGCTACTACGGTGGCCGGAGCAAGCTGCACACAGTCGCCAAGGAGGCGATCGAGAAGGCCGCCCTCTACGCCTATCAGGGCCGCAAGCTGCGCAAGCGCGAGTTTCGCGCACTCTGGATCGCACGCATCAACGCGGCGGCCCGGGAGCACAGCCTTTCGTACAGTCGCTTCATGGACGGTCTGAACAAGGCGGGTGTGGAGATCGACCGCAAGGTACTCGCGCAGCTGGCACTCGACGACCCGAAGGCCTTCGGGGAGCTGGTCAGCATTGCGAAGAACGCAGCCGCCTAACGCAAAGCCGGCGGGAGAGCCCGGGCCGAGAGTGTGGGATTCGAGCCCCATATCAGTTGCGAAACAACCCGATGAAGTCGCATACTGACTTGAGGGAAGCGGGTAAACTACCGATTAGGTGAGAGAATTCGCGACTCGCCGGGCCGAGGGGGGGGGAGCTGCATGACCAAG
>JAFDDH010000310.1 GCA_019310975.1 Deltaproteobacteria bacterium | reverse complement strand
GCTCAACTTACAGAAGAGCTTCCATACGGTAAACGAGAGCTTCACGGTGGGCTTGCAAGAGGGCAAAGACGAGAATAAGAACATTGGATCGTTGAGCGGCACGCTGCTTGCTGGTCACAAGTACTCGTTCACCTATGTGGCCGAGGTGGTCGCCGATTGGCATCCAACACACAACGGCGCTACTTCATCGGGGTTGGTGTCGGTCTTCTTCACCGCGATTCCCTAGCCGGGCGCCATTCTGTCGTGCGTCGTGGGTCCGCTCGTCACGCGGACCCCTGTGACCCGCACCAGTTCATCGTTCCAGCTCCTATGTCAGTCCGAGCCCGACCATTGCTGGGCTCGAAATCTCTTGACGTGACGACCCACACTGGGCGCCGCGCGTTCGCGGAGTAGGCAAGCTCTGCTTGCCCGCGGATGCGCCTGGCAAGCATTGCTCGCCCGCGAATCGCGCCCGGGTCATCAGTTTTCCCTTTTCCTTGGCTCGTACTACGTGCCGCGCACCGACCACCGCGCCCGGTTGCCGATGCGGAAGCACGATCCTATGCGGGACGCCCTAGTTTCGTGAATGATTCGCGACGCATCAATGCTCCTTGGCAGGCGGCGCGGAGATCGGCTCAGCTGGCCCGAAGCCAAGAGCCGCGGCGTCTCAGTTCGAGCGGTCCACAGCATTTGACAGGATCTCCTCTGGAGTAGAATTCACTCTGGAGATCGCAACGATGCTGCGAGGGGAGGATCGCGATGTCGTCCCACGTCGACTCCAGATGCAATCCCGCCCGGGCGCGAACGCCCGCCCGGACTCTCCTCCGCCTCTTTCCACTCCTCGTGCTCGTGGCCCTCGTCGCCGCGCCCGGAACGGTGCGCGCTCAGCTGGCGAGCTACGCCTACTTCACCGTCACGCCCGACCCTCGCCTGTGTCCGGGGCCGATCTGCGGCGGCTTCCACCTCCAGGCTCTGAACCAGTCCTGGACGACCTGTGCCGACGGCTCGCAGCAGACTTCCTGCTACGTGGCGAGCGCGGACTTCGGGGCTCTCGAGGCGCCCCCGATCTTCGCACCGGGGGAGGTCGTCGTTCGCGGCCGGATCGAAGCCGACGAGTACCCGGGCTTTGGCAACCTGGGGAGGCTCGTCGCCGAGTCGGCCTGGACGGGGGCCACGGCCCAGGATGCGCAGGGGATCTTCTTCAGGATTCGCGAGCTCGGCATTGTCTGCGTGACGACGCCCTGCTTCTCGATCGAGGCGCGTGTCCTGAACCAGACCGCGATCCTCGCGCTCTCAGGGCTCGACCTCGCCGCGGTCGACGCCACACTCGCGCAGCTCGCGGCGGCGCAGGCGGCCGCCGAGCGCGGCGATCTGCTGGTGGCCGGCCTGACCACCCCGGATCCGGGTCCGGCCGGTGAGGGCCTCGCGCTGATCGCGTCCCAATTCTGGTTGCCCGAGCCCGCCAGGCCCCGCTGCCTCTCCGACGCGGAGTGCTCGAGCGGCGCGAGCTGCAACGCCAGCGAAGTCTGCCTGCCGCCTCCCGAGTGCGAGCCCGGGGATCCCTGCCCGAGAGTCTGCAGCGGCTACTGCGAGCCCACTGCCTGTACGAGCAACGCCGAATGCGACGCGTCCGAGTACTGCGCGAGCGACGGCCTGTGTCGCGCCGACGGCGCCTGCCGATTGGAGGTCGACTGCAGTCTCGCCGGCAACGACTACCCGCACATCGAGTGTGTGGGTCACGGGATCTGCGAAGCGAGCGGCGGGAGCGAGAGCGCGTGTGGATGGGAGTGTACAAACCCGATGTGTGTGGACCTGCTTGGCTACGACTTCGGGCCTTGCGATGCGGTGCTGGGCTGGGGGGTGATCGGGGGAGCTTGCGTCGAGGTGAGCGGATGCACTTTCGACCCCTTCGTGCTCTTCGTGTCGAGGGACGAGTGCACGGCCGCCTGTCCCCCGGCCGACGCGGTCCCGGCGCTGGGTCTGGCGGGTGCCCTGGGGCTCGGCCTGGGGTTGAGCGGCCTGGCCGTCGCGTGGTTGCGTCGCAGCAGGAAGCCCGGGCGGGAGAGGATTGTTCCTCCGTGTGAGTGAGGCGAAAGCCGGGACCCTTCGCGGCCCCAAGTGCCCGGCCTTCCTCATTGCTGATTCGACTGGGGGTCAAGAGGTCGCGGGTTCGAATCCCGCCGACCCGGGGAAATCCGCCGATCCTGGCGTCCGGTCACGTTCGATTTTCCATCGGCCGGCCCGCTGGCGAATCCCTCAGCGGAGTTCGGGCTCGGTCGGTGCTGTAGTAGGCAAGGTATTCGCGGAGAAGACGCATCATCGGTGGCTATTTGAGCAGATTCGGGAAGGGGAAGAGCTCAGCCATTCTGGGGCGGACCGATATCGCGAATGCACACGCCTTCGCGTCGCCAGGAAGGCGATGCCCGCCGCGAGCATGAGCCACTGCCCGGGCTCGGGAAGGGGCTCAACGGTGATCTCCCCAGAGACTCCCGCGGAGCCGAGGGTGGACCCCACGTCTCTCGAGATTGACTGAGAGATCGCGATGAGCTGCACCTCGTAGTCGCCGGGGGGGATCTGGATGCTGTCCGAAATGCCTATGGCGACGGCTTGGCCGTTGTCGGTCGTGTCTTCTGCGAGGATGTCGGCCAGACATCCGCCGCCCACCACGCACAGCAGAAAGCTCGCAACGTAGCTGCTCGCGACCTCGCCGACTCCCGGGCCGTCGTAGAAGAGGCCCAGACCCGACGAAGCCACGATGTCGACCGTAAGCTGTGTGGTCTCGTCGGTCGTGAAGACAATCTCTAGTCGGGACTCTGCGAGCGCGTCGGCAATGGTCCCGTCGGCTAGCGTCGTAGCGTGGGTACCGGCATCGGCGTCCACAGCGATGAAGAGCCCCCCGACGTCGGCGCTCACGTAGGAGAACTGAGATACTTGGGCTGACGCTTCGGCGTCTGGGGGGGAGCTGAGTACATCCTCGAGCGCCTCACTAAACGAGCCCAGCTCGACCGAACTCCGAGCATCACCCATCATTCCCGGCTCTTCGAGGCCGCCCGTGTAGGCCACATCCCGCACTAGCGAGAGTACTTCGACCGCTCCGGCCTCCGTCGCCAAGAGTACCGCCAATAAAATCAAGAGCGCCCTCATCTCCTCGACCTCCATGGGCAGATACAATGGACACAAGGACGATCCTCCCAGAGTCCCGTCCGCTGCATTGCCACCACCTCTTGGTTGTCAGAATGATCGCTATCGGTAGTTACGAGAACGCGGCTTGTTTCGCTCATCCGCGAAAGGGCCCTCAGCGGGACTCGCAGATGCCATGCTTGGCCTGGGGTGCCGTCACCCTCGCTGCGCTGATAGGTGCATTACGTGTGCCAACAAGTCCGCCCGATCGAAGGGCGACTGTGGTGCGCGGCACCTCTGTTGCGAATGACCCCTGGCCGCCACACGAGAGGGAAGGCCGGGCACAACATCGATTCGATCCTCCTCGCATGTGTTGCCTTTGGACACATTTCTGAGATTGCGGAGCGGCTGGGGGCCAACGAACCTTCGAGCCGGGGTGATTTGAGATGAAGGCCGCGGCCGAGCGAGTTCGAAGAGCGGGCACGACCGGGTTCACTGCCTGCGGCCGAACGCCTCAGCCTGGCGGGACTGTTTGCACCACATCAAAGGCTTCCAGCGCGGCCTACTCGATCAGGCGCACGACGGTCAGGCGTGCTTTGCTCCTGCACTGGGGTTCGCGGCGCCGCCCGGATCGTCGCGTTCACTGATCTCACACCCGCAGCGCTCAGCCGGAAGGTTGTCCCCAGCCCGCACCCTCCAAGCGCTGACGGTCACGCCGCGGGAGGCGGGCCCAGGTTTGGCAGCGAGGGCTGAATGGCCGAGCGAGACTTCTGGCGCATCTCCTCCAGCTCCTCCTCGAGGCCATATTCGCTGATGCGATAGGAGAGCGTGCGACGTGTGACGTCGAGTAGGCCGGCCGCGTGCGTGCGGTTGAAGCCCGTCTTCGTGATCGCCTGGACGATGCATCGGCGCTCGATGTCCGCCAGAGTGCCGACCTTACTCACCGGGGACGGGCTCCGGCTGTTCGCTCGAGCCAGCCAGTAGACCATCACACCAGAGAGGCTGGGCACCGGGTTCGAGGGACACGCCCCGGTGAGCTCGAGATCCCCGGACGCGACCTCGCCCAGCAGCACGTCGCTCACCGGCGCCGCCGTGTAGGGGAGGATCAGCGGATCGGTCGGCCGCAGCGTGATGCGCGTCGGGTCGTGGACGACGAGGTCTATCCCAGCGATCCGTAGACCGCATCGACCAGTCGCTGGGTCCTC
>JAFDDH010000309.1 GCA_019310975.1 Deltaproteobacteria bacterium | reverse complement strand
TCGGCGAGGACGATCTTCGCCCCCTCCTTCGCAAAGGCCTCCGCCATGGCCAGGCCTATGCCTGACGCGCCACCCGTCACGAACACCACTTTTCCAGCCAGATCGTCCACGCCTTCCCTCCTGAGTTCTCTGCTGCGCTCCTGTGCTCGATCGTTCGTGCCAATCGCGCATCCGAGGATGCCACACCGCCACCAAAGTGGATCCGTTCCGGCTCCTGGCCCTCAAACGCCCTCGGGCCAATCGCCGATTACCTTCTCAGCGGTGAGTCTTTCGATCTCGTCTTCGTCGCGACCGAGCTCGCGCAGAATCTCGGCGTTGTGCTGACCGAGCAGCGGCGCTGCAGCATCTAGCCAGTGGTCGATGCTGGCGTATCGGAAGGGAGCGCTCATCGTCGCCTGGCGCCCGACGACCGGATGCTCGACCTCCTCCTGGAAGCCCCGCGCGACCAGCTGCGGATGCTCGGCCAGCATACGCGGATCGACGACGCACGCGGCCGGCACGCCAGCGGCGATCAGCTCTTCCACGCAGGCATCCCGATTGCGCTCCGCGAACACGCCTCGCAGTGCTTCGTCCAGCCTGTCGTGCTGGCGGCGCCGCGATATCAGATCCCCGCCGACCTGGGTCGCCCAATCGGGGCGACCGAGCCAATCCAGGAATGCCTCCCATTGCGCCTCGCTGGCAACCGATAGTGCGAGCCATTGCGGGTTGTCGGAGACGTGGTGGTCGCTGCACGGATACAGGCCCTGGGGTGCGGCCTCCGGGCTGCGATTGCCCTGCCGCTGCATCAAATTGCCGTACGCGGTGAATTCAATCACCTGCTCGGCGGTGACGTTCAGGGCGCCTTCGACCATCGAGCATTCGACGAAATGGCCACGTCCACTGTGGTCGCGCTCGGCCATCGCGACCAGCAGTGCGAATACCGCGTGCATGCCGGCCAGCGGGTCACACGGACCGCGCTGGATACGCGGTTGATCATCGCCATGCCCGGTCAGCCACGCCATGCCCGACATCTGCTCCATTGTCGCCGCGAAGCCGACATATTCGCGCCAGGGCCCGTCGAGACCGAATGCCGGCATTCGGACGTAATGGCAGCGTGGATTCAGCGCCTGCACCTTCTCCCATGTCACGCCAAAGCCTTCCATCACGCGCGGGCTGAAGTTCTCCACCAATGCGTCGGCATCAGCAATCAACGAATCGAGGATCGCCCTGCCCCTTGGATCGGCGAGATTCAGTGTCAGGCCGCGCTTGTTCGAGTTCACGGACAAGTAGACGAAGCTGCACTCCCACCATTTCTCGTGCAGAGCAGAGAACGTGCCACCGATCGAACGGGCGCCGTCGATCTTCTGGATGGATTCGACATGGATCACCTCGGCACCCAGTAGCGCCAGCATATGCGTGGCGATCGGCCCCGCCCACCAGCTCGTTGTATCGATGATTCGCATGCCTTCGAGCGGCAGGCGGCACGCGCCACTTGCCTGCGGGCGTTTGGGCTCACGGTCTTCGATCTGGCCGTTGTGTTCGCCGAGCCGAGGCGCAGAGCGCGGGGGGGCGAGCCCTTGGCCGTCGATGCGGTACGGCGGAATCGGTCGCTTGAATCCGCCCGACGGATCTTCGATGAATGTGCCACGTGCCTTCAGCTGTTCGTGCTCGAGCACCGTCTGACCGTTACAGACTGGCGCAACGGGAATCCGCAGCATCTGGGCCTGCTCGATGATCTCGTCTGTGGTGTGCTCTCGCGTGTAGGCGTGCACAATCGCCTCCCACTCCTCGAGGCGTGCGAGGCGTTGAGCGAATTGATCGAATTCGCCCTTCTCTCGGAGCTCGGGGCGCCCTATCAGCAGAAGAAAGTCGGACAACTGCTGCGCGGTATAGGTATTGAATCCGACGAAGCCATCGCGTGTGGGCTCGATCGACGGCGTCTCGGTGTATGGGAATGCACCCTGGGCTGGCGGGCGGCCCAGGATGCCCCACATCAAGTCGAGGTAGGTATTCGTCGCCACCGCCCCGACTTCCAGCAATGAAAAGTCGATGTGCTCACCGTGACCGCTCGCATGCGCACGCCGGATCGCTGCCAGCGCAGCGACTGCTGCGAAGCAGCCGCCCGTCCATGCGACTGGGCTGCCACCCGCCTGGAAGGGCTCGCTGCCGGGAAGTCCGCGCACCCCGATCGAGCCGCACTCCGCCTGTATCGTGAATTCGGTTGCCGGACGGCCGGCCATCGGTCCCTTCAGGCCAAAGGGCGTGATCGAAAGGACCACGAGGCCGGGGTACCGTTCGAGTAGTGAGAGTCGGTCGTAGGCAGAGGGCGGAAGGTCTTCGATCAACAGATCTGCACCAGCGATCAGCGCCTCACTCTCGGCCCCAAGAGCATTCTCACCATCCGCGTCCCGGTCGAGCTCATCGAGCACGCCGACGACGCTGCGCTTCGAGGCGTTGAGGTAACGAAAGAGGGCTCCGTCCCGGCCGCCGAGATCGGCCCCAGTACCCGACCACGTGCGCAGCGGATCGCCCAGCGGCCCCTCGAGCTTGACCACATCCGCACCGGCGTCGGCGAAGAGCTTGCTGCAATAGGGACCCGCGATTCCACTCGAGTGGTCTATGACGCGCAGCTCTTTCAGTCCGTGCATGATGTGCCTCAGGCGGGGGCGTGGTCGCGAGAGACCCTAGGACAAAGAAGCGCCTCTTTTCGAGATTTCTCGCATCGGTGGCCCACTGGATCACTCTGTACTTCTGCACAATCGAAGCCCCCAATTCGTTGATGGATCCGCGTCGGATAAGCATACAAGCTCGGCGGACGGGATCGATCTCAGCCCACGGGAACGCGCAGGCGTCGAGCGCGAGAGCTCCCTTTTCGCCCTCATATCCACTAGATTCCTACCCGCCCCGGGACCCTTCCCGGAGCCAGACGAGGCAAGGAGAAGCACCGTGAAGGCAGCCGTGATGCGCGCGAACAACGCCCCCCTCGAAATCGAGGACCTCGAGATCGACGACCCCGCTCCGGGTGAGGTCCTCGTGAAAACGGCTGCTTCCGGCATCTGCCATAGCGACCTCACCGTGATCGAGGGAGGTCTCCCGATGCCGCCGCCCTGCGTTCTCGGCCACGAGCCGGCGGGCATCGTGGAAGCGGTGGGTGAAGGCGTCACCGACTTCAGTCCCGGCGATCACGTGATCGGCTGCATCACCTCCTGGTGCGGCGTCTGCAAGTTCTGCACGGGCGGTCGCCCTTATCTCTGCCCCACGCAGTTCGCCGGTCGGTCCGGAGAATTGAAGTCACGGCTCAGCACAAAGGGCGGTGATCCGATCTTCCAGTTCGCGAACCTCTCTTCCTTTGCCGAGAAGATGCTCAGCCCGGAGCGCTCGTTGGTCAAGATTCGGGACGACATGCCCCTCGATCGCGCGTCGCTGATCGGCTGCGGCGTCACAACGGGTCTTGGCGCCGCACTCAATACGGTGAACATCCCGGCCGGGGCGAGCGTAGTGATCCTCGGCCTGGGCGGCGTGGGACTTTCTGCACTCCAGGGGGCGCGCATCGTCGGTGCGGGGAAGATCATCGCCATCGACGCGCAACCCTGGAAGTTCAGTCTCGCGCAGAACCTGGGCGCCACCGATTGCATCAATGCCAAGGAGGGCGATCCAATCGCTGCGGTTCAGGAGCTGACGGGCGGCGGTGCTGATTTCGTCTTCGAGTGCATCGGTCTGGTCCCCACCGTGCAGCAGGCCGTTGCCATGACGGGCCGCGGCGGAACGACGGTGCTGGTCGGCGTCGTCCCAATGTCGGAGCTGGTGCCGATCTCGGCTTCCGACCTGACGCTGCAGGAGAAGAAGATCACGGGCTCCTATATGGGCTCGAACCGCTTCCGCTTCGATATGCCGAAATACATCGACTTCTACCTCGACGGACGACTACACCTCGATGAAATGATCTCCTCGCGCATCAAGCTCGAAGAGGTGAACGATGGCTTCGATCTGATGCGCAAAGGCGAGGTAGCCAGGCAGGTGATCGTCTTCGATTGAGGAAGTGAGTCCTGCATTCTCTGCCCGTGGCGAGCGACGCGCGAATGCTCGCTTCACGAGATCAGAGCAGCTCTTCGGCGAGGACCCGCAACGCGGGCCCACCTCCGCCGATCAGCATCGAGCCCACGTGTCGCTGCTTGCCGGCCTCTTTCCAGATCTGCAGTCGATCGCGGATTCGAGCCTCGGGGCCTACGAGCGCGACGTCGTCCACGAGATCATCGGGGACGGCCGCGGCGGCCTCGGCCTTCTTCCCGTCGAGGTAGAGATCCTGGATCTTCACGGCTGCCTCTTC
>JAFDDH010000117.1 GCA_019310975.1 Deltaproteobacteria bacterium | reverse complement strand
GCGGCGCCTTCCTCATCCTGGCGGCTGCGCCGGATCCCGTGTTCTACCGGCTCGGACTGGCTGGCGGGCTCGGTCTGCTGCTGTGTCTCACCTTTCTGATGGTTCTGCTCCCGGCCGCGTGGGCGCTGATTGATCGCCGCACCGCCGATCCGGACGCGGCCGCCACTGCGTTCGCGGTCCCCGGCCTGGCGAGGCTGGCCAAGATCGCGGCGAGGGCGCCGGTCGCCACGCTCGTCGTGATCGCCCCGCTCCTTGCCCTCAGCGCTGTGGAGCTCTCGAACCTGCACTACGAGACGAATCTAGAGCGCGTCTTTTCGCGCGATATCGCGGCCGTCGCGACGGCAAAGCGCATTCACGAGCAATTCGGGATCGATCCGGGGCCATGGCTGGTCGCCGTTCGAGACCTGGAAGAGGCGCGCGAGATCACGGCCCAGTTCGAGCAACACCCGCTCTTCGAGCGGGCGGAGAGTCTTGCGTTCCTCTTCCCTCGAGATCTCCCGGAGCGCGTCGCCAAGCTCGCCGCGCTCGCTCCCGACCTGGCCAAGCGCGTACGCCGGGAAGAGCTGGCGAGGATCCAGCGAGACGACGCAGAACCCGAAGCATCGAGGCAGAGGATCGAGCTCATGACGGGCCTGCTGCGAGCCGAGGCGCTCGGTCCGCCCAGGCGAGAGGCACTCCCGACGAGCCTCGCCGAGCGATTGATCGGCCGTGACGGCGAGCTGCTCGTGTACGCCTTCGTGGCGGAACCCGCGCTGGATTCCGCGGTGGCGGCTCGTGAGCGCCGTGCCGCCCAGGCGATTCACCCCGAGGCGACGTCGATGAGCGTGATCTACGAGGCGTTGATCGGCACCGATCGGCCATGGATGCCCTCGATCGTCGCGATGGTTGCGCTCTTCATTGCGCTGGTGCTCTACTCGGATCTGCGCAGCGTTCGCCTGACCCTACTTGCGCTCACCCCGGCGGCGACGGCGAACGTCGTCACGCTCGGGATCCTCAGCTTCTCGGGCTTTTCGTTCAACACGGTGACGCTGGTGGGAGTACCGCTGCTGCTCGGTCTCGGGGTCGACGATGGGATTCACATCGTGCACCGAATGCTCGAACAGCCCGAGAAGTCGATCGACTCGGTCGTCGATGCGGTCGGCCGAAGCATCGCCATGACCACAGCCACGACGTGCGCGGGCGTCGTCGCGCTGCTCTTCACCCGGCACCCGGGGATCGAGAGCGTTGCGATCCTGATGCTCGTCGGTCTGCCGCTCTCCCTGCTTGCTTCGGTCACCGTGTTGCCTGCCTGCGCGGTTCTCACCCGGTCGCAGGAGATCACGCGACGACGAGCTGGCCCGGTCGCGCAGAAGAAGAGCTCGCGGAGTGCGGGCTGAGCCCGACCGGCATGGCCGGGGCCACCACGTCGAGGAGGAGAGAGTCGATATCGGAGTTCGTGCCTGGCCGATCTACTCGCGGCCCAGATCCTGCCCACCCGCTTCCACGAGGCGGTCGAATCGAGCGACCTGTGGCTCGTCGTCGGAGACGATTCGGGCGAGCCACGAGCGGACGTAGCCGAAGTCCAGACTGCCTTCGGCGGCGTAGATCATCTCGGCGATGTCTCGCCAATCCTTTTCGCGGTTGAAGACGGCCTTGTAGACCATCAGATCCTCGGCGCTCAGCACGTGGATCGTGTCTGCGCCGAAGTCGACGAGCCGGCGTCTTTCCATCGAACTGTCGTGGAGGGGGTCGTAGGAGAAGAAGAGATCGATCGGTGTCTTCTCCCAGAAGATGCGAGCCTGGCCGTCTCGCTCGATCAGATCGACCAGCTTCGGGCTGCTCGTCGCGGCGCCGAGCCCGCCGAGCGCGGCGAGCACATCGCTCGCTCTCGACGAGGGAACGAATACATTCAGGTCGATGTCGGCGGTCGCGCGAGGCGTCCCGTAGTAGGCGAGGGCGTTGGCGCCACCGAATGCGTGGGGGATATCGGCTTCGCCGAGCGCTCGTTCGATGGCCACGATCTTCTCGTCGAAGAACACGCCTAGGGGGCCCGGTCCGCGGACTGCGAGCTGAAGTGCGGAAAGGTCTCCTGCCTGGGTGTGCGAAGCGGTGGGCGCGACTGGAGAATCCGGTCGGCGGTGCGCAGCAGCCCACGAAGTGCCGCACCGCGCTCTCGTTCCGGCTGGCCGATCCACTCGGCCGCATCCACCAGATGGGCCGGGACGACGCGTGCGTCGAGCCCTTGGAGCGCCGTCTGCAGGAGCTGCACGAGGGTGGGCTCCAGCTCGGCCCCGCGCTGAAGGGCAGCGAGCAGCCCGCGCGCTTCGGGGTGGCGGCGCCGATCGCTGACCGGGATGCCCAGGCGAATCGCGCGCGCCACGAGATCCGCCCGGTCGAGCGGCTTGCTTGCCCTGGCCTCGGCCCGGTCGAGCACCTCGGGCGTCAGGACGCCTCGAAAGCTGGCGAGGGAGTGCTGACGAGGGCCCCGCCGCGTCACGAGACACTCGCGGATTTCGTAGCGATCGTTCTGCCTGCGAATGGACGCCACTCGGTCCCCACTGCCAGTGATTCTCACGCCAGAATTCGGCTAATCAGAGAGTACTATAAAGCACTATTCCTGAATACCCCGTGGGGCAATACGAGGTCGGGCCGCTAGAAGATCTTCCATCCGGCCGGCAGCTCGACGATCGAGGCGGGTATGAAGCGGAGCTCCTTGAACCTCCATCCCTTCGCAGCTCGCACGAGACGATCGTCGTAGAGGCCGACCAGGAGCTTGGACACGCCCGCGTCGACCATCGCCACCATCACGTGCCATCGGCCGCTGGCCGCGTCGCCCTGGACGCGTACCTGGGCCGACGCGGCCTCCTAGCCCGGATCTCGGATGCGCTGTGGATCGGGCCGGCTTCCTTCGTGGTCCTCGAAGATCAGTCCCGCGGTCCGGTAGCCCGACAGCATCGTTCCGGTGAAGCCCGCCGAAGGGAAGGTCCACGAGCCCGCGAGATAGAGGCCCGGCACCGAGGTGCGCGCGTCGGGCCGGTGGATGCTGTGCGATGTCGGGGTCGACGCGTAGCCATAGATCGAGCCCTGCGGGTTCCACGAGTAGCGCATCATCGTGCGCGGCGTTCCGACCTCGCAGATCTCGATCCGCTCGCGTATGTCGGGTATCGCCAGGGCGAGCTTGTCGATCAGGTGCTCCTCGATCTCCCGCTTCTTCTCGCGATACTCGGTCTCGTCGAGGTCCATCCACTGGTCACCCCGCGCCAGCACCGCGGCATGCAGGATCGAGCGGCCGGGCGGGGGGTGGCCGGGATCGGCGATGTTGTGGTTGCCGGTGAGCCAGCCCTGTTTCGAGTAGTCCGATGTTGCGAGCCCCTCGGCCTCGTCCGACCAGTCGTAGGAGTGGTTGAAGAAGGCGCCCCGGTCGGGCATGCCGATCTTCGCCGCATCGCCGCGGATCCCCACGTAGGCCTGGTGGATCGAGCACGCGATGGGCAGCCCGTCGACTCGCTCGAGGTCGGCCGAGGCGAGGCCCGGGTCGTCGAGCAGATCGTGGAAGGTCTGGGGCGCCGAGGCGTTGCTGACGACCACGGGCGCGTGGAAGGTGCCTCGCTTCTTCGTCTCGACCGAGCAAATGCGGCCGCCGTGGGTGCCGATGCCAGTGACCGCGGTGCGCAGCAATACCCGGCCGCGATTCGCCTCGATGAGATTCACGAAGGTGTCGGCCAGGGCCTGACCGCCACCCTGAAAGTAGAAGCAGCCCCCGAAGTGATAGCTGGACCACAGACGGGTATAGAGAAACGCAGAGGCCTCCGAGGGGAGGAGCCCGAGATAGCCCCAGAGCGTCGCGAAGATCGCCTGGATGCGTTCGTCGCGGACGTGCTGGTCCATGAAGTCCTGGAGCGAGAGGTTCAGGGTGGCGAGGGCGGTCGGGCTCATGCCGCCGTCCGGGCCCGGTGCGTCGATCTCGCGCAGCGCCTGAAAGAGGTCACGCACGCCCCCGGCGTGTTCGGGATAGGAGTCGCAGAGCAACGCTTCGTAGTCGTCCGCGTCGGCGGGAATCTGCAGATCGTGGGCCGGGCCGCGGGTGCGGTAGGCGATATCGAAGCGGTTGACTTTCAGCTGCTCGAGCACGCCCATCGAATTGAGCAGCCGATTCATCTGGCGCCCCGGGGCGAGGTCGCCGGTCTGGTGCAGCGCGACATCGAAGTCGTAGACGATCTTCGTGCCCCGCACCTTGCGAAGAAAATGGTGCGCGTAGCCGCCGCTGAACTCGTGCTGCTCGAGGACGAGGACACGCAGCCCCGACTGCGAGAGGCGCGTCGCGGCGCTGAGCCCACCGAGCCCCGAGCCGATCACGATCACGTCCCAATGCGAATCGACCTGCTGGCTCTTGCTCACGATCCTTCTCCTGTCCGCTGCGTCGATTGCCAGTCGCCGGCGTGGCTTCCGGCATGGCTTCCGGCATGGCTTCCGGCATGGTTTCCGGAATAGCTTCCGGAATAGTTTACGGCGAAGAGCGTGTAGAGCAGGGGTTCGATGAGGTCTTCGATGCGGGCCCCGTAGGCGAGCTTGTCGGCCACGTGGAGCGAGACGAGTCCGTGAACGCCGCTCCAGAACACGTGGGCGAGCACGTCGGCGTCGCCTCGCAGAACGCCGGCTTCCAGCGCCGCACCCACGGCCTCCCGAATCGGGCGCCACGCCCTACGCTCGGCCCGGCGAAGCTCGGGGTAGGCGTTCGGATTTGGCTGGGCGAGGGAGAACATCAGCCGATAGGCGTCCCTTTCCTCGATGCCAAAGCGGATGTACGCGTGACCGAGGGCGGCCAGCCGCGCACGCGAATCGGGGCTCTGCAGAGCGGCCGCCTCCTGGGCGTCCGCAAAGCGCTCGTACGCGCGCCGGCGCACTGCGGCGAAGATGTCTTCCTTGCTGTCGAAGTAGCGGTACGGTGCCATCGGGCTGCAATTCAGTCGCTCGGCGAGCGACCGGAAGGTCACCCCCGCGTAGCCGCGCTCCGCGAAGAGGTGCGTGGCGACTTCGGCGATGCGCTCGCGCTGGCTCTCGACCTCGTCGGCCCGGTAGGCTCGGCGTCCCATGACGAATCGGATACTAAGTAAATTTAATTCGATCCACAACCGTCTGGCGGCTCGGTGGTGGGCCCAGGAGCTGTCGCTGGGGTGCGTGGGATTGACCACCCGGCGAAGCCCTGGCCGGGTGCCTGGGTTGTCCTGATCGGGCGCATCGATCGACCCGTCCGGGTCCACGAATCGGCTTGGTTAAGCGCTTCCTGCTTGAGTTCCGCCTCTCAGCTCCGATGAGGGGGGATATCAGAGCTGCGCCGGGAGGCTGGACGCATGATGATCGACGGGGCCGGAATCAATCGCCGGGTGCTCATCATCGATGACAACCGCGCCGTCCACGAGGACTTCAAGCAGGTGCTGGCTGCGCACGGCACTTACCTGCCGGCAGGTGTCGCTCCCGTCGACTTTCAGATCGCGTGTGCGACGCAGGGCGAGGAGGGCTGGCAGCTGGTGTGCGAGGCGCGCCAGAAGGGCGAGCCCTTCGCGATGGCCTTCGTCGACCTCAACATGCCGCCGGGCTGGGACGGGGTCGAGACGATTGCGCGCATCTGGAAGGATGACCCGGCGCTGCAGATCGTCGTCTGTAGTGGCTCGCGTCAGGGAAGCTGGGCGGGTGTGCTCGGCCGGCTCGACCGAACCGATCAGGTATTGGTGCTGAAGAAGCCCTTCGATCCGGCCGAGGCCCGGCAAATCGCGCTCCTGCTGACCCACACGTGGAGTCTGGCCAATCCGGCCGCCGATCTGCCTGGCCGCTGAGCGGCCCCACGGTTCCGGGCTGCGCCCCACGCGCTCTCGTGCGCCGGATGCCAGCGGCGGCTATGCTGCCCGGCCCCGAGGGCCATTCTCTTCGCGGGAGCCTTTTGGGCCATTCGGGGATGCTGCCGGCCTACGCCAGACGCAATCCGCAAGCGGCCAACCGGCCGAGCCCCCAATCGGCAGGCGTCCGGCTGGACCCATCGGCGCGGAATCCAGAGAATCGAGCGTGTCCCCACCGGCCAGCGGTCTCGCCCGCCGCCGAGGCCCAGCCGGACATCTCGATGCAGATCCAGAGGAGCCCCACATGGGCAGCGCAGGCAGTGAGTTGACCGTCGAGTGCACGGAGATGGGCCCGGTGATCCGGCGCCTCAGCGTGGAGGTCGACCCGGTACGCGTCGACAAGGCCTTCGAGCGCGCCTATCGCGACCTGGCGAAGACGGCACGCATCAAGGGATTCCGGCCCGGTAAGGTGCCGCGCTCGGTGCTCCAGCGGATGTATGGGGCGAGCTTGCCCGACGAGATCGAGCGCATGCTGGTTTCCGAGACGCTGACGGAAGCCATCGAGAAGGCTGAGGTGGTACCGGTCAGCGAGCCGGATATCGAGGCCGACCGACCCGAGGCCGGCAGCGTGTTCCGCTACACGGCCCAGATCGAGGTGAAGCCCGAGATCGAGCTACCGGATCTCTCGGCGCTGAGCGGCCAGAGTCCTCGAGTATCCGTCGAGGACGACGAGATCGAGGCCGAGCTCGAGCGGATGCGCGAGCGCAACGCACCGTGGGTCGAGGAGCCCGAGGAGACCGTGGCCGCCAATGGCCACACCCTGATGCTGGATTTTGTCGGATGCGTGGATGGCGAGACCTTCCAGGGTGGCAGCGCCAAGGGCGTCGACCTCCAACTCGGTACCGGGACGATGGTGCCCGGCTTCGAGGAGCAGCTGTTGGGCGTCCGGTCGGGCGAGGATCGCCAGATCGAGATCACCTTCCCGGACGACTACGGGTCCGACGAGCTGAACGGCAAGGACGCCGTCTTCGATTGTCATATCCTGGCGGTCAAGCGCCGCGAGGTTCCCGCACTCGACGACGAGTTCGCCAAGGATCTGGGCGATTTCGAGACCCTCGAGGATCTGCGTGCGCGCATCCGTGACGATCTCACCGGCCGGCGTGACGAGTCGGCCAAGCAGGCGCTCCAGCGATCGCTGATCGACGCGCTGATCGAGGCCTCCAGCTTCGAGGTGCCGCCGGGTGTGATCGATCGTCAGTTGCAGAGCCAGCTGCGCTCGATGCACAGCCAGTACCAGGGCCGGGTACCGGATGAAGTTCTGCAGGAGCAGCTCGGCCGTATGCAGGAGGAGGGGCGGCCCGCCGCCGAGCGTCGCGTGCGCGAGGCGTTCCTCTTCGACGCCATCGCGGAGGCCGAGAGCATCGAGGTCGGCGAGGCGGACGTCGGTGTGCGGCTGGGCGAAATGGCCGAGGCGCAGGGAGTGGATGTCGAAAAGCTTCGCGGCATGGCGCAGCAGCAGGGCTGGCTGCACGCCGTCGAGCAGGAGCTGCGCGATCAGAAGGTCTTCGAATTACTCGTGAGCCGCGCCCGGGTCGAAGAGGTTGAAGCGGACGAGGAGGCGGAAGCCACGGAAGCGTGACAGCCTGCGCCCAGCCGGAGATTCCGCAGATCTCGTAGGGATCCGCCTCCGCGGTGCGCTCATGACGGGCCCGTCAGAGCAACTCTGACGCACCGCGTTGCACACGCACGCAGCCGTCCGAGAAGTGGCCCGGCTGTGACTTTGTGTCTAAGATTGCAAGCGGACCTGCTTCGAGGGCACCGGACGCCCCCCACCGTCGCGCCGAAGTGGTCCGAGAGCGGTAGAGCTCAAACGATTGTTCGTCCCCCCAAAATAGGCGTCCGGTGATGAGCAGATCGACAGCACACGAAGCGCATCTTGCACCCCGCCGGGTCAGCTTGCCAACCGGGATGGTGTGGCTGATTCTATGTCTCGGAGCGTGGCCCCGAAGCCACGCCCAGGGCGATGTGCGGTTTCTGCCCGGTGCCGCCCGGAACGCGTGGAGCATTCGGGGGGGCGGGGGCGGAGAGGTTCAGCAATGGCGGTGATTCCCTATGTGATCGAGCAGAGTCAGCGCGGCGAGCGTGTCTTTGACATCTACTCGCGGCTGCTGCGCGATCGCGTGATCTTTCTGGGCACCGAGATCAGCGACGACGTCGCCAACGTGATCGTGGCCCAGCTCCTCTTCCTGGAGGCCGAGGACCCGGATCACGACATCCACCTCTACATCAATTCCCCGGGCGGATCGATCACGGCCGGCCTGGCGATCTACGACACGATGCGATTCATACGCCCCCACATCGGCACCACGTGCATCGGTCAGGCGGCCTCGATGGCGGCCTGGCTGCTGGCCGCCGGCGAGAACGGCAAACGCACGGCGCTCACCAACGCGCGTGTGATGATCCATCAGCCCATGGGTGGTGCGCGCGGCCAGGCTTCGGACATCGATATCCAGGCCAGGGAAATTCTCAATCTGCGCGACCGGATGAACGAGATACTTGCGAGCTTGACGGGGCAGTCGATCGAGCAGATCGTCGAGGACACCGAGCGCGACTATTATATGAGTGCGGAGGAGGCACTGAAATACGGCATAGTGGATCGGGTGATGACCTCACGATCGCCGACCGAAGGCGTCGAGGCGGTCGAATCGCTCGCCGAGGCGAAGGGATGACTTCGGATGACTTCGGATGAATGTCGGGATGAATGTCGGGATGAATGGTGGGATGAATGGCGTCGAATCGAGTTGGCACGGAATTCGACTTTGAGTTTGACCATGAGACCGGTTTCGAGGCCGGTCACGAAGCTGAATGGTGAGGCGTGATGAAGAAACGGGATGACAACGCGAATCTCTCTTGCTCCTTCTGCGGAAAGAGCCAGAAGGAAGTCAAGAAGCTCATCGCGGGCCCGACCGTCTACATCTGCGACGAGTGCATCGAGCTGTGCAACGACATCATCGCCGAGGAGTACGGGCAGGAGGAGACGCCCACCAGTTCGTCCCGCATCCTCAAGCCACGCGAAATCAAGGAGGCGCTCGACGAGTACGTGATCGGGCAGGATCCCGCCAAGAAGGTTCTCGCCGTGGCCGTCCACAACCACTACCGGCGCATCGAGAGCGGCTCGCAGCTCGGCGACGTCGAGCTGCAAAAGGCCAATATCCTGCTGCTCGGGCCAACCGGGTGCGGCAAGACCCTGCTCGCGCAGACACTGGCCAAGATCCTCGATGTGCCCTTCACGATCGCCGACGCGACCACGCTGACCGAGGCGGGCTACGTGGGCGAGGACGTCGAGAACATCGTCCTGAATCTTCTGCAAGCTGCGAACTACGACGTGGATCGCGCCCAGCAGGGCATCATCTACATCGACGAGATCGACAAGATCGCACGCAAGAGTGAGAACCCCTCGATCACGCGCGACGTCTCGGGCGAGGGTGTCCAGCAGGCGCTGCTCAAGATCATCGAAGGCACGATGGCGAGCGTTCCCCCGAAGGGTGGGCGGAAGCACCCCCAGCAGGAGTTCCTGCAGGTCGACACCTCGAATATCCTCTTCATCTGTGGCGGCGCGTTCGTGGGACTCGAGCGCATCATCGAGCGCCGAATTGGGGTGAAGGGAATGGGCTTTGGCGCCGATATTCAGAGCAAGAACGATCGCCGCAAGGGCGAGCTGCTGCAATCCGTGGAGGCGGAGGATCTGCTCTTCTTCGGACTGATTCCCGAATTCATTGGACGCCTGCCCGTCACCGCGACGCTGAGCGAGCTGTCAGAGGCTGCACTCGTGGACATCCTGACCCAGCCGAAGAACGCGCTCGTCAAGCAGTACCAGAAGCTTTTCGAGTTCGAGGACGTGCACCTGCGCTTCACCGAGACCGCGCTGCGCGCTGTCGCGAGCAGGGCGATGAAGCAGAAGTCCGGTGCGCGCGGTCTGCGCGCCATCCTCGAGGGCGCGATGCTCGAGCTCATGTACGAGCTTCCCTCGCGCGATGACGTGGAGGAGTGCGTGGTCGGCGAGGAAGTCATCACCCAGAGCGCCGATCCGCTGCTGGTTCTGAAGCGGGAGGCGGAGTCGGCCTGATCGGGCCGGCCGGAGCCGGGAAGGACACAGAGACAGAATGGTCTTCTTCAAGAACGACGACGAGCAACCCGGCGACGAGCCGGGCCCGGCGGAGCCGAGCGACGCAAAGGTCGTTCCGCTCCTGCCGCTGCGCGACATCGTCGTCTTCCCCCACATGGTGGTGCCGCTCTTCGTGGGGCGAACGAAGTCCATCCAGGCGCTGGATGATGCCATGGCGGGCTCGCGCGAGCTGATGCTCTCCGCACAGCGACAGGCCGGCGAGGAGGAGCCGACCGCCGAGGATATCTTCCCGGTCGGCACACTCGGCAGCATCATTCAGCTGCTGCGGCTGCCCGACGGCACCGTCAAGGTGCTCGTCGAGGGCAAGACCCGGGCGCGCATCCAGTCATTCCAGAGCAACGAGCCCTACTTCTCCGTGCGCTGCGAGGAGCTGCCCGACGCGCTCGTGGACACCCCCGAGTCGGACGCGCTGGTGCGCACCGTGCACTCGACCTTCGAGTCCTACGTCAAGCTGAACAAGAAGGTGCCGCCGGAGCTGCAGAGCACGATTGGCGCCATCACGGATCCCGGCAAGCTCGCGGATACGATCGTCGCGCACCTGAATCTCAAGCTCGAGGAACGCCAGGGCCTGCTCGAGCTGACCGGTCCCTTCGAACGCCTCGAGGACGTCTTCGGGCGGATGCAGGCCGAGATCGAGGTGCTCGAGGTCGAGCGCAAGATCCGCGGCCGCGTCAAGAAGCAGATGGAGCGCTCGCAGAAGGAGTACTACCTCAACGAGCAGATGCGCGCGATCCAGAAGGAGCTCGGTGATCGCGACGAGTTCAAGAATGAGCTTGGCGAGCTCGACGAGCAGCTCGAGGCCAAGAAGATGCCCGACGAGGCGCGCGAGCGCGTCGAGAAGGAGATCAAGAAGCTGAAGATGATGTCGCCGATGAGCGCCGAGGCGACCGTCGTCCGCAACTACATCGACTGGATGCTCGGGCTGCCCTGGCAGAAGTATGCCGAGGAGTGCGCCGACATCGACGAATCCGAGGCGATTCTCGAAGCCGACCACTACGCGCTCGACAAGCCGAAGGAGCGGATTCTCGAGTTCCTGGCGGTACAGACCCTGGTCAAGACGATGAAGGGTCCGATCCTCTGCCTCGTGGGTCCGCCGGGCGTGGGCAAGACCTCGCTCGGCAAATCGATCGCGCGAGCCACTGCGCGTGACTTCATCCGCATCAGCCTCGGCGGCGTGCGCGACGAGGCAGAGATCCGCGGCCATCGGCGCACCTACATCGGCGCCTTGCCGGGCAAGGTGATCCAGAGCCTCAAGAAGGCCGGCACCAGCAACCCGGTCTTCCTGCTCGACGAGGTGGACAAGATGTCCATGGACTTCCGCGGCGATCCCTCGGCAGCCCTGCTCGAGGTTCTCGACCCCGAACAGAACCACACCTTCAACGATCACTACCTGGACACCGACTACGACCTCTCGCGCGTGATGTTCATCTGCACAGCCAATGTGCTCAGCGAGATCCCGCGGCCCTTGCAGGACCGCATGGAGGTGATCCAGATCCCCGGGTACATCGAGTCGGAGAAGCTCGAGATCGCCAAGCGCCACCTGATCAGCAAAGTGCGCGAAAACAACGGCCTGGACGAGACCAAGATCGCGTACACCGATGCCGCGATCCTCGAGGTGATCCGCCACTTCACGCGCGAGTCCGGCGTGCGCGGTCTCGAGCGGGAGCTCGCGTCCATCGCGCGCAAGGTCACGCGCGAGGTGGTGAGCCAGGGCGACGCCTACAAGAAGACCAAGGTCACACCGAAGCTCGTGAAGAAGTACCTCGGCGTGCGGCGCTACCGCTATGGCAAGACCGAGACCGAGGATCGGATTGGTGTCACCACCGGGCTCGCCTACACGGATGTCGGTGGCGAGCTGCTACAGACCGAGGTCTCGGTCACCGCCGGACAGGGCAAGCTTCAGATCACTGGGCGCCTGGGCGAGGTCATGCAGGAGTCCGCGGGTGCCGCGATGTCGTATATCCGCTCGCGCGCCAAGCAGCTGGGCCTCACGCGAGACTTCTACACCAAGGTGGATCTCCACATCCATGTGCCCGACGGCGGGACGCCCAAGGACGGTCCCTCCGCGGGCATCACCCTGGCCACCACCATCGCCTCGGCGCTGACGCGTGTGCCGGTGAAATCCAGCGTGGCCATGACGGGCGAGATCACCCTGCGTGGCCGCGTGTTGCCCATCGGCGGTCCCAAGGAGAAGCTCATCGCGGCCCATCGCGGTGGAGTGAGCACGGTGATGATCCCGAAGGAGAACGAGAAGGATCTGAAGGATCTCCCGGCGGTGATCAAGAAGAACCTCGAGATCATCCTGGTCGATCACATGGACGAGGTGCTCTCCCATGCACTCGCCGTGCCCGACCCCGAGACCTTCCTGCAATCCGGCATCCACGAGCTGGATGAGATCTACGAGGTCCCGCGCCCAGCCGGTGTCGCACCGACCACCGACGTGCCCCATCCTGCTGGGGTAAACTGAGCCCCGCACAGCCGCCGGTGCGGCTCGTGGGCGTGTAGCTCAGCTGGTCTAGAGCATCTCGTTTACACCGAGAGGGTCACAGGTTCGAACCCTGTCACGCCCACCACGCGGGGCTGTTACTCACCTGCAACATTTCCCTTCCTCCTTCGGCTGCGTCGCC
>JAFDDH010000116.1 GCA_019310975.1 Deltaproteobacteria bacterium | reverse complement strand
CGAGTAGCGCGGTCGCGTCGCGGACCCGTGCTCGATCCGAGCACGCCTCTGGTAGCCTTGCCGGTGTGGCTCCCGGAAGACTCGCTCACGTGTCGGGCTCCTGGCTCCTCATCGCCATTGGGGTTGTCGTGGGCTGTGGGGGGGGGGACGCCGCGCGCTTCGATCACGTTGTCCACCTCGAGCCCGAGTCGGGGATGGCCGCCAGCGAGTGGGTCGTGGTCGGCGGCGAGGCGCGCCGGGCGTGGCGGATTCCGGTCGGCGATCGCGTGTCGATGCCCGCTCGAATCCCCGATGCGGCACGACTCGAGCTATCGGTTGCGGTAGAGCCCGGCCAGGCGCAGCAGAGGCGACCTGCGACGCTGCTGGTCTCGATCGAGTCCCTCGACCGCGGCGAATCCGCATCTTCGAGATTGCTCCGCACCGCCATCGATCCGGCCGACCATTGGCAGACGCTCAGCGTGCCGATCGCCAATCGGAGTGGACAGGACGTCTCATTTCACTTCTCATTCGAGCCGGATGGGGGGCCTGCGCCGCGGGGTGCCCTGCTCGGCGAGGTCCTGCTGCTGGCAGGCGACGACCGACCGCGACCGCCCAATGTGGTGCTCGTCACGCTCGACACGACGCGTGCCGACGTCGCATCGGACCACGCGATCGCACCACACCTCGCGGCACTGGCCGAGACCGGCATCACGTTCGAGAATGCCTGGAGTCCGGCCACCACGACCAGCGCCGCCCATGCCTCCATCCTGACGGGTCTACCGGTGATCCTTCACGGTACGACCAGCAACCACTCACAGCTGGCCGACGAGCACCGCACCCTCGCCGAGGCGCTGCGTGGCCTCGGGCTGCAGACCGCGGCCTCCGTGAGTGTCGACCACCTCGGAGTGGGGGTCGGCTTCGGCCAGGGCTTCGACCGCTTCCGTCCCGCCGTGCCCGGCGACGGCCAGGACGGCCGTCACGCCCTCGAGCCCGCACTGGAGTGGCTCTCGCAGTGGGAGCGCGAGGGCTCTCGCCCCTTCTTCCTCTGGATCCATCTCTTCGATCCGCACACACCCTATTGGCCGCCGGGTTCCTTCCTGGAGGGTGAGTGGGCCGAACGCGGCTTCATCATTCCCAGCCCCGACATCGACCCACCCAGCTTCCCCGTCTTCCGCGGCGATCCGCCCGTTCCGCTCGACTGGCTGGCGGGAGTCACGAACCGCGAATACATCGACGCCATGTACCGGGCGGGTGTTGGCTACGCCGATCATCTGGTGGGGCGACTGCTCGCGGCGCTCGATGCGAGCGGCGAGCGAGAGCGAACCATCATCGTAGTGACCTCCGATCACGGCGAAGCGCTCGGTGAACAGGACGTCTGGTATCAGCATGCTGGCCTCTTCCCGGCAAGTCTGCGTGTTCCCCTGATCGCCTCGCTACCCGGTGCGCCACGTGGTGTTCGCAGCGCTGCGCGCGTGACGACGATCGATATCCTGCCGTCGATTCTTCGCGCCATCACAGGTCGGACGGCCACCCTGCCGGGCCGCGATCTTCTCGACTCGCAGCTCGATCCCGATCCCAGCCGTCGCGTATGGTTCGCCGAGGCCGGCCTCGACCAGCTCGGCTTCCGCGACGGTGACGTCCACTTCGCCCATGCGCTTCGCTCCGGACAGTTCGGGATCCGTGTCGATCGGCGGGGTGGAGTGCCGCGGGTAGCGGGCATCCGCACCTACCATCCTGGTGCGAGCTGGCTCTTCGATGCCAACGCCGATCCGGAGCTCACGCGCAACCTCGCCCGGGATCCCGGCGCTGGCACTGCACGCTACCGCGAGCTGGTGCGAGCACGGGCAGCCAGGAGGGCGCTGGGAGTCCAGCCGCGTACCCTCAGTGCCGAAGAGCAGGCGCGGCTTCGCGCGCTCGGCTACCTGCCCGAGACTCGATGAGGACGAAGCGACTCTGTGCGGGCGGTGTGCCGCTCTTCGGGTCGCGCGCGAACTGCATGAGGTAGTCGCGACCAAAATAATAGTGGACCGTCCACGGGTGCGCGGGCGGGAGCTCGATGGGCAGCGGAATCGCCGCACCTGCACGACGCCGCTCATCCAGGTTCGCCGCCATCGTGGCGAGTGGCGAGAGATGATCCACGTAGGCGAGCGGCAACAGGCATCGCACGAGCGCGTAGCCGATGAAGACCACCGCCAGCATCAGCGCCAAGAGCGGCGAGAACCGGGCTCCCAGCCGCCGCTTCGCAAGAGAGAGTGGCACGAGCAACACGCCGGCCGTAGCGAGCACCGCCGGAAGCGGTTGCAGTGCCCCGAACGTCCGCCACCCAAGCGGCATACCGATCGCGATCGCGCTGCGCTCGAAGGGATTGTAACCGGCCAAGGGCGGTGCGAGCCAGAAGAGCAGCGAAAGTGCGACCGCGATGGAGAGCACGACTGCCCACGAGAGCCCGCGCTCCTGCAGGCCCGTGAGCCAGAGCGCCACGAGGATCGCCAGAAAGGGCATCGCGTGCACGACATACCAGGGACCGGTCTTCGAGATCGCCACGTAGAAGAGCAGGATTGCCAGCGTGTAGAGGCATAAGACGCGAAGCGCAAGCGGTGTCGGCCGCCCGATTGCGCGGCCGCGCAGCGCACGCCCGGCGAGTGCAGCCAGCGCGATGGGCTGGAGAAGTGAGTATGGAAAGCCACCAAAGAGCAGCTTGTGCGCGTAGTAGAACACTCGGTGGGTGGGGCCATGCCCGTCCGCACCGCCCGCGCTCTGACCGATCTGAAGGATGATTTCCGGGAGCACGGACCCGAGCCGAAAGGCCTGCCCAACGTGCCACACGAGCGCAAAGGGCAGAACGAAGATGCCGGTGCGAAGCCAACCAGGCAGCCGCGCCCGCACCTCGGGGATGAGTGCAAAACACGCGAGCTCGGCGATCACCGGGACGGGCGCGACGGGTGCCTTCCATCCGACCAGGAGAGCGAGCACGACGTGGTGGGCCACAAAGCCGCGATCCGGCTCCAGGGTGGCTCGCAGGAAGAAGTGCGCCATCAGCACCAGCAGCAGACACACGCCGGGTTCGAGCTCACCGGTTCGCGCCGAGTGGAGGTATAGAAACTGGAAGCTCGTCAGCAGGACGAGCCCGCCCAGGAAGGCCGCGCGCCGGCCTCCGACGCGCAGCGTCAGCACGTACGTGGCCAGCACGGCGAGCAGCGCCGAGAGCGCGGTGACGATCCGCATCCCCAGCATGTCCGGCCCCACGTGCGAGATCGCCAAACCCCGTAGCCAGTACTGGAGCGGCGCGTTTGCGAAGGTGTCGTAGACATGTTCGCCGGGGCCCGTGCGCAGCCGAAACCAATCGCCAGTCTCGAGCATCGTCCAGGCGATGTCGTGGTAGAAGGCCTCGTCGGCGTTCACGACGCCATAGCGCGAGAGCCCAAAGAAGATCAGAGGCCACGAGAGCAAGACGAGCACGGCCACCGCCACGGCCGGTGGGGGAGCCGGCAGTCCCGGAGGAGACCAGCGAGGCGTCGTCGCATCGTTCATGCTCGGTCGACACCGGGCATAGGCGGCCCGCAGCACGCTCTCGGAACGGCGCCCTCGCTCATTCCACCTTCCAACGCGGCGGGCGCTTCTCCATCCAGGCCGCCACGGCCTCGCGATAGTCGTCCTGCTTCATCATGCGCTCGAGCAGATCCTGGGCGCCGCGCACCGCGCTGGCCGCATCGCGGTGGAGATCCGTGTAGATCTGCCGCTTGGTGGCGGCCAGGGAGCCGGGCGAGACCTCGTCGACGAGGCGGCGCGCGTACGCGTAGGTGTGCGGCATCAGCTCGTCGGGCCCGAGCAGCGCGTTCAGCAGCCCGAGCTCCATGGCCTCGTCGGTGAGGAAGACCCGGCTGGAGAGCAGCAGGTCGTTCGCCTTCGTGAGCCCGATCATACGCGGCAAGAGCCACGAGAGTCCGAACTCGGCGGGCAACGCAAGCCGCCCGTGCGCGGTCGTGAGCTTCGCGCCGCGCACGGCGAAACGCAGGTCCGCGTAGCAGGCGATCGAGAAACCGGCGCCCGCTGCCGGGCCGTTTATGGCGGCGATGATCGGCTTCTTCAGCCCGAATTGAAACGCGAAGTCCGCGTCGAACTCCGGGCGGATGCCGTAGCCCGGCATGGGCAGATCCTCGGGCGTGCCGGCATCGTAGCCACCGCGCAGAACGTGGGTCTCGAGTGCTGCGGTGTCGGCGCCGGCGCAGAAGCCGCGGCCGGCGCCGGTCACGACCACCACGCGCACGTCGCGATCGTCATCAGCCTGTTCGAGGATCCAGCGGTATTCGGTGTGCATCCGACCCGTCCACGAGTTGAGGCGTTCGGGCCGATTCAGGGTCAGGGTCGCGATGCCGTCGTCGATCTCGTAGCGAGTGACCTTCAGATCCATGGCATCCTTCCGGGGCTGGGACCTACTGTCGCGCCCGCGCACGGCTCACGCCATCGGGTCGCTTCGAATCGAGAGGAGCCCGATCCCCGCCAGCAGGCCGCGCGGCGACACGCCTATCGCTCCAGACCCGGGGTCCTGGTTCCGCGACCTTCGCGCAGCCACTCCGCGCCCTCGATGAATTGATCGAGATTGTATCCCTCGCCCGGATCGAAGGTGCGATCGAGCACGACGAGCTCGTCCATCATATCCGGCCGGAAGCTGCGGTAATCGGCGCGCAGCTCACACCAGGCGGCCACCGTCCAGCTCCTGCCCCAGAAATAGAGCCCGAGCGGACGCACGTCGCGCTGGCTCCGCTGGCCGTCGCCACGCGTGTAGCCGAAGTGGATCACGCGCCGCTCCGCGATGGCGCGGCGTAGTACGCCGACGTTTGCGGCCATCTCGGCGGCGCGCTCGAATCCGGGTGTGAAGAGCGGCGTGTCGAGCAGCGCACGGCGCAGCGCGTCCGGGATCACGGCCTCGATCTTCGTCATCGCAGTGCCCACCGCGGCAGCCAGCTCGGGATCTCCCCAGGCGGAGACGAAGCGTGCGCCCAGGGCCAGGCCTTCGAGCTCTTCGCTGGTGAATCTCAGCGGGGGCAACTCGAAGCCTCGCTCGAGCTGATAGCCGACGCCGGCCTCACCGCGAATCGGGACGCCGGATCCGACGAGATCCGCCACGTCACGGTAGACGGTGCGCTTGGACACGCCGAGCGTGGTGGCGAGCTGCTGGCCCGTCGCAAAGCGCCGGGTGCGAAGCGTCTGGACCAGCTGGAAGAGTCGATCGGCGCGTCGCATGGCCTCCGCGCGAGCCCTATACGCTCGCCGCGCACAGCCCCACCGGGTGACCTTCGGGGTCGGACACCACCGCGATGGTGGTGTCACCCTGTCGGACCGGGGGCAGCAGAACCTGGCTTCCGAGCCTCTTCGCACACTCGATGGCTGCGGGCAGATCGGGGACCAGGCTGTAGAAAGTCATCCAGTTCGGATGGCCCGGACCCGTCTGGCCAACGGCGCCGGGAATGCCCTGTGCGCCCTCCTTTCGCTCGACGATGGCGTAGTGCTGCATGGGCGGAACCATCCGGAAGCGCCAGCCGAGTAGCTCGGCGTAGAAAGAGCGCAGCATGTCAGCATGCTGCCCCATCACCTCGAATCGCACAACCGGATAAGGGTTGGAATCTTGGCTTTGAATCATAAGAATCCCTCTATTTTTCACAGACTTGAGGCCCAAAGGATGTGTGGACGACGATCAGGATAGGCAATCGATGCTGACAGTATTCTGTCAGCAGGGCATCCGGAGAGGGCCTCCAATGACACCGGTCTGGCAGCAGGGATGGAGCTCGGCGGCACCGATGTGATCCCGGGTGTCGTTCTGCAGCGCCTCGAGATCGTGCGTATTCCGAAGGCGAGTTTCTGGCATCCGCGAGTCGAGGCGGAGCTCGCAACCCCAGCGCTCGTGCTCGCCCGGATTCGGCTGGCGCGCGTGTCGGAGCCGATGACGAAAAGCCAGGATGGTTGCTGGGCCATCTCGCTCGTGGCCGGTCGATCGTCCTCCGCCGGGATCCGATTGCTGCCACGGACGATCGAGCCTGGAGCCTGACCCGAGATGGCGTACACCGTCCAGGCGTCGACCTTCTCACCCCTTGGGGCAGGCAAGCTGGACTGTGCCCGACGGCCTGCCGCCCGATGGGAGAGGCGCCTATTCTCATCCGATGGGGGAAACTGGGTTATCGCGACCCGCAATAGATCGGCGGTCCGGATCGCCTGCCCAGGACGCGCTCGCAAAAGAGCTGCGGATCTATCAGAAGATCGCGCGCATCTCGCGCACACTGCTCTGCCTCGATCATCTGGCCATCGAGAAAGCGGTGCGCGAGGAGCTGGCGAGCGCCGCAGATCTCGCCCAGGCCGACCGCGCATTCTTCATCTTCGTCGACTACGCGCGATCGCCGACACCCTGGACCTGCAGCTGGCCGACCGAGGACGAGGCGCCCCCGCACCCGATCGAGGACAGCGATGCCTTCGCATGGTCGCGGCGCGAGCTGATCGCGGGGAAGCTCGTCCACGTGCCGAGCCTGGATGTATTGCCCGCGGAGGCCAGCGAGGAGCGCAATCGGCTCGAGGCACGCGGTGTGCGCTCGCTCGTCACCTTCCCCCTCCACCCGGGGGATGAGATGTACGCGTGTCTGGTCTTCGAGCGAATCCATCAAGAGCGTAGCTGGAGCGAGGAAGAGCTGCGCTCGCTCTCGCTGCTGGGCGAAGTCTTCGCCAACGCGATGCGCCGACGCCAGACCGAGGGCACGCTGCGCGAGAGCGAAGAACGCTTCCGTACCATCACCGAGGAGGCGACCGAGCTCGTGGCCGAGTTCGACTCGAAGGGCCGCTACTGCTACGTGAGCCCGAGCTATGAGGTAAAGCTCGGCTATACGCCGGAGTCGCTGCTCGGTCAGAGCGCCGAGAAGCTGATCCATCCCGACGACAACCGGATCTCACGCGAGAAGTTCGAACGCTCCTTCAGGCAATCCGTGCCGTCCCACTCGATCCATCGGCTGCGGCACAGGAACGGCGAGTGGCGTTGGTACGAGAACTCGGGGCGCGCCTACCGGGGCGCGGATGGTCTGCCGCGATTCGTCTCCATCGGCATCGACATCACGGAGCGAGTCGAGGCACAGCAGGCTCTCGAGCGGCAGCTGGAGCTCGAGCGCTCAGTGGCGCGGCTCTCACGCCGGCTGCTGGGTCTGCGCGAGGACGAGCTCGGTGACGAAATCATCCGCTCGCTCGAGGACACCGCGCAGCTGACGGGCGCCGATCGTGCCTACCTCGGCAACTTTTCGAGTGGCCCGGGGGACCGCGGCAGCTTTAGCGAGTGGTACTCGGATCGGATGACGCAGCGATCGCCAGGTCCATCCACGTGGGGACGCGAAGCGATTCGGAGCGGCGTGATGCTCCACTACCCGGACATCGCTGATTTGCCTCCCGAGGCTCTGATCGAGCGCGCGACGCTCGAGGGTCGTGGCGTCCGTTCGATCCTCTCGATCCCGGTGCGATCGGGTGACGTCGTGTCCGGCGTGATCGGCTTCGAGTGCCTCGAGCCACGCACGTGGAGCGAAGACGAAATCATTCTACTCCGGTTGATTGGCGAGATTCTGATGAGCGCGCGACGAAGGCAGGCGATGGAGCTCGCGCTGCGCGAGAGCCAGCTGCAGCTCGCACAGTCGCAGAAGCTCGAGGCGGTGGGGCGACTCGCCGGCGGCATCGCCCACGACTTCAACAACCTGCTCACGGTGATCCTCGGTCTGAGCCGGCCGATCCTACGCGATCTCGAGGCGGGCAGTGAGCTGCACGTGGACATCGAGGACATCCACGACGCCGCCGAGCGCGCTGCGGCTCTCACACGGCAGCTGCTCACGTTCAGCCGACGACAGCCCTTCGAGGAGCGTGTCGTCGACCTGAACTCGACGCTCCGCGCCCTGCGGCCACTGCTCTCGCGCATACTCGGCGAGGACATCCAGCTCGAGTACGACCTGCTACCCGCGAAGACCTGGGTTCGTGGCGATCCCCACCAATTCGATCAGGTGGTCGTCAACCTGGCCGCGAATGCTCGTGACGCCATGCCGACCGGCGGGAGCGTGCACGTCGGCACGGCGCTCTGCGAGCCGGATGCGGCGCAGATTGCACGCCTGCGACTGCCGGGTGCCGGGTGCTACGTCGTCATCGGCTTCTCGGACACCGGCGAGGGCATGGACGAGCGCACACAGCGACACATCTTCGATCCCTTCTACACCACGAAGGAGCCGGGCAAGGGCACGGGGCTCGGACTCTCCATCGTCTACAGCGTGATCGAGCAGGCCACCGGCGCCATCGAGGTCGAGAGTGCACCGGCAAAGGGCACGCGCTTCCAGCTCTGGCTCCCCGCCGCCAGCGAGGAGGCCGCCCCGCACCAGAGCGCACCCGATCCGACATCCGGTGTCGGATCCGAGCGGGTGCTCTTCGTCGAGGACGAGCCCGCGGTGAGGCGCCTCGGCCGACGCATCCTCGAGCGGGCCGGCTACGAGGTCATCGAGGCGCGGGACGGCGAGGAGGCGCTCGCACTGGTGACCAGCGAGACGACACCGGTCGACATCGTCGTGACCGACGTGATCATGCCCAACCTGGGGGGCGGCGAGATGGCCCGCCGCCTGCGCGCACTGCGCCCGGACCTCCCGATCCTCTTCGTGTCCGGCCATCCCGAGGATCGCGAGGGTACCCTCGAGCTGGAAGGGACGGATCTGCTGCGGAAGCCCTTCACCGCGGACGCCCTGCTTGCGCGCCTGCGTACGCTGCTCGACCGCGAGGCGTCCTAGCCGCTGCAGTCGATCTTCCGGCCGCGCCCACGCACGCACTCGATCGCGCGCCACGCGCTGAGTTCTCGAGCGCAGCGGGGTTGCCGCCGGGACCTCTCGAGGCTAATTTGGTCCGACCAATTTGGTCCGACCAAATCTTGCTCTTGTCCCCCTGAGCAAAGCGAGAGCCCGAATGCCCGGTCCTCCCCGAAACGAAATCATCGCAGCCACCCTGCGCGACGAAATCCTGCGCGGCCGCTTCCGCGAGGGCGAGCGACTGCCCTCAGAGCGGGACCTCGCGGATCGCTTCGAGGCCCACCGCGGCACGGTGCGCGAGGCACTCAAGAAGCTCGAGCAGCTCGGCCTGGCGGAGATCCGGCCCGGCGGCGCGCGGGTCTGCCCGATTCAGAACGCCAGTCTCGACGTGGTCGAGCACCTGCTGGCGCTCGAGGATCCGCCGGATCCCCACATCGTCGACGAGGTACTCGAGGTCTTCAGCGGTCTCTTCGCCCACGCCGCGAGACTCGGCGTCGAGCGCGCCGACGAGGCCCAGCGGGCGCGGGCCCGCACGCTGATCGACCGCATGCTCGACGACGCGCTCGACGCGAAGGCCCGCCACGAGACCATGCACCAGCTGAGCGACCTCTTCGTCGAGGCCAGCGGCAATTCGGTCCTCTCGCTGGTGCGCCGCGGGGTGAAGACACACTTCCTGGAACGGCTCGAGGACCACGAGGGCCTGCTCACGCCCGAAGCCCCGAAGCGCAAGCCCGCCCTGCGCCGTCTCGCCGACGCCCTCGAGGCGCGCGATGGCTCCGAGGCCGCGGACGCCATCCTCGAGCTCGCCGCCTTCCTACGGCAACACGCCGTCGCAGTCCTCGAGGCCGCACGTGCCGAGCCACGCAAGCTCGGCGCCAGCGGAGCCCAAAGCGCCCGGGGAGCCCACTGATGGACCGCCGAAAGATCATCATCCCCTTCGCCGTGCTCTGCGTCGCCGCCGTCGGCGCCTTCGTGCTGATCGCATCGGCGCCGCCCGTCGAGAGCGTGGCGCCCGAGAAGTCGCTGCGGGTCGTGCGCGTCATCGACGCACAGCCGCAGGACGTGCGCCTGCGCGTCCGCAGTCAGGGCACCGTGGCGCCACGCACCGAGAGCGATCTCGTGCCCGAGGTCTCTGGCCCCGTCGTATGGGTCTCGCCGGCGCTCGTCTCCGGCGGCTTCTTCGCGCAGGACGAGCCCCTGCTGCGGATCGACCCGCGTGACTACGAGGCCAGTGTCGCGCTGGCGAGCGCCGACACCGCTCGCTTGGGCAGCGAGTTCGAGCACGCCCAGTCCGAGCTGCGCCGCCAGCAGGGCCTGTCGCGCAAGGGCGCCAACAGCCCGTCCCAGCTCTCGAACGCACTGCGCGCCGCCCGCGTCGCCGCAGCTGGGCTCGAGGCCGCGCGCGTCACCCTCGAGCAGGCGGAACGCGATCTCGCCCGCACCGAGATCCGCGCCTCCTACGCGGGCCGCGTGCGCGAGGAGAACGTGGACCTCGGTCAATTCGTGAGCCGGGGCGCACCCATCGCAAAGCTCTACGCCACGGACTTCGTCGAGATCAGGCTGCCCTTGGCCGACCAGCAGCTCGCCTATCTCGATCTTCCGATGGGCCGGGGCACACTGGAAGGCGAGCGGGGACCGAAGGTGCGGCTCAGCGCACGCTTCGCCGGTGCCAACCAGGAGTGGATCGGACGCATCGTCCGCACCGAGGGCGAGATCGACGCGCGCAGCCGCATGGTGCACGTGGTGGCACGCGTCGAGGATCCGTACGGGACCCCAGCCGATCGGGGCGGTGCGACATCGGATCGCGCGCCGCTGGCCGTCGGCCTCTTCGTGCAGGCCGAGATCGACGGCCCCGTGGCCGAGGACGTCCTCGTCCTCCCGCGCTCGGCGGTGCGCGACGACAAGCGCATCCTGGTGGTGGACGGCCAGGATCGCCTGTACACGCGCACCGCTGACGTGCTGCGCATCGATCGCGACGACGTGCTGCTGCGCGCCGATCTCGCTCCCGGCGAGCGAATCTGCCTCTCGCCGCTGCAGGTGGTGGTCGACGGCATGCAGGTGCGACCGATCGACGAGAGCGTCGCGACCCACGCAGGTGGAGAGGGCGGCCCGTGAGCCGCGTCATCGCGTGGTTCGTCCACAACCCCGTCGCCGCCAATCTGCTGATGCTGGTCCTGGTTGCCGGCGGGCTGATGGCGCTCCCGATGATCCCGCAGGAGGAGTTTCCGAGTATCGACACCGATCTCGTCCGAGTCAGCATCGAGTACCCCGGCGCGGCGCCCGAGGAGGTCGAGGAATCAATCTGCATCCGTGTCGAGGAGGAAATCGAGGGCACCACGGACATCGATCGCATCACCTCGCTCGCGGTCGAGGGGAACTGCATCGTCACCATCGAGCTGGTGATCGGCTCGGACACCGACGCCGCGCTCGCCGAGATCGACAATCTGGTAAACGGCATCGATACCTTCCCCGACGAGGCGGAGCAGCCCGTTATCTCGAAAGTCATGATGCGCAGTCCTGTCCTGCAGCTGGCCATCTCGGGGCAGACCGACGAACGAACGCTGCGTGTTCTGGGGCAGCGAGCCCGCGACGAGATCGCGCAGCTGCCCGGGGTATCGCAGGTGAGCCTCGGTTACTCGCGCCCCTACGAGATCTCCATCGAGGTGCCCGAGGAGCACCTGCGGCGCTTCGGGCTGACGATTGAGACCATCGCCAACGCGATCCGCGCCTCCTCGCTCGACCTGCCCGGCGGCTCGGTAAAGACCGAGGGCGGCGAGATCCTGCTGCGCTCCATCGGCCAGGCCTACCACGGCCCCGAGTTCGGTGAGATCGTGGTGTTGACGCGCCAGGACGGCACCAGTGTCCGTCTCGACGAGATCGCGATCGTGCGCGACGGCTTCGAGGACATCGATCTGCGCGCGCGGCTGAACGGCGTACCCGCCGTCGTGATCAAGGTCGAGCGCGTCGGCGATGAGGACATCCTGGAGATCGCCGACCGGGTCTACGGCTGGGCGGAAGGCTATCGCCCGACCGTACCCGAGGGCATCGACGTCACCGTCTTCGACGATCAGTCGACGGACCTGGTCGCGCGTCTCGACGCGCTGCTGCGCAACGCCCGCAGCGGTCTGCTGCTGGTGGTCGCCGTACTGGCACTCTTCCTCCGCTTCCGTCTCGCGATGTGGGTCGTCGCCGGCGTGCCCATCTCGCTGCTCGGTGCGCTCATGTTCTTCCCCGCGCTGGACATCACCATCAGCACACTGACCGTGATGGCCTTCATTCTGGTGCTCGGCATCCTGGTCGACGACGCCATCGTGATCGGTGAGAGCGTCCACACCCACGAGCAGAGCAGCGAGACCCAGATCGAAGCGGCCATCCGCGGCACCCAGGAGGTCTACGTGCCGGTCTTCTTCGGGGTCCTGACCTCGGTGGCGGCCTTCATCCCGTTGATCCTCGTGCCGGGCCGCATGGGGAGCTTCTTCGCCGTAATCGGTGTCACAGCGATCCTCTGCCTCGCCTTCTCGCTGGTGGAGTCGCAGCTGATTCTGCCGACTCACCTCGCGCACCGCCGCACGCGCTCCAAACGCGGTCGGCCAAATGCCTTCGTGGCTCGCTGGACCCGCTTCCAAGGTGCCATGTCGGACGGCCTCACAGAGCTGGCGCGTGTCCACTACGGCCGCGCACTCGCGCGCGCCATCGAGTGGCGCTACGTGACCGCCGCAATCGCGGTGGGCATCGCGATCCTCACCGGCGCCCTCTTCAGCAGCGGGCGCATGCGATACCAGTTCTTCCCGAGCGTAGACGGTGATATCGTGTACGCGACGCTCACCATGCCCCAGGGCATCCCGCTGG
>JAFDDH010000021.1 GCA_019310975.1 Deltaproteobacteria bacterium | reverse complement strand
CGGTGCATTCTGCGTCCACGTGGGCAACGGGCGTGTCTCGGATCTCTGCGGCGCGCTGGCCGCGGACCTGGTATTCGCCAAGGACTCCCTGGCCCCCGCATTGAGCGAGCGCGGTGTTCATCATCATCCTTTCGAGACCCTCGCGGACGTGGTCGCGGAGCTGGAGCGGCGCAGGTCGGTTGGATAGAGCAGGCGGCCCGCGCGCCGATTCCGGCTACCGTCCCCGGCCCGGGAGAATCATCTGTGTCCGATTCCGAACGCAAGAATGTGGTGGTGGTGGGAGCCGGTTTGGCGGGACTGGCGGCCGCATGGCGTCTCAAGCGTGCGGGTCACGAGGTCAGCGTGCTCGAACGCCGTGACCGGATCGGTGGTGGCGTGGGCGGCGAGTGGGTGGACGACTTCTGTCTGGACCGCTCGCTCCACACTCTGCACTCGGGCGACGTGCGGCTGCTCGCCTGGATCGATGAGCTGGGCCTGCGGGGCGAGCTCCTGCCCTTGCGCCCGCTGCAGATCACGCAGGTGAACGACGGGCGTGCGCAGCCCATCGATCCCCAGAGCCTGGGCGGCGTGGCCCAGATTCCAGGTGTGCGCTGGCGGGATGCAGCTCGGCTGGTGCGCTGGGCGCGACTCACTTCGCGCTACGCGCCGATGCTCGACTTGGCGGCGCCCGAGCGTGCTGCGAGCCTCGATTTTCGCAGCGTGGCCGACTTCATTCGCCTCTACTTCGGGCCGAGCGTGCTCGAGCGCTGGGTAGCGCCGGAGGTCACCGATACTTTTGCAGCCGACGAGCACGAGCTCTCTCGTGTCACCGCGCTCCTGCTCTGGAAGGCCCGCGCGACCGGGTGCAGAACGAGTGTCTGTCACGGGACCATGCGGCGCGGTCTCGATTCGCTCGTGAATGCGTTGAACGAACGTCTCTCGATTCGGCGCGAGGTCGAGGTCGTTCGCGTTGATGAGGTTCCTTCCGGCGGATTCTCCTTGGTGTGCCAGGGACACTCGGGCGGACGCGGCGAGCTCGAGGCGGATGCAGTGGTGTTGGCGACGTCGGCCGTGGAGGCGGGCCGCATCGCGCACCTCGTCGTCTCGCCCGCCGAGCGTGACTTCCTGGCGGGTGTGCAGCAGTCGGCGGAGGTCACCCTGGTACTTGCGCTGGATCACCCGCCGAGTGGGCTGCCCCAACGCATCCGCGTTCCGCACTGCGAGGACCTGCCGATGGATTCCGTGGTCCTGGAGCCGGGAATCGCCGGGGGCCGTGCGCCGGTCGGCGCTGGCCTCGCCAGCGTGCGCGCCACCGAGCGCTTCGCGCGCGCGAATGCGTCCGCACCGGACGACGTCCTCGCGAAGGGGCTTCTTCACGGTCTCGCCCGTCTGCTACCCGGTCTGGAGGCCAGGGTCCACCACCAGCGCCTCTACCGACGTGTCGACGGGGCCGCTCGCTTCGAGGTCGGTGCGTATCGGGCGCTCGACCGCTTCCGCCGTGTCGAGGCCGATCTACGCAAAGAGAGCCGTAGGCTCTACTACGCGGGTGACTACCTGATCGGTCCGGGCCCGGAGTCCGCCCTCATCTCCGGCGAACGGGCTGCGCGCGACCTGCTCAGCGATCACGCGTAGCGCCGCGCCAACGACGTCGCGGCCGCTAGCCGATCAGCTCCACCAACGACGCGATCGCCATCCAGATCAGGATCAGGAAGCCGATCGAGAATGCGATCGTGCGGTGCGGCATGAGGGCGCGTGCGTAGGTGATCGAGTGCAGGGTGCGCGCCAGAATGAACCCACCGAAGCAGATCCAGAGCGCTGCGGTGCTCGGGTCGGTGAGCGCATAGACGAAACCGATCAGCCCGAAGGGCACCCCGGCCTCGAGGTCGTTCTGGTGGATGCGCCGCGCCCGCTCGATCGACTCGTCGGGCTCCTGCGGCGGCTCGTGGCCCTGCATTACGTAGTCCTCGGGCGCGTTGTAGACATGATTGCGGATGCGAAGCGAGCTGGTGTAGACACCCGCTCCCATCGTCTTCAGCCCGAGCAGCACACTCGCGATCGCCCAGGCCTGGACGGCAGAGTTGGAGAGCAGATCACCGATTACCACGAATTCCTCCTTCTCTCTCTGTCCCTCTAGCGACTCGAGAGATCATTCGTCGAGCCAGTCGGGCAGCTTCTCCAGGCCGAGCCAGGCCTGCGCGCTGCCGAGGTCGCGGAAGACGACAAGCTTACCTTCCGGGCGGTTGCGGAAGACCTCGAACATGCGCAGCAGTCCGAAATCTGCGTCGCACGGGGCCACGATCGCCGTCCGGAAAGCCTGCTCGGGTGAGATCTTCGACGCGTGTTGGGCGAGGTTTCGCACGTCGTGGCCCGAGAACTCCTTCAGGTCCACGTCGCGCAGGACCACCAGCTCGTCGCAGTCGTTGGTGGTCGGATCCGCGACGATGTCTTCGATGTAACGACGGACATCGTCCACGGTGATGCGACCTTCGGCCACCGTGACTGTCAACCCGCTCGCTCGATCGGATCTGTACTCTAGGGACATCCACCGTATCCGCGGCACGGTCCGCAGCACGGATTGCCGCAAGGACGGGCGCTACGCCCAATCGAAGCTCGTCCAGCCCGACTGAACTGGATCGCCCTCCATACCGCTACACAGCAATGCTATCACACGATCCTGTGAAAACTGCGCAGAGCAGAAGGGGCCTTCCAGGGTCTAAGGGTGGCCATCGAGGAGTGCGATGGTGACACCCTCGCCGCCCTCGTCGTCGTCGCCGGGTCGCAGCTTCGAGACCCAGCGCGATTCGTGTAGGAATCCGCGCACCGCCTTGCGCAGAGCACCCGTGCCGAGTCCGTGGACGACGAAGAGTTCGTCACAGCCGTCGGCGGCGGCGCGATCGAGCACGCTGTCGAGCTCGTCGAGTGCCTCTTCGACATGCCGTCCGCGCAGATCACAGCGCTTCCGACCACCGCCCAGAGCATCCGGGGCCGTGAAAGCACGCTGGACGGTCACGCGAGCCTCTTTGGGCCTGGTCGTCGAATGCCTGCGGGTATCGGGCCTCGGCTGCTTCGCGGACGCCTGTCCGATTCGCTCCGCGGGCAGCAGAAGCTTTGCTCCGCCGGCGCGAACACTCACGCGTCCCCTGTGATCGGGCATCGAGAGCAGCACCGCCTCGCCCGCGCCGTCGACGCGCACGGCGTCGCCCGGCTCGATGCGACGCCAATCGACGGGAATGAGGCCCACCGGCGCCGCGTTGCGCTCCACACCCGCGCGGCTCGCGCTCTCCTCGGCACGGCTCTCGAGTGTCTGCAGCCGCTCGCGCGCCGCTGCGGCCTGCTGTGATGACGGGCCGCGTTGCAGCTCGCGGATCACGCTCGCAACGTCGGCGTGTGCCTGCTTGAACGCGGTGTCGAGATCCTCACGCATGCTGCGGTAGAGCTTGTCGCGCTGCTCCTGCAGGCGCACGAGTCGGGTCCGGTATTCGCTTCTCGTGGCCTCGCTCTCCGCGCGCACCTCCGCGGCGCGCTGCCGCTCGGTTTCGAGCTGGGCACGGCTCGACGCAAGCTCCGAGAGCATGCGGTCCAGCTGGCGATCCTCGCGGCGCAGCAGCCCATCCGCGCGCTCGAGCACATCGCTCGGCATGCCCATCCGGGCCGCCACCGCGCTGGCCGACGAGACACCGGGAGAGCCCAGCTGGATCCGATAGGTCGGCGCCAGCGTTTCGGGATCGAAGGCTACGCTGGCGTTTTCGAAGCGGGGGTCGACATCGGCCATCTCCTTGAGAAGGTTGTAGTGGGTTGTCGCGATCACGCGTGCCCCCGAGCCCGCGAGCCGCTCGAGGATCGACTGGGCGAGGGCGGCGCCCTCGCCAGGATCCGTTCCTACGCCGATTTCGTCCAGCACGACGAGGGAATGACGTCGTGCCGAGGTGACGATGTGCGAGAGGTTGGCCATATGTGCCGAGAAGGTCGAGAGGCTCTCTCCGATGTCCTGACCGTCACCGATGTCGGCGACGACATGCTCCACGAGGTCCACACGTGCGCCGGACGCACAGGGAACGTGCAGCCCCGCCCGTACGAAGAGCGCACAGAGTGCGACTGCCTTCATGGTTACGGTTTTTCCGCCCGCGTTGGGCCCGGATAGGACCAGTACTGCGAAGTCGTCGCCGAGGCGTACATCGTTGGACACGCACTGATCTGGATCGATCAGGGGATGGCGCAGTGCCGGGAGCACGAACGTGCCGTCGCTGCCGACTTGGGGTGCGGTGGCGTCCATGCGCTGGGAGAGACGGCCGCGCGCAAAGGCGAGATCGATCAGCGCCAGCGACTCCAGTGCATGTTGAAGCGCTGCCGATGCCTGGGCGACGAGCGAGCTCAGCCGGCGCAGGATTCGCTGGGTTTCGCGTAGGATGGCGAGCTCGGCTTGCTTCCGCCGGTTGTTCAAGTCGACGGTGCCCTCCGGCTCGACGAAGAGAGTCGTGCCCGAGCGCGAGGCGTCGTGCACGATGCCGCGCACCCTTCCCTTCGAGTCCGCCTTCACGGGCAGCACGTAGCGGTCGTTGCGCACGGTGTAATAGCTGTCCGAAAGGTGGTTGGCGATGTCGGGGTTCTGCAGGTAGCGGCCGAGGCGCTTCTGGAGCTCGCCGCCGAGACGAATCGACTGGCGACGCGCCTCGGCGAGTGCGGGCGAGGCGTCGTCGCGCAGCTCGCCGGCCGAATCCAGGCAGAGATCGATCTCCTCCTCGAGGTCGACCTGCTCCTCGATGGTCTCGGCGATGTCCGCGAGATCCGGCGCGGCATCTGACCTGCCAGCCAGGAAGCGGGCGAGGCCGTGGATCGTTCGCAGCACGGCCCGGATCTCGCTGAGCTGGGCGAGATCGAGCACGCCCCCGATGCGGGCACGGCGCAGTGCCGGCACGATATCGGCGGCATGACCCAGCGGCGGAATCTGCTCGTCGTCCAGCAGAGCGCGCGCCTGGCTCGTTTCGGCCAGCCGGCGCTCCACGCCCGCCAGTGTCGATTCGAAGAGGCTGGGCACTCTCGGCTCGATGGGTGTTGCTGCCCTCGTAGGCGCCGAGGCCCCGGTCACCATCGCGGCGTCGGACCCCGCTTCGGCTCCAATCAGAGTGGACGGCTCGACGTCGATTCGCAGCGCATCCGCGAGCCGTACACTCGCCTGCGCGGTACGGCACTCACTCTGGAGAAGCGCCACGACCGCCGGCCACTCCAGCGCTTCCAGCGTTTCTTGCGCGACGCGGAAGGGCATCGCGGCATTGTAGCGGCCGGCGCTCGCGTTGCTTCGCCCTCAGCTCTCGGCAGGGGAGGGCCGAAACGACGCGTGATGGCGAAGAAGCATGGCAGCGAATATCCGACCGAGGAAATCCTCGAATCCGCGTGCGATCTCGACCAACGCAGCGTCGCCGAAGTGCTGGCGCTGATCCACGAGGAGGACGGCCGCGCTCACGCGGCCGTCGCCGAGGTGCTCCCACAGATGGAGGAGGCCGTCGAGGTGCTGACCACCGTGGTGGCGGGGGGTGGCCGCTGGTTCAATGTTGGCGCCGGCACCAGCGGTCGGCTCGGCGTGCTCGATGCCTCGGAGATTCCGCCCACCTATGGGATGAGCCCGCGCTCCGTGCAAGCCGTGATCGCCGGGGGTGACCGCGCGCTGCGTCACGCCGTCGAGGGGGCTGAGGACGATCCCAAGGCCGCGATCTTCGAGCTTCAGGAGCGCGGCCTCGAAATGGGGGACGCCGTGGTGGCCCTGTCTGCCAGTGGCCGCACGCCCTTCGTGCTCGGCGCCGTCGAGGCGGCGCACGAGGTGGGTGCCCGCAGCATCGGAATCACGTGTGATCCCCGCTCGGCGCTGGCCGAGTCGGTGGAGATCGCCATCGCGCCGCAGGTGGGGCCCGAGGTGGTAGCGGGCTCCACGCGCATGAAGGGTGGGCTGGCGCAGAAGATGGTTCTCGCTGCGCTCTCGACTGCTGTCATGGTGAAGCTCGGCAGGGTGCGCGGCAATCTGATGACGCACGTCACACCCGTCTCGAGCAAGCTCCGCGGCCGCGCGGTGCGCATCGTCATGGCGCTGGCCGGCGTGGACCGCAGCGAGGCGCGGCGTCTCCTGCGCGAGACCGACGGCTGCGTCGAGACGGCGCTCAACCTGAGTCGTCGGGTCGGCTGAAGTCGACCGGGCAGCTGGCGTCGTCGAGCCTGAGGCGAGAGCGATCGGGCGCCGAGGAGAGCCCCATTGCGCCCACGTCGAGTTGCCTAGCCATCCACCAGCGCACACCCACGAGATCCCATAGGCCACGAAACGCGCGAGGCCAGCTCGAATAATGCGTGCGGCCGTGGAGTCGAGCGTGGTGGGCGACCGGGACCTCGATGCCGCGGAAGCCTGCACTGGTGAGCAGCGCCGGGATGAAGCGATGCAGTCCGTCGAAGGGAACGAGATGGTCGACGCACTCGCGCTTGAGCGCCTTTGGGGTGCAGCCCGTGTCGTGCATTCCGTCATTGGTCAAGAGATCGCGCACGAAGTTGGCTGCGCGTGAGGCAAGGATGCGGCCAGGCGTGTCGTGGCGGTGGAGCCGTCGTCCGTTGACAAAATCGTGCTCGGGGAAGTGTGCCAGCAGGGCTTTGATATCGGCGATGCTGCTCTGCCCGTCACCGTCGAGGATCACACAGATGTCGCCAGTCGAGAGCACGAGCCCCGCGTACACGGCCGCACTCTGCCCGAGGTGTCGTCCGAAACGATGTGTGCGGATGCCCGGCTCGGTCGAGAGCATTAGCCAGGTGCGGTCCCGGCTTCCATCGTCCACCGCGATGATCTCGGCGTCGGGGTGGTGCTGCGCCACTTCCGCCAGCACGGGCAGGACGTTCTTCTCTTCGTTGAAGAAGGGGATGATGATGGAGAGTTTCATGACTGGCTTTCACCCGGAAGAGTCGCAGACGGCGCGGGCTCGCGCAGGTGAAAGGATTTGGGCCTCGTCAGGACCTCATAGCCCAGCCGCGAGAGGGTTACGCCGCGCCCGGAGTCCTTCACGCCGGTCCAGGCCAGTGCCGGGTCGAGATAGTCATGCGCTCGGCGCAGAGCGGCGTTTGGTCGCCCCCGCTCATGGGTTGCGCCGCAACGCGCGCTGACTCACCTCGAGACTGACGAGCCGCGCGATGAAGATCGCGACGTAGAGCTGCCCGACAACGGCCTGGACGCTGGTCAGCAGCCGGGCCCCGGCGTGTACGGGCGTGATGTCGCCGTAACCCAGCGTCGTGAGCGTGGTGAAGCTGAAGTAGAGCACCGTTGCGAAGCCGCGCGAATCCTGATCTGCAGCGAATTGCTGCTTGAGAGGCGTGCCATTGAGGAGATAGGCGTCCGGCCACGCGATCATGATGGTCGCATGCAACATCATGAACGCGAAGGCGAGCAGGAGGTACACGTTGATGCCGCCCAGGATCGTCTCGCGAGTGACCTCTACATGCCGACTGATGGAGCGCAGTACGACGGCGGATGTGAACAGGAAGCAGATTGCCGCGCTGAAGAGGCGAAACAAGTCGTCGAGGCGATCCGTGAGCAAGTCCGGACCGAGCCAGGCGAACACGGCGGGCATGAAGAAGATCACCGATACGATCAGGCTGCTGCGGCGATCCCGGGCCGCGAAGATTCCGGCCGTGATGATGGCGAAGACCCCCGCAAGCAGGAACGCCCAGCCCGGCCCCGTATCCGCAACCAGCGGTGTGATCGAAATGAAGAAGACCTGGGCAAGGAGCAGCCACAGGAATGGGCCGCGCTCCTTCCTGATCTTGACTGTGAGTACTTCGGAGGATTCGGTCATTATAAGTTGAAGTGTCGCCGGAAGAGCGCCAGGCTGAGTCGGTCCGGAAGCAGACGCCGCAGGAGCGGCACCAGCCATTTGCTCTCACCGACGGTGTAGCGTGCCCGGGGTCGCCCGGCGCCGAGCGCGCGTTCGATCGTGCGCGCCACGTCCTCGGGCGGCGGAGCCTTCGGCAGGGAGACGCGGATCACCTCCTCGCAGCGCGCGATGCTTTCCGCGTAGGCAGAGTCCGCCGGGCTCGTATCCCAACTCATGGCGTGGTTGAATGGCGTGGCGACGTCACCGGGTTCGACGAGGGAGACGTGGATCCCATGTGCGTGGAGCTCGTTGTAGAGTGAGCCGGAGAGCGCGTCCACCGCCGCTTTGCTGGCCGAGTAGTGGGCCTGGAAGGGGATCGGGGCGCGGCCGGCCAGGGAGCCCACGAGCACGATTCGACCGTGGGCCGCCGTTCGCATTCCGGGCAGCACCGCGCGCAGCACGCGCAGCACGCCGAAGAAATTGGTCTCGAGCTGTGCACGTGCGTCCTGGATCGAGACTTCCTCGATCGCGCCAAAAATTCCGAATCCGGCATTGCATACCACCGCGTCGAGCTGGTCGATCCGTTTCAGTACGTCCTCGACGCCGAGTCGGACCGAGTCGTCGTCGCAGACGTCCATCACCACCCATTCGATTCCGTCTTCGTCGTCCGGGTGTGGCTTGCGGCTGGTTCCGAAGACACGGAAGCCGCGCCGAGCGAGGTGTCGAGCCGTGGATTGGCCGATGCCGGAAGAAGCGCCCGTGATCAGGACCGATTGCGACACGGAGAAGTTCCCCCTACGAGGTTCCGATGATGACACCGCCCTCGACGGGCAGCACGTGGCCGGTCACTAGATCCGGACCGGTGATCATGGCCAGGATCGCGGCGGCCACGTCGTCGGGCGTGGACACCCGACCGAGTGGGGCGCGTGATTCCATCGCCCCCTTCACCGCCTGATAGGCGTCGCCCAGGCCCTGCTGGAGCCACTCGCCGTCGATGAAACCGGGTGCCACGGCATTCACGCGCACCTCGGGCGCCATCACTCGGGCCAGGGTCACCGTCAGGCTATTCAGCGCCGCCTTCGAGGCGCAGTAGGGAATCGAGCTGCCGGTGCCGATCAATCCCGCGATGCTGGACGTCATGACCACTTCGCCACCTCCGTCCGCGTTGAGCAAGGCGCGCGCTGCGCGTGTGCACTGGAAGGGACCACGCAGATTCACACCCAGGATCGTGTCCCAATCCTTCTCGCTCACCTTCTCGAGGTCATCGTGGGGGATGAAGCTCGTGGTGCCGGCATTGTTGACGAGCACGTCGAGGCGGCCGAAGCTGCGGTCCGCTTCCTCGACCATGGCCCGGCAGGCGCCGTCGTCGGCCACGTCCGCCTGGTAGGCGAGTGCCTTCACACCGGCCTGCCGCGCCTCCTCGGCCACCGTCTCGGCCGCTTCTTTGGAGCTTTTGTAGTTTACGAGCACCGAGCAGCCGGCACGAGCAAGTCGAAGTGCCGTGCAGCGCCCAACCCCGCTACTCGCACCCGTCACGATGGCGGCTCTGCCTTCCAGCTCCATTGTCGCTCTCCTATGCCTCGAGTTCCCGGTCAGTCGGCGCGCAGGGCCTTCTCGATGGCGCGGACCTCACCGAGGAGTATATCGAGTGCGGCTGCGTCGATCTGACACGGCCCATCGACACGGGCTCGGTCCGGCTCCGGATGCATCTCGACGAAGAGGGCATCCACGCCGACGGCCACCGCGGCACGGGCCAGGGGCGCGACGAAGCGACGATCACCACCCGAGGCGCCGTCCCGCTGACCGGGTCGCTGCACCGCATGGGTGGCGTCCATGCAGACCGGTGCGATCTCGCGCAGCTGGACGAGCCCGCGCATATCCACCACGAGATCTCCATGCCCGAAGCTGCTGCCGCGCTCGGTCACCATCACTTCCCGGCCTCCGAAGTGGCGGATCTTCTCGACGGCGTGGCGGAAGTCACGCGGCGCGATGAACTGACCCTTCTTCAGGTTCACGGGCTGACCGGTGGCCGCGCAGGCCGCGAGCAGATCCGTCTGGCGGCACAGCATGGCGGGCACCTGGAGGCAGTCGACCACCTCGGCGGCGCGCTTGGCCTGCTCGGGCTCGTGCACATCGGTCAGGACCGGAATTCCACACGCCTCGCGTACGCCCGCCAGGATCCTCAAACCCGCGTCGATGCCAGGTCCTCGGAAGCCGTCGGCACGGGTCCGGTTGGCCTTGTCGAAGGAAGCCTTGAAGACCAGAGGCAGTGCGTGTCGCTGGGCGAGCGCGACGAGCTCTTCGGCACACTCCCGTGCGCCCATCTCGTCCTCGAGAACGTTCAGCCCCGCGATCAGGACCAGGGGCGCGCCCTCACCGATGGGAATGTCGCCGATCTGCATGGCCCCGTCCGATCCCCTGCGTGGGCCGCAAATGGCCCGCCCAAAGTGAATAGCAGGCGCGCCGGCGGAGCTCTACGCCATCTGCTCCGAGCCGATTTCGAACGCGACCTCTGCCAGCTACCTTGGGGCATCCCGATCTGGAGTCCCCAGGATGCGCCGAGAGATCTTCAGCGACGAGCACGACCATTTCCGCGCCGAGTTCCGGCGCTTCGCCGCGGCCGAAATCAGCCCCCACGTCGAGGAGTGGAACGAGCGTGGCATCAGCGACGCGGCGGCCTGGCGCAAGATGGGGGAGGCGGGCTTCTTGGGCGCGAACGCGCCAGAGGAGTACGGGGGCGCGGGCGCGGACTTCCTCTTCGACGCCATCGTGATGGAGGAGCTCGCCTATCTGCGCGCCCACGCCCTGCAGGCCTCGCTCCACAGCGACATCTGCATGCCCTATCTCACCACGTACGGCTCCGAGGAGCAGAAGCAGAAGTACCTCACCAAGGCGATCACGGGCGAGTGCCTGCTCGCCATCGCGATGACGGAGCCGAGCACTGGCTCGGATCTCGCCAGCGTGCAGACGCGCGCGATCCTCGACGGTGACGAGTACGTGGTGAACGGCGCCAAGACATTCATCTCCAATGGCCAGAACTGCGACCTGGTCATCGTCGTCGCCAAGACCGACCCGGACGCCGATCCGCCGCATCGCGGCATCAGCCTGATCCTCGTCGAGGCGGATACGCCCGGCTTCGAGCGGGGTCGCAACTTGAAGAAGCTCGGCCTCAAGGGACAGGATACGAGTGAGCTCTTCTTCAACGACTGTCGCGTGCCGCGCGAGAATCTGCTCGGACAGGAGGGTCAGGGCTTCAAGATGCTGATGGAGAAGCTCCAGCAGGAGCGTCTCTGCATCGGCGTGAGCTCGATCGCCTCCTGCCGACGCGCGCTCGACGACACCCTCGACTACGTGAAGGAGCGCAAGGCCTTCGGTCAGCCGATCGCCACCTTCCAGAATACGCAGTTCAAGCTGGCCGAGCTCGCCACCGAGGTCGAGATCGGCCAGGCATTCGTCGACAAGCTGCTGGCCGCGCACGTGCGTGGTGAGGAAGTCGTATCCGAGGTCAGCATGGCGAAGTGGTGGACGACGGATCTGCAGAAGCGTCTGACGGGCGACTGCCTGCAGCTCTTCGGCGGCTACGGGTTCATGGACGAGTATCCGATCTCGCGCGACTACGCGGATGCAGCAGTGCAGCCGATCTACGCCGGCACCAACGAGATCATGAAAGTGATCATCGCACGCAGGCTCGGTCTCGGCTGAGCGAAACGAGATCCTTGCGCTCGAAGCCGTGGCAGAGAGCGCCCGCCCCTGCGAGACGAGTGTCTGGCACGGCGGGTGGTGTCCACGCTGATGGCCGAGAGCCAGAGGCTCGGTGCCACCCGCGCGCTGCTGCAGGTCGTCGCTGCAATGCACCCGTGTGTGCACTCGATCAGCAGCTCGGATTCGTCGAGGTCTACCGCTACGGGTATCGCGAGGCACCCGAGGTCTGAACGTCAGCCGTGGGCGCCGCACTGGCCCGGGCGGCCTCCGATGCACTGCGCCCGGCGCCCATCAGCCAGGTGTGCAGATCGTCCAGGATCAGGTAGCTGGTGGGCACCATCACCAGCGTGATGGTCGTTGCGAAGATCACGCCGAAGGCCAGCGAAATCGCCATCGGGATCAGCATCTGGGCCTGCACGCCCGTCTCCAGCATCAGGGGGGTGAGCCCGGCGAATGTCGTGAGCGAGGTCAGTAGGATAGCTCGGAAGCGGGCCACGCCCGCAGTGCGGATCGCCTGATCGATGGGCTCCCCTGCATCCCGTCGACCGTTGATGTAGTCGACCATCACCAGACTGTCATTCACGACCACGCCCGAGAGCGCCACCAGACCGATCAGGGAGAACATGCTGAAATCGTGCCCCATCAGAACGTGGCCCCAGACCGCACCCACGAGTCCGAAGGGAATTGCGGTCATGATGACGAAGGGCTGAGTGTACGATCGCAGCGGGATCGCCAAGAGGGCATAGATGACCAGGAGCGCAACGATCCAGCCTCGCTTCAGGCTGTCGAGGAACTCGGCTTGCTCGCGCTGCTCGCCCGCGAAGTCGTACTCGATGAGAGGGTGTGCAGCGACGAGATCGGGTATGACGCGCGCGCGCAGGTCCGCGACGATCTCGTTGGCATTGGCGAGCTCCTCATCGACATCTGCGGTGACGGTTACGACGCGTCGGCGATCGATGCGCTTGATGGTCGCGTAGCCCTCTGCGATTTCAGCGCGCGCGACGGCCGAGAAGGGCACCGCGAAGCCATCGGCGGTGCGGATGTGCATCTGCTCGAGGTCGCCGAGCGAGTGCCGATCCGATCGCGGGTAGCGGACCACCACGCGTACGTCGTCCTTTCCGCGCTGCACCCGCTGGGCCTCGTGGCCATAGAAGGCCTGACGGACCTGGCGTCCGAGATCGGCCAGCGAGAGCCCGAGGGCCTCGGCCTCCGGCAGGATCTCGAGGGTGAGCTCCTGCTTGCCGCCGCGAAAGCTGTCGCTGATGTCGATCACTCCGGGGTACGTCGCGAGTTCGCGCTTGAGTGTGTTCGCGGCGCGGCGCAGCTCGGTCAGGCTCTCGCCCTTGAGCTCGATGCTCATCGGCGATCCCGCACTCATGATCGAGGATGAAAAGCTCAGCTCCTCGGCGCCGGGGATCTGCCCCGTACGCTCGCGCCAGCGTCGCGTCAGCTCCGCGACAGTGATCGAGCGACGCTCCGACGCCACCACCTCGATCTGCACCTCGCCCAGATTGCCCGCCTTGCGGTATGCGGCCGCGAAGGCCGCGGGGCCCGAGGCCTGCTTGAGGCGGTAGGGCTGCGTACCGATCGAAGTGAGCGCGTGGGCGAAGATGCTGCCCTCGCTTTCGAGATTGCGCTCGGCGTCGAGCTCGGCGCGCATCTCGTATGCGGCGCGCTCGATCTGCGTGACGGCGAGCGCTGTGCTCTCTGCGGGTGTTCCAGCGGGCATCGTCACATAGGCGACCATTACGTCGCCCTCGACGTCGGGCTGGAAGACGAATCGCAGCCACCCGCCCAGCAGCAGCCCGCTCGTGACGATCAGGATCGTGAGCCCCACGGCGGCCGTCATGTAGCGCCACTCGAGCGCCGTGTCGAGGAATGGGCGGTAGCGCTGCGTGATGAATTCCTCGAGCCACGCCCCAATGTGATCCTGCAGCCGGCGCCATCTCGCGGAGAGCCGATTGCGCGGCATATCGTTCGGTCCACCTGATCCGTTTCCGAGATGCGCCGGCAGGATGAAGAGTGACTCGAAGAGCGAGAGCAGCAGGCAGGCGATCACGACCGCGGGAATCACACGCGCCACGAGGCCCATCGGCCCGGGCACGAAGAGCAGGGGTGCGAAGGCGGCGACGGTGGTGAGCACGCCGAAGGTCACGGGAATGGCCACGCCCTGGGCGCCGCGGATCGCGCCAGCGAGCGCCTCGCCGCCGCGCGATTGCTCGGTGTACGTGTTCTCACCCACAACGATCGCGTCATCCACCACGATGCCGAGCACCACGATGAAGCCCATCAGCGAGATCAGATTGATGGACACGTCCATCAAGGGCAAGAGCGCGAGTGCACCGAGGAAGGAGAGCGGGATTCCCAGCGTGACCCAAGCAGCCAGGCGCAGCCGCAGGAAGAGCGCCAGAACGAGCAGCACGAGGACGAAGCCGCTCTGGGCGTTGCGAGTCAGCGTGGCGAGACGGTTGCGAAGAAAGCGGGCGTCATCCTGCGCGATGGTGAACGACACGCCCGCCGGCAGGTCGCGTCTCGCGCCCTCCAGGTATTCGCGCACCGCACGTGAGATCTCGAGTGCGCTCTGTTCGCCCACCCGGAAGACCTGCACGATCACCGCGGGCTGGCCGTCGAAGCGCGAGCTTCGATCGCTCTCCTCGAAACCGTCGACCACCTCGGCGATGTCGCCCAGCGTCAGCCGAGATCCGTCTGCGCGTGAGAGCACGACGAGTCGCTCGAAGTCGATGCCCTCGTAGGCTTGCCCGCGCGTGCGCAAGCGGATCTCACCGCCACTGGTCTTGACGGTGCCGCCGGGTAGGTCCAGGGATGAGCGCTGGACGGCCGCGACCACATCGTCGAACGAGAGGTCGTGGCGCTGCAGGGCGTGCTCACTGACCTCGATGGCGATCTCGTGGTTGCGCGATGCCACCAGCTCCACGTTGCTGATGCCGGGTAGGCGCGCAATCTCGTCACGGGCCTTCTCGCCCAGCCACTTGAGCGTTCGTTCGTCGACGTCCCCGCTGACCGCGACGTCCAGCACGGGAAATCGGATCTCGGCCTGCTGGATGACCGGCTCTTTGCTGTCCTCGGGAAAGGTGTCGATGCGATCGATGCGCGTGCGGATGTCGTTCAGGCGCAGCGCAACGTTCTCGCCGGATTCGAGCTCGAGCACCACCGTGCCACGGCCTTCGGCGGCCGTGGAGCTCATGCGTTTCACGCCCACCAATCCGTTGAGCTCCTCCTCGATGCGAATCGAGATCGACTCCTCGACCTCCTCTGGCGAGGCCCCTGGGTAGTCGACGGACACGGCGAGCACCGGCAGGACGAGGCTCGGGAAGACCTCCTGCTTGATATTCGGCAATGTGATCAGCCCGCCCACCAGCAAGATGAGCATCAGGATGTTGGCGGCGACATGGTTCTTCGCGAACCAGGCGATGGCTCTCTTCACGGCGTGCTCCGATCGCCAGCGAAGGCGGCGCGGGGATTGCCGGCGGTCGCGCGTGCGTGCGCGCGGCGCGGCTCGCGTTCCATCTTCATCGTCCTTACCTTCATGCCCTCGACCGAGACGGGCAGCGGCGAGGTGCAGATCAGTTCGCCGGCCGCGAGGCCGCTCTCGATCACGATCGTGTCGCGATTGCGCTTGAGGACCACCACGGGACGCAGCGTGAGTACGCCCTCGGCATCCACGACTGCCACGCGATCGCTGCTACGCAGCGCGCTGCGTGGCAGCACATAAACATCGTCGACTTCGAGGCCGAGGATCTCCGCCTCGACGAAGAGGCCCACGGAGAGCGGCGGACGGTCGGGATCGTCGCCCCGTCCGTATGGATCCTCGACGCGCGCCACGGCGTGGATCATGCGCGTGCGCGGGTCGAGCTCGCCCTCGGTGCGGACGATGCGCCCCCGCCAGGTGTGGAGCCGGCCCGCGAAGCGGGCACGCAGCACCACCACGGGCCCCTCCTCGTCTGCGTCATGACCGCGGTAGGCGATCGGGAGGTCGACGAAGGCCGCATCCGCATCCGGCAGCGGCAGTCGCACCTCCGCGTAGTCCACGGCGTAGATGAGTGCGACCGGAGTGCCTCGCGAGACGAACTGCCCGACGTCCACGTGCTTGGTGCGGATGCGCCCCGCAAAGGGTGCGCGCACATGCGTGCGCTCGAGGTCGCGCTGCGCCTGCAGAAGGTTCGCCTCGGCGTCGCGCACCATCGCCTCGGCGACGTGCGCCGCATTGACGGCGGCCTCGTGGGCCGAGTCACTGTCGACGCCGCGCTCGCGCAGGTGATTGTGCCGGCCCAGGCTCGAACGGGCGAGCTCGACGTCGCTCTGGGCTCGGGCCAGTGAGGCCTCGGCGCGCACCAGTGCGATCTCGTAGTCGCGTGGGTCGATCCGCACGAGCACGTCGTCGGGCTCCACGAAGCCGCCAGAGGCCAGGCTCGGGGAAACCTCCACGATGCGTCCCGAGACCTCGGCGACGAGATCGCTCTGGGTGCGCGGTGCCACCGTACCACGCGCCTTGACGGTCAGCTGAATGTGCTCGGGCGTCGCCTCCTGGACACGAACGAGCGGAAGTAGGCGCTCGGGCTTCTGGGTCTTGACACTGGGGCTTGTCGCGATCATGCCGCCGGCAGCCACGAAGCCGACGACGAGTGTGATCAGGGGCAGGCTGAGCTTGGGGTCGAGCTTCTTCACGGTCGGACTCTCATTGGGAGATGGCTCGCTTCGCGAGCCGATCCAGAGCGGGGTTGTCGGTGCCTGCGTCGGCTCTTTTGCACGGGTCGTCCTGCAGAGCGATCGTCGCGATCGCCGGGCTGCGCAGCCCGGCGAGGATGAACGCGATGGCGTGTTGGGCGCGCTCCGTCACACTGGCCTCGTGGGGCGGGTGGCCGGGGATCACGTCGAGCTCGAGATTCCCGGAGAGGAGCTGCGTGAGGAGCGCGGCCGCGAAGCGGAAGCGCTCGGCCACCTGCTCGGGGGGCAGGTGGGGCAGGGCGGCTTGCAGGGCCTCGAGGTAGCGGGCAGAGAGCTCCCCGAAATGGCGCCGAATCAGCGCGCCGAGTACATCGGGCGGTTCGGCCTCGATGCGCGCGAGCAAGCGCGCCACGGTGGCCTGTCGGCCGCGGGCCTCCTGCTCACACATATACGCAATGACCGGCCGGAAATAGGCTTCGAGGATCGCCTCGGCGCGCGGGCCGTCGGCGCTGGCCTCGCCGATCAGTCGCTCGAGGTCTTGGCTGCGCTCTGCATTCAGCGCCTCGGCGCGTCGGCCCACGACCGCGTCGAGCAGCCCGTCCTTGGAGCCGAAGTAGTAGTGGACCGCTGCGAGGTTGACCTCGGCCCGACGCGTGAGCGCGCGCAGACTCGTGCCCTGGATGCCGTGCGCGGCGAAGAGCTCCTCGGCGGTGTCGAGGATGCGTTCTCGGGTCGACTCGGGCGCCATCGGGGGCTGGCGGTCCTCGCAGCGGCGGGCCCGACGGACCCTGGGTCACACGGCCGTTTCAAACGGACGTTTGATCCCTGATTCGGCCGGCGGCCGCTGGCGCTTGAGAGCGATTGAGCAAAAAAACCGCGGAGATGCAGCTAGATGACGAGCCGGGCGGATTCGTCTGGGAGATCGATGGACGGATCCTGATGTCTCCGAGTTCGTCGTCGGGCCGGTCTGCATGATCTTGCGGAGGGGTTCGAGAATCCGGCTCGGGGGCCAGCTCCACCCGCCCGCTGGCCAGCGCGGTGTCCACCAGATCGGCTACCTCGTACTCGTCCTCGCTGCACTCGCTGGCCGCGATGATCAGTTCCACGAGCGTCGTCTCCACGCACTGATCGCGCGAGATCGTCGTCGCCAAACTCGTGCTCGGCTCTTCCATATTCACCCCCCAACACCCGAATCCCCGGAGTTGCACACGCTGTGCCAGCCCCGGCGAGAGCCTCGGCGGATTCGTTTGAATGACAAAAAGACTTGCATTTCCAGATATTTGAGAGATTTCCAGACGTCTCGGTGGGGGCCCATCGGCGTTCCTGGATACACGGATGCGGACGTGCGGCTGACGCCGGCTGACGGATATCCGACGCGGTCGATCGGTCCGGCGGCGGCTGCTAGGGTGCGGCGCCCCGCTCGGGCGGCATCCCGGAGATCGCGATGGCGAGCACCGAGTCATTTTCCCTCTACCAGTTCAGCGGCTGCCCGTTCTGCACTCGCGTACTGCACGCAGCCGAGCGGCTGGGCGTCGAACTCGAGCTGCGCGACACGCTGGCGGACTCCGATCACGCGCGCGACGTCCTGGAGGCCACCGGCGGTCGCACCGTACCGGTGCTGCGCATCGAGGATTCCGAGGGTGGGGTTCGCTGGCTTCCCGAGTCGGTCGAAATCATCGCCTACCTCGAGGAGCGCTTCGGCTCCTAGCTCTCTGTGGGTGCCTGTGGGTGCCTGTGGGTGCCTGTGGGTGCCTGTGGGTGAGAGCCGAGCCTCGGTTCCACGCAATCCGCGCTTCAGGATCGGCCCCGGCCGGCCGAAACGCGCAGTGAGCATTGGAACCCGGAGGGACCACCCGAAATGTCCGCTCGCATTCGACGCACACTCGCCCTACTCGTGGCCTTCTCGCTGCTGCTCATGGCCGGCGCCACACACGCCAGCGAGATCAGCATGGAGGAGGAGGAGGCCAAGACGCCGATCGTCTGGGACGCGATGGTGATGCGGCCGCTCGGCATCGCGGCGCTCGCCGTCGGTGTCGCGTTCTTTGCCGTGTCGACGCCGATCGTGGCCATCACCCGTCCGAGCGACATCGGCAAGGTGGGTCATGTCCTGATCGTCAAGCCCGCCAAGTACGTCTGGGTCGATCCGATCGGCACCCACTAGCCCCCGCTCGGTGCCAGCCGGGATTCGAGGCTACGCTCTCCGCTTCCGCCGCGGTGCTTCCGCCGTGTGCGTGCAGCCAGGAGTGTTGCCATGCCCGAGTTCTGCCGCGCCGAGCGCGACGGTCGGATCCTCACGGTCACCATCGATCGCCCGGAGCGGATGAATGCCCTCCACCCGCCCGCCAACTTCGAGCTCGAACAGGTCTTCGACGACTTCGCGGCCGATCCCGAGCTGTGGGTGGCCATCATTACCGGAGCGGGCGACAGGGCCTTCTCGGCAGGCAATGACCTGAAGTTCCAGGCCGAGGAGGGCGGCGCGGCCATCAAGGCACCATCCACTGGCTTCGGGGGTCTTACCTCCCGTTTTGACAACTGGAAGCCGGTGATTGGTGCCGTGAACGGTGTGGCCATGGGCGGTGGCTTCGAGATCGCGTTGGCGTGCGACCTGATCATCGCGTCCGACAACGCCGTCTTCGCCTTGCCCGAGCCGCGCGTTGGGTTGGCTGCGTTGGCGGGCGGAGTGCATCGATTGCCCCGGCAGATCGGCCTCAAGCGCGCGATGGGAATGATGCTCACGGGCAGGCGCGTGGGCGCCGCCGAGGGCCTCGACCTCGGCTTCGTCAACGAGGTGGTCCCGCAGGCCGAGCTGATGACCGCTGCGCGCCGCTGGGCGGATCAGATCATCGAGTGCGCGCCACTCTCGGTGCGCGCTTCCAAGCAGGCCGCCATGCAGGGCATCGAGCTCGGCGGATTGGAGGCCGCCATGGAGGGTCGCTACGAGGGCATCGGCGCGATGGTGAAGAGCCAAGACTTCATCGAGGGCCCGCGCGCCTTCGCGGAGAAGCGCAAGCCGAACTGGCAGGGCCAATGAGCGCCGGCGCAAGTCCCGAGGAGTCAAAAGATCTCGTGTAGTGCCTCTTCGATCACCGAGAGCCCCTCGTCGACCTGCTCGCGAGTGATGACCAGCGGCGGGGCGAGGCGTAGGATCATTTCGCCAGCCTGGATGACGAGCACGCCCTTCTCGCGGCAGCGCGCCACGATCGGGGCCACCGGTTGGTTGAGCTCAAGAGCGCGCAGATGGCCGGCGCCGCGCGCCTCGATGATGCGCTGCGGGCCGAATCGCTGCGCAATCGCCTCGAGGCCGGCGCCGAGGTGGTCGCCCACGGGCTGCGCGCGCTCGAGCACGCCGCCCTCGCAGAGCTCATCGAGCACGACGGTCGCACAGGCGGCGGCGAGCGGATTGCCACCGAATGTCGAGGCGTGGGTGCCGGGCACGAGCGCCTCGGCGAAGCGTGTGGTGGTGCACATGGCGCCGATCGGGATGCCGTTGCCGAGCGCCTTGGCGAGGGTCATCACATCGGGCACGACGCCGCTCGTCTGGTAGGCGAAGAGCGGGCCGGTGCGGCCGATCCCGGTCTGCACCTCGTCGAAGATGAGCAGGCAGCCGTTCTGGTCGGCCAGCTCGCGCAGCCCGCGCAGGAAGCCCTCGGGCGCGGTTCGGACGCCGCCCTCGCCCTGCACGGGCTCGACGATGATCGCGGCTGTGCGCTGCGAGAGCAGTGACATCACAGCTTCCAGATCGCCAAAGGGCGCGTGATGGACGCCTGGCACCAGCGGCTCGAATCCCTGCCAATAGGCCGGCGTCCCCGTGGCGCTGACGGTGAAGAGCGTGCGTCCGTGGAAGGCCCCGTCGAAAGCAATGATCTCGAAGCGGTCGTCACCCCGATCGCGATGCCAGCGCCGCGAGAGCTTGAGGGCGGCCTCGTTGGCCTCGGCGCCGGAGTTGCCGAAGTAGATGCGCTCGGCGAAGGAGTGGCGAGTGAGCCGCTCGGCGAGCTCCACCTGCGGCTTCGTGGTGAAGAGGTTGGAGACGTGCCAGAGCGAATGGGCCTGCTCTTCGAGCGCCGCGACGACCTTTGGATGACAGTGCCCGAGCACCGCGGTTGCGATCCCACCCATCAGGTCGAGGTACTGGCGGCCCTCTGCATCGAAGAGGTGACAGCCCTCACCGCGCACCAGGGCGATCGGGGCGGGCCGGTAGTTGGGGACCAACACCCCTTCGCCGCGCTTGGCCAAGGCTTCATTCTCGTCCATCGGGCTCTTCCTCTCTGCAACCCCTCGCGCGATCGCTGCCTTTCCCCCAGCATAGTGGCCGCGGCGAGCCGCGTCGCCTGTGCGCTTGGAGCACGTGTGCCTACACTCATTCGAGCCATTGCGGACGGAGCAGAGAAGGGGAGCCACGCATGTCCACCGACATGAGCATGCTGCGACAGCTCGAGGAGTCGCTCTGGGTGATCGATCACCCATTCAAGATGGCTGGCGTTCCCGTCGGGACGCGGACCACGATCGTCCGACTCACGAATGGCGGGCTCTTTCTGCACTCTCCGGGACCACTATCCGTCTCGCTCGCCAAACAGATCGACGAACTCGGTGAGGTGCGCTGCATCATCGCACCGAATATGTTTCACCACCTCTATGTGCCGGAGAATGCGCGCGCCTGGCAGGCTGCGAGTGTGCACCTGGCTCCCGGACTGGCGGGCAAGCGCAAGAACCTCTCCTTCAATGAGGAACTCGGCAATGAGCCTTCGCCGACCTGGGCCGCGGACATCGAGCAGGTCATCGTCCAGGGTTCGAAGCGGGTGAACGAGGTCGTCTTCCTGCATCGCGCCTCGCGTACGCTCATCCTGACAGATCTCTCGTTCAACTTCTCGCACGCCTCGCAGCGCTCGCTCCGCTTCTTCCTGAGCGTGATGGGCGCCTACGGGAAATTCGGGCCCTCGCGCCTCGTGCGCCTGCTACATCCGGATCGCGACGCCCTGCGGGTCGCCATCGAGCGCATCCTCGAGTGGGACTTCGATCGCATCATCGTCTCTCATGGAGATGTCCTGGAGAGCAATGGCCGCGCCGTCCTGCGCGAGGCGTTCGGGTGGCTCCTCGCCTAGCCTGGCGCCCTGGTGTGAAAGACCTAGTCGAGCGTTCGGACGACCAGGTAGGGGTGCACGGTCTGCTGCTTACCTTTCACGCGCACTTCTTCGAGAGTGCGAACCTCGAAGTGCTGATCGATACGTTCGAACGTCGCACGACCGATCACTACCTGGCCCGGCTGCGCGACGGATGATTCGAGGCGGCTGGCGGTGTTCACCACGTCGCCGATCACCGTGTAGTCCTTGCGCTGGGGTGATCCAATATCTCCTACGACAACCGCTCCTGAGTTGATGCCGATGCGCATGCGCAGATCGCTCATAACCGCTGAGCTTGCGTTCAGCTCGGCGAGTGCGCTCTGCATCTCCAGGGCAGCCCGCACGGCACGCTCGGCATGGTCCGCCATCGGGAGCGGCGCACCGAAGAAGGCCATCATGCCGTCGCCACGAAATTTGTCGAGGGTGCCGTCGTGTCTGAAGACCACGTCGGTGAGCCGTTCGAAGACGCGGTTGAGAATGCGGATCACGTCGGCGGAGCGCATATTCTCTGCCATGCCGGTGAAGCCGGTGAGATCGGCGAAGAGCACAGTGACGTCGTGCTCGTCCGCCACCATGCCTTGCTCGGCGCCGCCCGGCGCCTGCAGGATGCGCTCGACGACCGCCGGGGAGCTATAGCGCGCTAGCCGAGCACGCATCTCCTGCTCGTGGCGGATGTGGTCGCGTAGCGACGCTGTCTCCACGGCCACCGCCGAGAGCATCGCGAGTGCCGAGAGGGCGTGCAGGTGCGGGGTGTCGAAGGGCTCGCTGCTCGACTGGCGATCCACGTAGATGAAGCCCGCAACGCGTCCGTCGCGATAGAGCGGAGCGCAGATCGCCGAGTGGATCTGCATCATGATCACGCTCTCGGCCGATCCGAAGCGCTCGTCCATTTGCGTGTCCTTGACGAGCAGGGACTGCTTGCGCTCGAGCACATGGCGGGTGATGTTGCTGCTGATGTGGATCGGCTCCTCGGGGACTCCGTCCAGCGTGCGCATTACTTTGGGAGTCGTCTCGTCCGTGGCTTCGTCGTAGAGACAGATCAGGCCGCGCTCGGCCGGCAGGTTGCTGAAGACGAGCGCCAGGATGCGGTCCAGCGTCTGGTCGAGGGAGTCGCAGGAGATGAGCATCTCGGTGGCGTCGCTGACCAGGCGCAACAGGCTGCCCGAATCCTGGCTACCCGCGTCGCCGACGAGCTGCAGGCTTTCGGAGAGCGACGGGCTCTCGGCCGGTTCGGCCGAGCCCGACGCGCCGGGCTCGACCGAGAGCAAGTTGGAGAGGCCGGACATCTCGAGGATCTCGGTGTGGAGCGAGGGCTCGTCGTCCGCGCTGAAGACGACATTGGCACGAGTCGCCTGTGGGACGTCCGGACCGATCTCGACGTAGAGGCGCGCCGTGCCGAGATCGATTCGGTCTCCGTTGCGAAGCTTCTGCTCCTCGATCCGGTAGGTGTTGACCCGGACACCGTTCTTGCTCTCGAGGTCGACGATCATCCAGGTATCGCCCTCGCGCGAGAAGCGGGCGTGTGCGCGCGAGACGCTCTCGTGATTCAGGACCAGGTCGGACTCCGGCGAGCGGCCGAGCGTGACCGCGCGGTCGCCGAGAATGAAGATGCAATCGTCCTCGGGGCGCTCTCCCTCGTAGCGAAGCCGGCAGATGTTGCGCCTGGGCTCCATGCGGGGCTCGCCTCCTTCCCGATTGCGAAAACGCCGTGATCCGGGAGACCCAGTGTACCGGGCCGGTTCTGCGCTCCTGTCCAGGGGTCTCATCGTAATCTGGATCAGGCACATTGAGGTAATTTCGCAACGACGGGATGCTCCGCTCGCATTGCCGGTGGTAGGCTGGCCGTATGGGTGGCCCGCGCATCTCGACCCCGAACGTCACGTCTGCCCGCGTGTCTGATCTGGAAGCGTCCGGGCTCGAGGATCTCGCCTGGGTGCTGGCGCGGGCCTTCCGGGACAACCCGCTCAATCTCGCCGTGATCGGCGGGTCCAAGGAGCGCCGGGTGCGGTCGAATCGCCAGGGAATGCGGACGACGCTGGCGGGCGCTCTGGGCCGCGCCATGGTGTTGGCGGCGGGCTCGGGCTCCGAGCCCCTGGCCGGCGGGCTCGTCGCCCTGCCCCCGTTGCAGTGGCCGCTGCCGCCGCCTCCTCTCGGTCTGCAGCTCCGGACCTTGATTGGCCAGGGGCTGCGCGTGGCGCGCAGATGGGGCCAGATCTTCCACGAGCTCGGCAGCCTGCATCCGATCCGCCCACACTGGTACCTGGCGGTCGTCGGGGTGGAGCCGGACGTGCAGGGCCGGGGCGTCGGATCCGAGCTGCTGCACCACTTCACGCGGCAGGTCGACGCCGACGCTCAGCCGGCCTATCTCGAGACCGACCGCTTCGAGAACGTCGCCTTGTATGAACATTTCGGCTTTGACGTCGAGTCCGAGATACGCGTGCGGGGCGTGCCGGTCTGGCGTATGTGGCGCGACGCTCGGTCGTACCCGGAGCAGCTCTAGCACCTCGGCACCTCAAGCACCTCGAGCACCTCAAGCACCTCTAGCACCCGGGCGCTGGATCGAGGAAGCTGTCAAGGTGCGCCGGCCACCCACCGACTCCGGAGGGTCGGAAGGATCCGATATTCATGTTTGGCAAGCGAGCCGACGGCCAACGCATCACCGCGATCTCGAATACGCGGCGCTTCATGCCCTTGATCTCACCGCGGCGCAACGCGTCTCTGGTCTACTACACGACCGAGATCGAGGTGGGCCCCGCGCTCGCATTCCTCGAAGAGCAGAACCGCAACCGGCCCCAGCAGCACCGGATTACGCTCTTCCACCTCTATCTGCGCTCGCTCTCGATTTCCCTGCACGACCGATCCGGCGTGAACCGCTTCGTGGCGGGCGGTCGCCTGTGGCAGCGCGACGGCGTCTTTATCACCTACAGCGCCAAGCAGGAGATACTCGACGGCTCGCCGGTGCTGACCATCAAGCGCAAATTCGAGCGCGACGAGGGGCTGGTCCAGATGGTCGACTCCTTGCGCGACGAGCTGCTCGCGCGGCGGCGCGGCAAGCAGAGTACCTCCGACAAGGAGGTGAATGTCTTCGTGCGGCTGCCGCCCTTCCTGGTGCGGGCCGGCATCGGTGCGCTGCGCCTCACCGACTACCTTGGGTTGCTGCCCGCTGCGATGATCGAGAGTGATCCCATGTTCAGCTCGATATTCGTCGCCAACCTCGGCTCGGTGGGGCTCGACGCCGGCTACCACCATCTGTGGGAGTACGGAACCTGCTCCAACTTCGCCGTGGTGGGTCGGGTGCACGACCGCCACGACGGCGTCGCCGTGATGGAAGTGAAGTACAGCTACGACGAACGTATCGAGGACGGCCTGTACGCCGCCATCACCATGACGGGCATCAAAGATCGCCTCGAGGATCCCAAGCAGCTCCTCTGACCCAGCTTCGAATCTAAAATGGGGTCGAAACCCATCGATTCATCGGGGTATTTTGACCACATACTGAGTTCGAGTGGCGGATACTCGCTTTCAATGCGATTTTGTTCGCGTTGATGTCGAATGCGGGTCACACCGGTATGGGGGGAGCCGGAGGCACGTCACCGACCGCGACGACCACGGCCGGTCGAGGTGCGCACTCCGATCTACGCCCCGATGACGGCCGCCTGGTGCGCGGTCGCCGTAGCCGAGCCTGTATTCGGGCGGCGGCCCGCGAGCTCTTTCGCGAGCGCGGCTTCGACGGGGCCACTCTGCGCGCCATCGCGGAGCGCGCCGGTATGGGGGCGAGCTCCATCTACCGCCACGTACAGAGCAAGGAGGAGCTGCTCGTCGAGGAGCTCGCCGAGCTCCAAGAAGAGGCGTGGCGGCGCTTCCGCGCAGACGACAATCGGCAGAAGGCCACCCGCGCTCGCGTGCACTGCTTTCTCGATGTTCAGCATGCACTCTTGGAGGAGGATCGCGATCTCACGATGATTGCGCTGCGCTCCATCACCAAGCCCGAGGCGCGTGTGGCCCGCCACGTGCTTGCGCTGAATGACCGCACCATCGGGCTGCTGATGGAGATCCTGCAGATGGGCCGCATGCGCAAGGATCTCGCACGTGACGTCGATGTCCTCGAGGCAGCACGCGTGGTCTTCAACATCACCCAGGGCGCGCGCATACCCTGGGCGAATGGTCTGGTGAGTGCGGACGCCTGTCGGGAGGCCATCCAGACTGGCGTCGACCTGCTCTTCCGCGGTGTCGAGGCGCCGACTGACGCCGCACGCGGGGAGAGCGTCACGCCACGCAAACGCGGCGGCAATCCCGGGCCGCCGCCGGCGCCGCGCTAGGTGCCTGGCCGCCTTCGCCGGTTCTTCCTCCTTGGCTGCATTCAGCCACCGAGGCGTTCGAGATCGCGATCCGTCTCGATCTCGGTCTCGATCTCCGCCAGCCACTTCGCGTATTCGGGCCCGTCCCAGACGCGGTGGTCATGGCGCAGGTAGCCCTGTGCGTTGTGGTGGTATTGCCAGGCGTTGAGCCGGTTGGCCCGCGCGCAGTCGCGCTCGGAGATCTTTTGCGCCGGCACACCCGCGATGATCGAGCCCGGAGCGAAGACGCTGTCCTCGGTCACCATGGCTCCACCCGCCACGATCGACCCCGCGCCGATCACGGCGCGGTCCATGATGACGGCGTTGATGCCGATCAAGCAGTAGTCCTCGATGCGACAGCCGTGGATCGTGGTGTGGTGGGTGATGGAACAGAAGTCGCCAATCACGGTGGGATCGCCATAGCCGATATGCACCATCACGAAGTCCTGCAGGTTCGTGTAGCGCCCTACCCGGATCGACTGGGCCTCGGCACGCATCACGACATTGGGCCAGACCGAAGAGCCCTCGCCGATCTCGATGCACCCGTAGAGCTGCGCGCCATCGGCGATGAAGACGCTCTCATGGATGGATTGCACGATCATCTCCTGCCAGCTCGATGCGCCGCGGCGAGTCGAGCTCGACCTCCTCGATCTTGAAGCCCTCGCTCTCGAGCAGCTTGCGAACGCCGCGCTTTCCGATCAAGTGCCCGGCCCCGATCACTACGAAGACCGATTCGCCGGCGTGCTGCTCTGCGCGCAGCAGCACGGCCAGGCGCGCGCTCATCTCGTGGTTGCGACGGTAGATGAGCTGCTCGAGGAAGGGTTCCAGCCCCTCCCGATCGCCCTGGCTCTCGAAAAGCAGCTTCTCGAGGGCCTTGTCGTCCCCCACCTGCCAGGCACGTACCATGCCGGTCAGGAAGTCCTCGATCGAGTCGAAGCGATTGAGTGTGTCGAGCAGGGCCAGCTCCTGAACCTCTCGGCTGAGCCCAGCCATCAGCGCCATCTGGTATTCGGCGGTCTCCAGGGGGACGATGCTGCGCTCTCCCGAGCGCTCGAGAAAGCCCTGATCGACGCCACCCCGCGGTGAGTAGCCCGCTCGCTGCCCGGCCTCGACGACGAGCATATTGCCGACCATCCAGGGCTGCATGCGCAGGATCGCAGCTCGGGGCAGGCGCGACTTCGCGAGGTGCTGGTCGAGCAGCGCCAGGGTCTCGGGTGAGAGGTAGTCGGAGAGCGACTCCGATGGCGTCAGCATGCCGTAGCGCGCCACCAGTGCCTGCTGGACCAGGGGCGTCACGTTGCGCGGATCGAGCTCCACCACCAATGCGCTCGAGCGTGCGAATGCCTCGTCGATCTGGAGTGGGTACCTCCAGCCGTTGATCGGTCCCAGGTGAATCGAGCCCAGGAGATAGAGGTCGGCGCCGGTGCTCCCACTCGCGTGCCAGAAGCGCGGCATGGCCTCATTGCGCTCGAGCTGGTCGCGTGGGTCGGGCTCGCCGAGCCCCGTCCACGCACAGCCGCCGCCGAGGAGCTGGAGCGCCAACGCGACCACCAAGAGCAGCACGCCACGCCAGAATCTCGCGCTCATGAGGTCTCCTTCGCGCGAAGCGCTTGTGGGCGGACTGCTTTGGGCCAGAACGGTCGGCAGTGTAACTCGCCCGGCGTCGGGCTGCGGGTCAGGGCCGCTAGACTTCATGATGTTCGGGGTCGTGGTGGCCCGTTGGAGCATGCATGCGTGCCATCGTGGTCGATCGTCTGACGCGGGAACCCGAGCGACTTCAAGTGTCGGAGTGGGCGACACCCACCGCTGGGCCCGGCGAGGTGCTGATCGACGTGCGCGCCGCCGGTTGCAACTTCTCGGACGTCCTGATGCTGAGCGGCACCTACCAGGTGAAGCCCGAGCTGCCCTTCGTGCTGGGCCGGGAGGCGGCGGGTGTGATCAGCGCGCTCGGGGAGGGGGCCCGAGGTCTGTCGTTGGGGGATCGCGTTCTCGCCTTCACGGACCTCGGCGCCTTTGCGGAGCGGGTCGCGGTGGCGGCGGCGGATGTTCGCATCATGCCCGAGACGATGTCGTTCGAAGCCGGCGCCGCCATCCCCATCGTCTACTCGACCTCATACGCTGCGCTGGTGGATCGCGCAGCGCTCCAAGCGGGTGAGACGCTGCTCGTACACGCGGCGGCCGGCGGTGTGGGGCTGGCCGCGGTCCAGATTGGAAAGGCACTCGGTGCCCGCATCATCGCAACGGCGGGGGGCGCCGACAAGCTCGAGGTGGCGCGCGCCGCCGGCGCCGACGTGCTGGTCGACTATCGGAACGAAGATTTTGCGGAGGCCGTGTTGGCCGCGACGGGCGGGCGCGGCGCCGACGTCATCTACGACTCGGTGGGCGGTGATACCAGCGAGCGATCTCTCAAGTGCATCGCCTGGAAGGGGCGACTCGTCGTAGTGGGTTTCGCTGGTGGGACGATCGCGGAGTTCCGTGCGAATCGGATCATGCTGAAGAACATCGCGGTCATCGGACTTCACTGGCCCGCCTATGCGGAGCGCGAGCCCGGGACGGTGGCGCGGGTCTACGACGACCTCTTTGCTCTCTACGGGCAGGGCCGCATCGAGCCGCGCATCCACGCTGCACATCCGCTCGAGGACACGGGCCAGGCGCTCGCCGAGCTCGCCGACAGGAAGACCGTGGGCAAGGTCGTGGTCGTGCCCTAAGAACGAAAGGGGCCGGAGGCGAGCCCAATGGCTCTCCTCCGGCCCGCATTCTGACCGCTCGAGCCGGACCGTCGTCAGCCGACGGAAACGGCGGCCGCGCCCCGCTCACCCGTGCGGATGCGCAGTGCATCTTCGACGGGCAGGACGAAGATCTTCCCGTCGCCGATTCGGCCGGTGTGACAGGCCTCCTGCAGCGTCAGGGCGACCTTCTCGGCGAGCTCGTCGTCCACCACGATCTCGAGCTTGATCTTGGGCAGGAAGTCGACCACGTACTCGGCGCCGCGGTAGAGCTCGGTGTGGCCCTTCTGTCGTCCGAAGCCCTTGACCTCACTGACTGTCAGTCCCTGGATCCCGATCCCGCTCAGGGCCTCCTTGGCTTCGTCCAGCTTGAAGGGCTTGATGATGGCTTCGATCTTCTTCATGACTCTTCTCCAGTCTTCCGACTCATGTCGGCGGAGTGTGGAGGCGGGCCCGCCCATGCGGGCCCGCACTCGTGGAATGACCGACGAGGATCAGCTCTCCGTCGCCAGCGCCGTCGAGGGGACCGGCGCGGCATGGCCGCGAAGATGCGCATCATCGAAGGGGCCGGTGCTGGGGTTGACGTCGTAGGCGTGCATGCCGTGCTCGCCGAGGTCGAGGCCCTCGAGCTCCTCCTCCTCGCTCACACGCAGGCCCATCGTGGCCCTGATGATCGCGAAGAGAGTGCCCGCGCAGACCACCGTGAATCCAGCGTAGGCGAGCACACCGACGAGCTGAATTCCGAAGCTGTGCTCCGGATTCGTCGAGAAGATTCCGACCGCGAGGGTGCCCCAGATTCCGCACGTGAGGTGGACCGAAGTCGCCCCCACCGGATCGTCGATCTTGAGTTTGTCGAAGGTGATGACCGAGAAGACCACGAGCGCGCCCGCGATGCCGCCGACGAGGATGGCGAAGGACGGATTGATGACGTCGGCACCCGCCGTGATCCCCACGAGACCGGCCAGGATGCCATTGAGCGCCATCGAGAGGTCGGGCTTCGAGGAGATGAACGAGTAGGCGATCATCGCACCGACCCCGCCAGCCGCGGCCGCCAGACAAGTGGTGACCAGCACGAAGGAGGTCGCGGCCGGATCGCCCGAGAGCACCGAGCCACCGTTGAACCCGAACCAGCCGAGCCAGAGCAGGAATACGCCGATCGTGGCGGAGGGCATACTGCTGCCCGGGATGGGTGTCAGGCGCCCGCTCTTGCTGTATTTGCCCAGGCGCGGCCCCAGGAAGATGATGCCCATCAGGGCGCCCCAGCCGCCAACCGAGTGCACCAGCGTGGAGCCGGCAAAGTCGTAGAACCCCATGCCGTCGAGCCAGCCGCCACCCCACTTCCAACTGCCGGCTATCGTGTACACGAACGCTACGAAGATGGCACTGAAGAGCATGAAGGACTTCAACTTGATGCGCTCTGCAACTGCACCCGAGACGATGGTCGCCGCCGTCGCAGCGAACATCGCCTGGAAGAGAAAGTCCGTCCAGTAGGTGTAGCCACCGTCCGCGTAGGCGGGTGTGTTCGCGGCCGCATCGAAGCCCGCGGAGAGTCCGAAGCCCGCGAAGCCCAGGATTCCGGCGCTGCCCTCGGCGAAGCCCGGGTACATCAGATTGAAGCCGACGAGGTAGTAGGTGAGGATGCCCGAACAAATGATGAATGTGTTCTTGAACAGGATGTTGACTGTGTTCTTGGCGCGCGTGAGCCCCGTCTCCACCATCGCAAAGCCGAGGTGCATGATGAAGACCAACGCGGCGGCCAGCATCATCCATATGTTGTTCGCCGTGAAGACGCCGGGCGAGACCCCGTCGTCGGCGAAGGCGAGCCCCGGCAGCGCGAGCGCTCCGATCAGGGCGGGAAGGGCGAGTTTCCGGATCATCTTGGTCTCCATGGTTTTGGGGGTTCCAAATCGCGTCGCCGTCGCTCGAGGCAGCGCGATCGCATGACTGGATTCACCGGCGGGCAACCCCGCTGCGTGCTCGACCGACGAGAGAACTGCTTGTGCGGGCCCTCCCTGGGCCCGCCTGGATTCCCTCAAAGCAACGGGTGTGCCAATTCGGTGGGAGACGTCTGACCGGGTCGAGACACCCATCTGTGCTGGATTCAGCGCATGTCGGGTGCGGATGCGCTCCGCTCTGGGCGGGTCATTGCCCAAGCGATGGGCAGAGCTGATGCGCGCGGTGGCACCTGCGACGCCGAGCGGCGGTCGCATCCGGATCGAAGTGGCCGGGCTCGGCACACCCTTGCCCGGGCGCTGCCCGGAAGCGGGGCAGTGGTTCTTCCCGCGGGTAATCGGGATGGGGAGGGAGCAGAGATTCGTTCACGGCCTTGAACGCGCCCCGGTCCGCTCCGCTACGTTGGCCGGCCGAAGCCGCCGAGAGGCGGCTGAGAAGGAGGCAGCATGCCGGATGTACGACGTCCCGCTGTGGCGATCGCCGCGACCCCGAAGCGCCGACGGGCGATCCTCGACCTGGCGCGCGAGGTCGAGCAGCGCGATTTCGACGGCATCTACTGCGCCAGCGTCGGGGACGGCCTGGGTCTCTGCTTGGCCCTGGCGCTCTCGACCGAGCGCATCCCACTGGGTACGGCGATCAGCAATCTCTACACCCGCAGCGCTGCGGATTTTGCCCAGACCACGGCCCTGATCCAGGAGCTCGCCGGTGGGCGCTTCCGCTTTGGCGTGGGCGTCAGCCACGCGCCCTTGCTGCGCCACATGGGGCTCAGCGCTGGCCGGCCGCTGGCCGATATGCGCGGATTCGTCGAGGCCTGGCGCGCCACCCCACGCACCGGCGAGCAGCCCCCCATCGTGGTCGCCGGATTGCGCAAGAAGATGGTGGCCCTGGCTGGCGAGATCGGTGACGGGCTGGTATTCGCCAACGCGTCGCGTTCGCACGTGTCCGACTCGCTGGCGGCGCTCTCCGGCGCCGCTCTGCGGTCCGACGACTTCTTCATCGGGAACATGATCCCGACCTGCATCTCGCCCGACGAAAAGGCCGCGGCCGCGGTCAACCGCCGCACCCTCCAATTCTACGTGACCCTGCCCAACTATCGGAATTACTGGAAGGAGGCCGGCTACGTAGAGGAGATGGAGGCCATCGAGAAGGCCATCCTGGCCGGCGAGCGCGATCGCATTCCGGAGCTGATGAGCGATGCTTGGCTCGCCGACTGCACGCTCTACGGCGACGGGGACCGCGTGCTCGAGGGTCTTGCGGCGTGGTACGAGGCCGGCGTGAAGACGCCGATCATCGTCCCCTCGTCGGCCGAGGGAAACCAGATCAGAGCCTTCCAGGAGCTCTTCGAGCTCTTCGATCGGGCGTGATACGCTGAAGGGCCGGGCGAGCGAACTCGCCCGCATGCCAGTGGGGAAGATGGATGAGCGAGAGTGTCCGAAGCCTGCACCAAATTCTCGACGAGCTGCGCGCGGCGCTCGAGGCAGCGCCCGAGATCGGAGAGGAGGGCCGCAACGCGCTGCGCGATGCGGCCGACGACATTCGCGCGGCCCTCGACGAGCCGGACGCCGAGCGCAGCGGATCGCTGAGCGACCAGCTCAGCCAGGCCCTCGAGCGCTTCGAGGAGTCGCACCCGCAGCTGACT
>JAFDDH010000308.1 GCA_019310975.1 Deltaproteobacteria bacterium | reverse complement strand
GATGGGAGGTCATTCAGCGCGGTCCGAGCATAGCGCGAGGCAGCATCGGCCGCCTCGGGGTGAATTGCTCGGAAGCGGTCAGCCGATGCCTTCGCTTGTATTCTGCTGGCCACGGAGAGCGAGACAGTTGCCGGAAGACGCATCACTGAAGAGCAGGGTCCAGGTGGCAGTGCCGTGGTTGATTGCGTCGGTCGTGTCCCGGATGCTCATCTCGCTGCTCGGCATCATCCTGCTGGTGCGTTACCTCGCGCCCGCCGACTATGGCATCTGGGTGTTGCTCCTGGCCATGACCGGTCTGGTGAAGCTGGTGGTGTCGCTGGGCTACGATCACTTCTTCGCCCGCTTCGTCCCCGGTCTGCGCGAGCGCAGCGATGTATCGATGATGGTGTGGCCCATCTTCGTCCGTCTGGTCCTGCGGGCGATCATCGTATGCGGCTTCGTGGTCGCCGCTTTTCCCCTCTATTCGCCACGATTCGGCCTCGAGGGCAGCTTCGAGCTCGTTCTCGTCTACCAGGCCGCGATCGTCAGCGCGATCGGCAGTGTGTTTATCGTCCTGGCCTTCAGCGCACGCTTCCTGCAGCGTGAGGTGCTGATCCTGACTGTGCCGCACCGGGTTCTGATGGTCGCGGTGATTGTGCTGGGGATCTGGCTAGAGCTCGACCTGCTCTACTTCGTCGCCGTCTCATCCGTGCTCGGCGCCCTGAACCTGGTGGTCTGTGTGGCCTTCTTCAGAGCCGAGTTCCGGCTGCCGCCGCTGCGCGACTGGTTCCGGCCGAGGCCGCAGTCGGACGAGGAGCGCAGGTTCCGGCGCGCATCCTACCTGAGCGAGTACGGAGTCACGTTCCTGAATACGGAGGTCGATCGATATTTGATCGCTGTGCTTTCGAATCGGGTCGATGTGGCGATCTACGCGCTGGCGACGAATGTCGTGGAGCGGCTCAGGCTGGTTCTCCCCACGCAGCTCTTCCGACCGCTCATGGAGGCGACTTTCTATCGACGCTTCGAGGAGACTGGAGACCGGTCGGAAATCGATCGCATGTTCCAGCTGCTCTTGACGCTCACCAGCGTCGGCAGCTTTGCCTTCGTGGCCGTCTTCGTTCCGGTCGGCCGTGAGGTTCTCGGGGTGCTCTTCCGGGAGGAGTACGCAGCCAGCTACTGGATCGTGGTCGTCTATCTGGTGACGATGTTCTCGCACCAGATGCCCGTCGGTCTGGTCGTCAAGGCGCTCAAGCGGGCGGACATCCTGGTCTACGGCCAGATCGCGGTGCTCGTGAATCTCGGGCTCGGCATCTATCTGGTCACAACCTACGGAGCGATCGGCATGGCGATCGCGACGGCGATCAGCGTGACGTTGAAGAACGGCATCATGTACGCCTGGGTGAAGCGTCTGATGACCATCCGTCTGCCCTGGATGGGCATCTCAAAATGCGCGTTTGCAGCGAGCACGGTGGCCGGCTTGCTCATGCTCGTCAAGTCGGCCGTTCCGATGCCGGAGTGGCTGATCGTTCTGACGCTCTCGCCCCTGGCACTGCTGCTATACGGATTGGCGCTCCGTCTCCTGGCGCCGCTCGATGCTTCACAACGTGGCATCCTGATCGCCGCGATGCCGCCTCGGATCCAGCGCCCGCTTACCCTCTTGATTGGGTCTTAGGCCGCCATGCTTCTGGAGCCCGCAAAGTCTGCCACTATCGCCTGTTCAGCCCCAGGACGTGTGCCGCGCAGGGGTGCGGATCCTCGTCATTGAGGTGGATCACCTGATCGAAGCCCGCGTTCTGCATCCACTGTGCCACTGTCGCGTAGGGGACCACCCAGTTGTAGTAGGGCATCAGCATGTCGAGGACGCCGACGGCGCTGCTCTTGGGCTGCCTGCGAAGATTGGACACGGCGTTCCTGAGGTTTTCTTTCAACGGGTACGCGCTATTCCATCTTCGATTCTGCACCGACTCCACGAGGTGAATTCGCTCCTCCACGGTCTCGAGGGAGTGGAAGATCCTGCGCTGGAGGTTCGTCATGGGCTCGTGGTGGAGGCCGCCCACCGTGTAGACCATGACGTAGATCGATCCGCCGGTCCGGATCGTGCTAGCCGCGTTCTCGAAGGCGCGCTTCGGATCGTGGGTGCACATCGCGACACCCCAGAGCAGCGCGAAGTCGAACGCGGCCTCGAGGTCGGCATTCTCCTTGGTGAGATTCATCAGGTTCACTCGACGCGTGTTGCCGTTGAAGCGTGACACGCTCTCGAGCGCGCTCTCCGACGCGTCGACACTCAGCACGCTCTCGGCACCGATGGATTGCATGACCCGCGTCCAGCGTCCGGATCCACAGCCGATGTCGATGCACTTCTTCGCGTGGATCAGATCGGGCTCGATGCGGTGGTCGAGTGGCCGCTCCGTCGGCCGGTAGACGGGCGTCGTGCGTCCTTCGGGGTGGGTTCCCGTCCACTCGTGCACGAGGTCGGCGATATTCGCGTCGTCGAGGCTCACGCCTGGGGCGTCGGAGTACCTCTTCTTCTCGAGGGCGAGCGCCCACTTGAGGTCGAACTCTTCCGTATAGCCCTGGCTGGGCGGCTCGTAGCGGCCGGAGTACTCGTCCTGCCACACGAGGAGATCGTCGTCAAAGTGCGGATTGCGCATTGCTTCCTCGCCTACCTTCCAGCTCATTTCCAGCTCGGCGTCCGCGGACCTGCCGGAGTCCGGGACCTACGTCGCTCGGTGCCGCTTCTTGAGCACGTACTCGGTGCACGCTTCACCCGTCTTGATGCGGATGAGCTCGGCCTCGAGGTCGTCGTGGGCGAAGTCCACGAACTCGTCGATCGAACAGTCCTCGTAGGGCCAGCCCCCGAGCCAGTCGCGCACGTTCGTCATGAACTCCATACCGCGGTTCTTCTCATACTCGCGGATCAGCTTGAAGGTGCTCTGACGGGCCATGAGATCGATCAGGATCCGATGGCGAAGTAGATAGACGAGCTCGATCCAGCGACGTTCCCACTTCCCTGCGAGGTTGTAGCGCTTCTTTACTTCGATCCAGTAGGCGGATTTGTGTGTGGTCGTGTAGAGCGCGATGTACATCAGGCCGTCCGGCTTCATGAGCTCGGCGGCATTCCGGATGGCTTGCCACATATCACCCGTGTGATGCAGCACGCCCCACGAATAGAGGATGTCGACCGGCTCGAGCCCGGCGAGGAAGTCCTTGTCGAGCACGGAGCCATGATGGATCGACCAGTTCCGGGGACGACCCTCGCGCTCCCAGAGCAGCCGCGTCGTCGCGACCGAGTCCTCGTCGACGTCCAGGCTGATGACCTGGTCGGCACCGGCGCGATGGGCGGCCAGGGAGTGCAGCCCGCTGCCACAACCCACGTCCATGAACGTATGACCGGTGAGGTCTCGGAGCCGTAGGAAATCGAGCAGATGCTCCTGGGAGATCCGCAGCCGCTCCTCCGAGTAGCTCGAGTCGACGAACTGCGCCCAATTCTTGCCGAATTCGTAGGTCGGGACCTGCTCGCTCGGTGCCAGCCCCTCCGACATCGCCGTCGTCCTCCGCGGCTCCCCGGGCCGCTCGTTGCGGGGGGAATACCATAGCACGTGGGCCTCCCACGCTTTGCGCGTTCGTATGCCTGGGGCTCTCTTCATGCGGCTTCGTGCCGACGCATCAGCTGTGCATCGGTTGTTCGACTCCCGGCATTGAGCCTGCACAAGTGCGCATCGGCTGAATGAATTGGCTTCGCCTTGGTGTCGGAGATGGTGTCGGAGATGGTGTCGGAGATGGTGTCGGAGATGGCGTCGCAGATGGCGTCGGAAATCGTGTCGGGCATGGCGTCTGGCAGAAAGTCGCTCCGAGTGTCGGCCAGGGCGGCGTGCCTTCCCCTTCAGGCGGGGCGTGCGTCCTGTCGATATCGTGGGTACGATGATGGATACCGGTGGGAAGGGCGCCTACGGCCGCGATCTACCTCGACCCTTCGCCGAGCAGGGCTCGGCCCGTCGATTCCGACCTGCTTCGGGCGGCCGCTCCGGGGCGGAAGAGGACTTCGTATGAAGGTGTTGGTGACGGGGACCGCCGGCTTCATCGGGTCTGCGCTGGCCATCCACCTGCTCGACCGGGGTGATCAGGTCATCGGTGTCGACAACCTGAACGCCTACTACGACGTTCGTCTGAAGCAGGCGAGGCTCGATCGACTGCTCGGCCGCAGGGGTTTCGAGCAGCATCGCGTCGCTGTCGAGGATGCCGAGGGGCTCGAATCGGTCTTCGTCCGCCATGCGCCCGACCGGGTCGTGCACCTGGCCGCGCAGGCAGGCGTCCGGTACTCGCTGGAGAATCCGCGTGCCTACGTGGACGCCAACCTGGTCGGCTTCACCAATATATTG
>JAFDDH010000307.1 GCA_019310975.1 Deltaproteobacteria bacterium | reverse complement strand
CATCGAGGTTCTGGGATCAGCGGCTATCATCGTCGCCATCGTCTTCTTGGCAGCTCGCAGCACGTTCGCGCTCGGGGTCGGGGTCGGGGTCGGGGTCGATGGCTCTACGCGTAGCGAGGATTCGAAAATACCCACGACGGCCCAGCCGGACTTCCCGTCGACGAGCCGCTTCCACGAAAGTCCATGAGAGGAAGACCCGATTCCCGCCCCCTTCATCCATCCGCAGGCGGACTGCCAGTCCGATCAGATCGGCGCGGGTACCCATGTGTGGGGGTACGCCGTGATCGCTGCCGGCGCCAGGATCGGCAGCGAATGCAACATCTGCAGCCACACCTATATCGAAGGCCACGCCGTCATCGGCAATCGGGTGACGATCAAGAACGGCGTCCAGATCTGGGACGGCGTGACCATCGAGGATGATGTCTTCCTCGGTCCGAATGCGACCTTTACGAACGACGCCTTTCCTCGCGGCCGCAGGCAGCCGGACGAGCTCCTCGAAACCCTCGTCTGCCGCGGGGCTTCGATCGGCGCCAACGCCACGATCCTGCCCGGGATCACGATCGGGCAGAACGCGATGGTGGGAGCGGGAGCTGTGGTCACACGATCCGTCCCCGCCAACGCGATCGTCGTCGGCAATCCGGCCAGGATCCTGCGCTACGTGGCCCAGGATTGATCCGCCCACGGAGGCAAGCATGAAGTCCCCTCCCAGCGCTTCGCGAAGTGTACGACCTTGCGTCGGGCCGGTTGAGCGCAGCGCACGGGATGACCGCGCGAGAGCGTGAAAGCGAATGAACGAACGTCCGCACCTCGAGCGCGTCCTCTCGCTGCCGGTCCTGATCCTCTACGGGCTCGGAACTACTGTCGGTGCCGGCATCTATGCCCTGATCGGCGAGGTGGCCGGGCGGGCGGGCATGTGGGCGCCCGTGGCATTCCTCGTGGCCGCCGGTATGGCCTCGCTCACGGCCCTCAGCTTCTGCGAGCTCTCGGCCCGTCTCCCGCGCGCCGGCGGCGAGGCCGTCTACGTCGGGACGGGTCTGCGCTCGCCCCGACTCGCCGTTGCGGTCGGCATGCTCGTCGCCGCCATCGGCTGCCTCTCCGCCGCGACGGTGGCAAGGGCGATTGCTGGCTATCTCGACGAACTGGTGCCCGTCGCTGCCTGGCTCGGGATTCTCATCCTGGTGATCGCGCTGGGAGCTCTGGCTGCCTGGGGAATCACTGAAGCGGCCTGGGCCGCCGCCAGCATGACAGTGATCGAGGTCGGTGCACTCATCGTAGTGATCGTGGCGGGCGGCGAGGGCCTGGCCGACGTGCCCGCGCAGCTCGGAAAGCTCATCCCACCGCTGCGCGCCGACGCCTGGCAATCGATCGGAAGCGCCTCGCTGCTCTGCTTCTACGCCTTCCTCGGCTTCGAGGACATGGTCAACGTGGCCGAAGAGGTGAAGGATGTAGAGCGCGTCCTCCCACAAGCGATCCTCGCCACGCTGGCGTGTACGGTGGTGATCTACCTGCTGCTTACGCTGGTCGTGGTACAGACAGTGAGCCCGGAGGAGATCGCAGCCAGCAGGGCCCCACTCGCCTATCTCTGGGGGGCCCTCACGGGTGGATCCACGGTCTGGATCAGCATCGTGGGTGTATTGGCGATGACGAATGGAGCGCTGATCCAGGTCATCAAGGCCTCACGCATCCTCTACGGATTGGCCGATCAGGGTCAGCTCCCGAAGGTATTTGCCGAAATTCATCCGCGCCGGCACACTCCGGTGATGGCGACGGTGGTGGTGACTGTCGTGGTGGGTGCTCTGGCTCTGAGCCTGCCCACCGGCCGGCTCGCCGAGACCACCTCGGCCGCGACGATGGGGGTCTTCGCGCTGACGAACCTCTCACTCTTCTTCCTCAAGCTGCGCGAGCCGAACGTGCCGGGGGGGCGTTCCGTTCCGCTGCCAGTTCCCCTGGCCGGCTTCGTCATCTGCTCCGGCTTCCTGATCCTCGATCTGATCCGAAGGCTCTGACCGACCCGCTGATGGCTCTGATCAACCAGCTGAAGGCTCTGACCGACCCCGTGGACTGTCGTTCGATCGAACGACACGTGTACCGACCGATCCCGCTGCCAGCAGGGCCACCTCTTCGAGCCGGCCGATCACCGCCTCCTTTCCGGTCTCCAACGCGAAGGCGCCGGCCGCCTCTACCTTCGGTCCCATCGAGCCGGGTGCGAAGTCCAGGGTCTCGAGCTGACGCGTCTCGAGGCACTTGTACGCGCGTGCGTCGGGCTGAGCGAAGCACTCGTAGACTGCATCGACGTCCGTGAGCAGCCACAGCCTGTCCGCTTCCAGCGCGACCGCGAGCCGTGCGGAGACGAGATCCTTGTCGATCACAGCCTCGATACCGCGCAGCGTCGGGACATCATCATCCCCCTGGACGGTGTACACGACCGGGATCCCACCACCACCCGCGCAGATCACCACCGCCTCCGCATCCAGCAGACTCCGCACGTTGGCAAGACCGAGGATCCTTCGTGGCCGTGGCGAGGCCACGACGCGGCGCAGGCCATCGCCGTCCGGGGCGAGCCGCCATCCATACTGCTCGCGCAGCCGCGCCGCCTCGTCGGCCGTGTAGACGCGACCGATCGGCTTACTGGGCGCCTGGAAGGCGGGATCGCTCTCCTCCACCTCCACTTGCGTGAGGAGCGTCGCCACTTCGCGCCCGGGCAGGTGGTTGCGCAGCTCGCGTTCGAGCAGGTAGCCAATCATGCCCTCACTCTCGGCATCGAGCACATCGAGGGGATAGGGAGCGAGCCGCTCGTCCTGCAGGCTCTGCAGCGCGAGCAGTCCCACCTGCGGGCCGTTGCCGTGGGTGATCACGAAGCGCGCGCCCTCGTCCGCACTGGCGATCACCTCGGAGAGCAGCGCGGCCGCTTCGCGCACGTGCGACTCCTGGATCGTGGCTTCGGGTGGCTCGTCGCGGCGCAGAAGCGCGTTCCCACCCAGCGCGACTACGGTGATCACGAGCGGTCGGGCCCGCTCTGCCCGAGTCCCCGCGCGTCGAGAAAGGCATCGACGAGCCCCGAGAGCGAGGCCACGCCGACGATTCCGGCGTCGACTTCCTCGAAGTCATAGCGGGCGCGCACCACTGGCGTGCGCAGCCCGAGGAGCGCGCCTAGATCGCTCGGGGTGCCGGCCACAACGACGTCGGCCCCCACCGCCTCGAGTGTGTCGCGCAGCGCGTCGAGCTGGGCGCGGCCATAGCCCATGGCGGGCAGCACGGGACCGAGGTGGGGAAAGCGCGCGTAGATGTCGGCCATCTCGCCTCGCGCGAAGGGTCGTGGGTCGACGATCTCCGCCGGCTGCGCACGCGAGGCCGCCACGAAGCCCGCGCCATACGCCATGCCGCCGTGGGTGAGTGTCGGCCCGTCATCCACGACCACCACGCGCCGCCCGCGCACGAGGGCCGGATCGTCCAAACGCACGGGGGAGGCACCGCGCACGATTGGCACGTCGGGCAGCTGCTCGCGCACCGAAGCCTCGACGCGCTCCACGTCGGCTGCCGCCGCCGCATCCACCTTCGGGACCACCACGACGTCCGCCATGCGCAGAACAGTCTCACCGGGGTGGTAGCCATACTCGTCACCCGGGCGCAGCGGATCGACGAGCACGATATGCAGATCCGGGAGCACGAAGGGGAAGTCATTGTTGCCGCCGTCCCAGAGGATCACATCCGCCTCGCTCTCGGCGCCCTCGATGATGCGTTCATAGTCGACACCCGCCCACACGACGTGGCCCGCATCGACCAGGGGCTCGTACTCCTCGCGCTCCTCCACCGTACATTCGGCCGCATCGAGGTCCGCCGGCGTCGCAAAGCGCTGCACGGCCTGGCGCTCCAGGTCGCCATAAGGCATGGGATGACGAATGGCCGCAGCGCGCAGCCCGCGCTCGCGCAGTCGGCCCGCGAGCCAACGCGTGGTCTGACTCTTCCCACACCCCGTGCGGACCGCCGAGCAGGCGATCACCGGCTTCGACGCGACGAGCATCGTGCGCTCGGGCCCGAGCAGCAGGAAGTCGGCGCCCGTCGACAGCACCCGCGAGGCCATGTGCATCACGGCGGCGTGCGGAAGATCCGAATAGGCGAAGACGACCTGCTGGATGTTCTTCCCACGGCAGAGCGACTCCAGATCGCTCTCGGGCACGATTGGGATGCCATCGGGGTAGAGGGGACCGGCGAGACTCGGCGGATAGCGTCGCTCGTCGATGTGCGGAATCTGCGCGGCCGTGAAGGCGACCACCTCGCTGCCGGGATCGTCTCGATACACGACATTGAAGTTGTGGAAGTCGCGCCCGGCGGCACCCATGATCACGACGCGGGTGCGTGAGGATGCG
>JAFDDH010000002.1 GCA_019310975.1 Deltaproteobacteria bacterium | reverse complement strand
CTCGATCAGCTCGTCGAGCCGAAGCAACTCGGCCGAGATGATCATCCAAAAGCCTTGGGTGTCATCCCATTCGGCGGTGATCGACATGATTGCGGAGTATATCAGGATGGTGCGGGCACGTGTGTCCGGTGCACGATTCCCATGATGTGAAGCTCTGGGGAGTCCAGACTTGTGGATCTGCGGGCGCGCACGCCACTCGGTCCCTATTCGCGGTCCCAGACCAGCGGCAGGTTCTGGACCTCACGAATGCCGCCGGTGTAGATCGGCGTCTCCCCCTGCTTGATGTGGTATGCGGGGATGCGACGATGCCACTCCTCGAAGGCAACGCGCAGCTCCATGCGCGCCAGGTGGCTGCCGAGGCAGCGGTGGTTGCCACCGCCAAAGGCGATCTGGCGATTGCGCTCGCGCTCGAAGTCGACGACTTCGGCCGCGTCGAACTCACGTGGGTCGATATTGGCGGCGCCGAGCAGGAGTATCACCATCTGGCCGGCCTCGAGGCTGGCACCGCCGATTTCGATGTCCTGCTTGATCAAGCGCGGAACGCCGACGACTGGCGTCTCCCAGCGCAGCAGCTCTTCGATGGCGCCCTTGATGCGGCTCGCATCCTCCCTGAGCCGGAGTTGCTGCTCCGGGTTGGTGGCCAGGTAGGCGAAGCTGCAACCGAGTGTCGCGGTCACAGTGTCCAGACCGGCCAGCAGCTGCAGGAAGGAGATGTCGAGCACCTCATTCTGACTGAGCTTCTCGCCATCGATCTCGGCCTCGAGCAAGAAGCTCATCAGGTCGTCGCGCGGGTCGCGGCGACGCTTCTCGATCAGGTCCTCGAAATACGCGTAGATCCGCTTGCCCGAAGCCGCGCGGACGTTCGCGACGGCTTCGAGGTCCGTCGGGTCCTCGGCCACGGTCTGCGGCCGGATGATGCCGTCCTTCATCTCGAGGAAGAGTGAGAGATCTTCGAGCGGCAGCCCGAAGAGGTGCAGGAAGGCCTCGCAGGGAAAGGGGATCGCGAACTCCTTCGAGTAGTCGCATTCACCGCGGTCCGCGAAGACTTCGATCATCTTCCTGGCCGAGGCCCGGATGGAGGGCTCGAGCTCGAGCATACGGCTGGCCGAGAAGCGCGGGTCCAGGAGCTTGCGATACTTCGTCTGGGCCGGTGGGTCGATCTGCTGCGGGATCATCGGGCGATCGGTGCCGAGGCCCATCTGTGCCTCCATCGCCGAGGAGAAGATCTTGGGATGGCGCAGCGCGAACATCACGTCTTCGTAGCGCGAGATGATCGGGCCGCCGGTCAGCGGCATGAGGCTCACCGGGCATTCGTCGACCATCGTTCGGTAGGCGGCCTGTGGGCACGCGGCCACTCCGGGGTCGAAGATGTTCGGGGCCTCGGGGACGTCGGATGCCATGGGTGGACTCCTCGCTGGTTGCGGACGCGTTGCCGCGTAGTCTAAAGGCTTCCCTTCTGACCCTGCACGCTGTCCAATTTGACCTCCAGCCGAGGCCCGCGCGCTGCTCGAGTCGGGCCCCGGATGCACGAAGCCCCCGCTCTGCTCTGCGCTCGGCGGGGGCTTCTTCGATTCACTTGGCCGCGACTTCGCTCGGGTCAGGGCTCCAGGATCGGGTGGAGTCGCTGCGCCGGCTGCGTCTCGCGCAGCTTCTTCAGCGCCCTGGCCTCGAGCTGGCGGACGCGCTCCCTCGACAGGCCGAGCGATTGGCCGATCTGCTCGAGGGTGTGCTCCTCTTCGCCGGCCAGCCCATAGCGGAGCCGCAGGATCAGCTGCTCGCGCGGAGTCAGCGTCCCGATCAGTGTACCCACGCCCGTTCGCATGCGATCGTCGTCGATGCCGCCGTCAGGCTGCTCAGCGCCCTGGTCCGGTACGAAGTCCTCGAGCCGCTTCTCGGTCCCGGCTACATTGGACTCGAGCGAGATGGCCTCGCGCGAGAGCCGGTCGAGGGCCTCGAGTGCGTCGGTGTCCGTTCCAAGCGCCGGTGCCAGCTCGGCCGGCGTGGGCTCGCGTCCGAGCTTGCCCGTCAGCTCAGCGCGCACGCGCTGGCTGCGCTGCAGCCGGTCGTGTACGTGAGAGGGCAGGCGGATCGTCCGCGAGTGATTCTGAATCGCGCGTACGAGGGCCTGGCGGATCCACCAGACCGCATAGGTCGAGAACTTGAAGCCGCGCCGGTGGTCGAACTTCTCCACAGCGCGAATCAGGCCCAAGTTGCCCTCCTGGATCAGATCGGGGAACGAGAGACCGAGGTTGCGGTAGTCCTTCGCGATGGCGACGACGAGCTTGAGGTTGTGCTCGATGAAGCGGTTCTTGACCGAGGTCATCTCCTCGTGCGCGTCCTCGACGGCGTTGACCAGTTCGATCATGCGCTTCTTGCCGACACCGCCTTCGCGCTCGAGCTCGGCCAGTCGCTTGGTGCGCTTGCGGGTGCGCCTCATTTCGCCGGCGTAGAGCAGCGACCGATCACGCAGCTCCACGAGCACGGCCAACGAGAGCTGTGCGCCCTGCATCTCCTTGCTGATCCTGACGTCCAGCTTCTCGAGCGCCAGGGTGTAATCGTCACCGACCTTGTCGAACTTCTTGACGCGATCCTCGAGCAGTGTGCGCAGCCGCTTGACGGCGCGCTCCACGCGAGCCGCGATCTCACCCGTCTCCTCGTCACCGGCCGACTCGGACAGCTTGGCGCCGGTGTGGGAGAGCGCGCGCAGCGCGTCCCAGCGGTCGACGACGTGCCGTGCCGAGCTGGGGATGGCGTAGAGTGCGTGGCGCAGATCCGCTGTCGCCGACTCGAGATCCTTGGCGAGGTAGACCTCCTCCTCGCGCTTGAGCGTGCGGGTGCCCCCGATCTCCTGGAAGTACGATTCGAGCGGTCGTCGCTCGCGACCGGGATCGAGCTCCTCTGCGGCGACCACGGGCGTGGCACCCATTGTCGGGCGGCTGGGTGCGGCTTCTGTGGCCGCGGCCTTCTGATTCTCGACTGTCACTGACTCACCTCTCGGTCCCTCGGTGCACTTCCGTACTTCATCGGATACCGCCCGGGGGGGGCCGGTTTCAAGAACTCACTATCACGGGCACGAGTTGAAGCTCGATGCCCATCGGAACCTTCTCGCCTGTCTCTTCTCTTGTCTGTTTCGCTCCAACGCTCCAACCCGCGACGGTGATCATCGGCCCTCCCAGCTCCGGGCGGCGTCGGTCTGACTCTTCCGCTCCGCCGAAGTGGCCGCCGAACGTCCGGGCGACCGAACGCTCGCCGCAGTCGCCGATTAAGGCCGCTCCGATGGGCGCGTGCCGGGACGGCCGTTGTTCTGGATGATCGAGCGGGGGGGTTGGCAGATGGCCGGCATATTGGAGTTTTTTTGCGCATTTGGCCAGCCCTTTTTCCGCATTTCAAGCGGCTCACGGCACCGCGAAGTGTTGGCCGCGGGGGCATGCCCCCGACTGATCGGGGTGCCCCACCCACGCAATTGCCGTCTCGTGTCAAGCCTCCTATCCCATGGCTCCCATGGCTCGCCCCCACTGCGCGCCACCGGTACCAGAGGGCGATATCGGCCGACCATCGTGGAATCCCAAGTATTTCGTTGTGAATTCACCCCATCCTATCGTTCTAGGCTGGCTCGTCCTCCGGCCCGGGTCGGGCTCGTGGCTGGCCAACTGACACCTATCGTACGTACGGACGTACGGACGACAAGGCTCCGCCCCATGGGGATGCCCGTCGATGCCGAGTCCGAGCCCTGGGGGCCTGCGATCCTGGGAGTGAGATGCTCGATCGCCCGCCGTGGTTCCAGCTAAAAGCCCCAGATCCGCGGAATTGCGATCATCGCTACGAGCGCACAGATCGCATTCAGGGGCAGACCTATGCGAACGAAGTCGCTGAACCGGTACCCGCCGGCGCCGTAGACGATCAAGTGGGTCTGGTAGGCGACCGGATTCGAGAAGCAGCACGTGCAGCCGATCGCCACGGCGATCACGAAGGCGCGCGGGTCAGCGCCCACCTGAGCGGCCATGGCCACCGCGACGGGGAACATGATCGAGACGGCCGCGCTGTGGTGGAGCAGCTCGGCCAGCAGCATGCAGGTGGCGTAGATCAGGATCAGGGCACCGTGTGGACCGAGTTCGCCGAAGAGCGAGGCCAATCCCTGCGCGACCGTGGCCGCTGCACCGGTCTTTTCCATCGCCCCTGCGATGCCGAGCCCGCTGGCAATCACGATCAGGACCGACCACACGACGCTCTGACGCGCCTTGTTGGCGGAGATGCAGCGCGTGGCCAGCAATATGCCCACGGCCACGAAGCCGGCCATCGTGATCGGCAGGAGCCGCGTACTGACCACCGCCACCATGCCGAAGAGCACGGCCAGCGCGACCCAGGCACGGTCGAAGCGCGGCTTTTCGCTATCGGGCAGCTCGCTGGCCAGGTAGAAGTCAGGGCTGTTGCGATTGCGGCGCATGAAGCCCGGCGCCGTCTGCATCAGCAGCGTGTCGCCCGGCTGCAGGACGATCTCGCCGATCTTGCCGGGCACGCGCTCGGCGTTGCGGTGCACGGCAATCACGGCTGCATCGTGGGCGGATCGGAAGTCCGAATCGCGAATACTGCGGCCGACCAGTGGTGACGAGGTCGAAACCACTGCCTCTACGAGCGGATGGCGATGGCGCTCGACATCGCCCTCACCCGCCTCCTCCTCGCTGAGCGGCACCAGACCGCGGATCCGTTGCAGGTCGACGATGGTGGCCACGACGCCTGCGAAGACCAGTCGATCGTCCGATTCGATGGCCTCGTCGGGGCGCACCGGTGTGATGACGCGCCCGCGCCGATCGATCTCGACGAGGAAGAGCCCCGGCAGATGGCGCAACCCGGCGTGTTCGACGCTCTGCCCGACCAACGGGCAGTCCGGCCGGACCACCATCGTCGTGACGTACTCGCGGCGCCGTTCACCGAGGGCGTCCCCGGGGTCCACCCGATCGGGCAGCAGGCGCGGCGCCACGACGATCAGGTAGATCAGTCCGATCAGGGCGATCGGTAGACCCACCGGCAGCAGCTCGAAGAAGTTCATTGGTGGCATTGCCGCGTCGTCCACCATACCGGCGACGATGAGGTTGTTGCTGGTGCCGATCAGCGTGAGGGTGCTGCCCAGGATCGAGGCGTAGCTCAGCGGGATCAGAAAGCGGCTCGGCGAGAGCCGGTTGCGGCGGGCCCAGTCGATTACCGATGGCGTCATCATGGCCACGATCGGAGCGTTGTTGAGGAAGCCCGAGAGCAATGTGACCGGCGCGCTGATGCGCGCAGTGCCGCCGACCACATCGTGCGAGCGCGCGAGAAAGCGCCCCAGCGTCATGTCCAGGGCCCCGGTCTCGCGCAGTGCGGCCGAGAAAATGAAGAGCACACCCACCATCGCAACGGCCGGATTGGCGAAGCCGCTGAAGGTCTCGCGCGGCGTCAAGATGCCCGTGACGCCGAGGCTGACGAGCGCCGCCATCATGACGAGATCAGGTGCGGCGACCTCCCAGACCATCAGGCCAAGGGCGATCAAGACCACGGCTAGCGTGAACCACATCGGCCAGTCCATCGGCGGCGCACGATACCGGTTCAATGCGGCCGCGGCCAAACGACCCGGCGGCCGAGGCTGCGGGGAGCAGTGCAGCCGCGCTCGGATGCGCGACACTCCCGACATGTCGGACCCCGGCTGGACGTTTACCGAGAAGAGCTTCTATCTGGCGGAGTTCCGCGGTCGGAGCCTCGCCGTGGCCCTGCCCGCATCCAGCGACCCGGGCCGTGGCCGGCTGGGCAGCGTTCTGGACGAGCTGACCGCCAACGGGACACGGACGCTGCTGCTCGCAGCGGCCCGCTCGACCCTGATGGCGTTGGGGCCTGTTCACGTCATCTACGCAGGCGAGAGCGACTGGGTGGCGCGCCTGTGGCGCGCGCAGCGGGCCGGGCAACGCGTGGGGCTCGAGCTCGACCCGGCGCGCTTCGCGGCCGCCTGCCGCGAGAGCGTGCAGCGCCTCCGGCTCGCCAAGCTGGTGTGGATCGACGAGCGGGGCGCGCTCCGAGGACCGGGTGGCGAGCGAATCTCGGTGGTCGACGTGGCCGACCTCGACCGCATGCTGGCCGAGCCGGGAGCCAGCCTGGACACGCGGCTGCTGGGCGAGATTCGCGAGATGCTCGCCGGTGGGCTGCCCTCTGTCAGCCTCTGCAGCCTCGACGGGTTGGAGGACGAGCTCTTTACCTACGCGGGCTCGGGCACTCTCTTTACGCGCGAGCGCTACGCGGAGGTGCGCCCGCTGGCTCTCGACGATTTCGATGCGGCCGCGCATCTCGTCTCGAGGGGCGTTGAGGAGGGCTACCTGGCGCCACGCGAGGAGGGCGAGCTCGAGGGGCTGCTCGAATGCGCGTTCGGTGTCTTCATCGAGGGTCGCTACTTGGCCGGCATCGGCTCGCTGATCCCGTATCCCAAAGAGCGGGCGGGCGAGATCGCCGGGCTCTACACACTCACCCGCTTCGTGGGGGAGGGCGTCGGCACTCACCTGCTGCGCTTTGCGCTCGAGACGGCGGCGGATGCGGGCTACGGCTTCGTTTTTGCGTGCACGACGTCGGAACGGGTCGTGCAGTTCTTCGAGCGCCACGGCTTCGAGCTCGTCCCGCCCGCGCTGCTGCCCCAGGCCAAGTGGCAGGGCTACGGGCCCGAGCGTCGCGCGAGGCTGCGTTGCCTGCGGCGAAATGTCGGCGAGCTGGCCTGATCGCCGGACGGGCCCTGCTGTGTGCGTCCGGGGGCAGGCGATCGGTCGGAGCGTCCGGGGCGTGGCCTTGGCTTCTTCCCTGGACGGCGTGGGGGCTGCGCCCCTTAGCGTGGACTGTAAGCCGGGTCCTGTTCCGACTCCGGGTTGCCCCGGTGCCGGCGAAGATCATTCATCTAGGCAACGCGTTGCCACGCTGCTCGAGCGCTCTCACCCGGGCACTGTGCGAAGCCGTGAGACCTCGCGATCGGACGGACCGTCCTCAAAAGTGCCCCTATTCAAGCTTGCTCCGGGAAGGGCTTGCCTCGCCGCCGGTCGCCCGGCTGTCGCGCGTGGGCTCTTACCCCACGATTTCAACCTTACCGGGCGGGCGACCTGCGCCCGCCACACGCGCGAGGGTTCTTGCGAGCCCCCGCCGTGAATCCTCGGCGGTGTGATTTCTGTTGCGCTTTCCCTCGGGTTGCCCCGGGTCGGTGTTACCGACTTCCCTGTCCTGTGGAGCCCGGACTTTCCTCCCGCGGACGCTGCTCGTCCGCCGGCGATCTTCCATCCACCTCCGGCCGCAGATCCGGACGGGGCGCTGGCGAGCAGCGGTCCCGGCGGAGTCCGCCTGATCTGCCCCCAAAGGGGCATGACTTCTCTCGATTGTGACCTGTGAACCCGCATTCGGCAATCCAGTCAGTTCAAGATTGCTTTTCGCAGTCTGTTGAAGACACTTGATCTATTCGTAAGTACTTGAAATACAAAACTAAATATTCGATATCGGAGTGTGTCTGCAATTTTATCCTTATTGACACTTCAATCAGTATCCAATAGATACTCATGTAGTGAGCAGTCTCGACTCCACATCCGCGGCGAGGCCGGCCTCGACGCCCCGCCGAGCCTTCATCCCCAGCCCGGGCCAGATCTTCGATCCCGTCGCCCGAGCCCTGGAGGTGATCGGAGATCGGTGGACGCTGGTTCTCGTGCGGCAGCTATTGGTAGGCCCGAGGGGATTCCAGGAGCTCCGCGTACGCACGGGCATCGCGCCGCGCGTGCTCTCGGGTCGGCTGCGCCAGCTGGTCTCCGATGGCTTCGTGACCACCGTCGCCGAGGGCAGTCGATCGCTCTATGTCGCCACCGAGCGCGGGCGTTCGCTCGAGCCCATCATCTCCTCGATCGCGCGCTGGTGGGTGCATACAGGCATCAGTGACCTCGACATCGACGTCAGCCGCTTCGACTCGACATCGCCGCAGTCGATCATGGAGTCGCTTCCCTTCCTGCTGCGTGACGAGCGTGCCCGCGACACCGATGTGACCTTCGAGATCCGCCTGACGGGCGAGGGCGGCGGCGTCTGGACCGTGGCCATCCATCGGGGCCAGTGCGAAATCCGGCCCGACTTCGCCGACCACGCCGACGTCCGGTATACGGCGGATGCCCGCGTCTGGTGCGGCGTGGCGCTCGGCAGCGTGGACGCGCGCGACGCCGTGAAGCGTGGCCTGATGACCAAGGATGGCGCCCATCACGCAATGGATGAGTACTTCCATCAGCCCTCACGCGCCGGCAAACCGTCCGGCGCGCGTTCGCAAGACGACGACAACGACCCGGGTCGGGAGTAGCGCTCCGGAGATCCGCAAGGGGAGGTAGGACAATGATTTCGTTCGGAATGACGGAAGAGCAGGAGATCGTGCGCGACACCCTGTGCGAGTTTGCGGCCGAGGCCATGCGGCCGATTGGCCGCCAGTGCGACGAGGCGTCGGCGATCCCCGATGACTTCTTGCAGACGATCTGGGAGCTGGGACTCACGAACACACAGATCCCCGCCGAGTACGGTGGTGGCGGAGAGCTGCGCTCGCCGATTACCAATGCGATCCTGCTCGAGGAGCTCGCGTATGGGGACGCCACGCTGGCATTGGCCGCCCTCGCGCCGAACCCCTTCGTGAACGCCGTACTCGACCACGGCAGCGATGCGCAGAAGCAGAAGTACCTGCCGCTCTTCTGCACGGAGCGGTTCCACACTGCCGCGCTGGCGCTGCTGGAACCCGGTCCCGTAGCCGAGCCGTTGCGGCCGCGCACCGTGGCCGAGCCCAAGGGCCAGGGCTTCGTGATCTCGGGCGCCAAGTCCTTCGTGGTGATGGGCGATCGCGCGAGCCACTTCCTGGTCTTCGCGCGCAGCGAGGACAGGGTCGACGCCTTCTTCGTGGCCCGTGACGCGGAGGGCCTCTCGATCTCGGAGCCGGAGCTGAATATGGGCCTGCGTGGGCTCACCACGGTGAGCATCGAGCTCGAGCGCGTCGAGGTCGGGCCCGAGGATCGGCTTGGTGGTGATGCCGGCTGTGACGTGGTGTGCCTCGTGAACAATGGTCGCGCGGCGCTCGGCGCGGCGCTCGTGGGCCTCTCGCGTGCGGTGCTCGAATACTGCATCCCCTACAGCAAGGATCGTGTGGCCTTCGATGAGGAAATCGCCAAGAAGCAGTCGATCGCGTTCCGACTGGCCGAGATGCACATCGAATGTGAGGCCATGCGCAACCTGGTCTGGCAGGCCGCCAGCCATCTCGAGCGCGGCCATGACGCGACCAGGGCGGCCCGTTTCGTGCGCACCTACGTCAACGAGAAGTCGATGTGGATCGCCGACAATGGCATTCAAGTGCTCGGCGGCCACGGCTTCATTCGTGAGCACCCCGTCGAGATGTGGTTCCGAAACGCGCGCACACTGAGCGTGCTCGAGGGCACAGTGGCGCTCTAGCGTCGCCCGGATCCGCTTCCACCCTTCCACTCGCCGAGGCGAGATCGAGGAAACGAGAGAATGATCGACTTCACCCTGACCGAGAACGACCAGGCCGCACTGGCGCGCACCCGCGAGGCGGCGCTGATCGCGCGAACCTACGCGCGCTACTACGACGAGAACGAGCACGAGATGCCGCCGGAGGTGCTTCCCGAGGCGGAGGAGTTCATCAAGAATGCCGGACCCTTGCCCCAGTCGGGCCCCGAGGACACCTCGCGACCGGTGATGCTGGCGCTGCAGTCCATCGGCACCTATTGGGGCGACTATTCGATCCGCCTGCGCCGCGAAGGCGGTGGCCTGGGCAACGCTGCGCTCAGCGCCGCAGGTACGCCCGAGCAGCAGGCGAAGTGGGGCGGTCTCTGCCTTTCGATGGCGATCACCGAGCCGGGCTGCGGCTCGGACCCATCGCGCGTCTCCACCACCGCGGTGCTCGACGAGGAGACCGGCGAGTGGGTGATCAACGGGGAGAAGATCTTCGTGACGACCGGCATCCGCGCCGACGCCGTGGTGCTCTGGGCCACTCTCGACAAGTCGGCGGGGCGCGCGGGGATCAAGTCCTTCCTGGTCGAGAAGGGCACGCCGGGCTTCGACGTGTCGCACAAGGAGAAGAAGCTGGGCATCCGGGCAGACGACACCGCCGCCTACGTGTTCAGCGACTGCCGCATCCCGCGCAGCAATCTGCTGGGCGGCGACGAGTCGATTCCGAAGAAGAACTCGGGCGGCTTTCGTGGGGTCATGAAGACCTTCAATATGACGCGGCCGATGACGGCGGCCATGGGGCTCGGCCTGGCCGAGGCGGCCCTCGACTTCACCCGCGAGCAGCTCGAGTCGGCTGGCATCGAGATCGACTACAAGGCCGGTCCCGGCACGCAGACAGCGGCGGCGGAGAAGTTCATCCGCCTCGAGGCCATCTACGATGCCTCGAAGTGGACCACGCTGCAGTGCTGCTGGCTGGCCGGCGAGGGCAAGCCCAACAACATGGAATCGTCGGTCTGCAAGGCGCATGCAGGTGGCTCGGTCCGGGCCATCACGCAGGGCTGCATCGAGATCCTCGGAGCCATGGGGATCTCGCGCGAGCACCTGCTCGAGAAGTGGGCTCGGGATAGCAGGATCACCGACATCTACGAGGGTACGGGTGAGATCCAGCGCCTGATCATTGCCCGCGGCCTGCTGGAATACACGCGTCAGGATCTGAAATAGTACCCTTGGGCTCATGCAAGCAATCCTGATCGACGCGCCGGGTGACGAGAACGTGATGTACGTCGGCGAGACCCCCGCGCCCACCCTGCGTTCGACCGACGTACGACTGCGGGTGGCCGCCTGCGGTGTGAATCGGGCCGACCTGCTGCAGCGACAGGGCTTCTATCCCCCGCCACCCGGCGCCTCGGAAATCCTCGGACTCGAGTGCTCGGGTGAGGTGATCGAGGTGGGCGATGCGGTCCGGGGCTGGCAGGTGGGCGACCGTGCGATGGCGTTGCTGGCCGGTGGCGGCTACGCGGCGGAGGTCGTCGTGCATGCGGGTAGCGTGATGCGCGTGCCCAAGGGCGTCGATCTCAGCCAGGCGGCTGCCCTGCCCGAGGTCCTGCTGACCGTGTACCTCAACGTATTCTCGTTGGCCGATCTGCCCGCAGCTGGATGGCTGCTCGTGCATGGTGGGGGCAGCGGCATCGGCACCGCCTCGATCCAGCTCGCCCGTGCGGCGGGTGCGCACGTCCTGGTCACGGCCGGCAGCGAGGAGAAGTGCAAGCGCTGCCTCGATCTCGGCGCCGACGTGGCGGTGAACTACAACGACGGCGACTTCGTACGTGCCGTGCAGGATGCGACCGGCGGCCGCGGGGTCGACGTGGTGTTGGACTCGATTGGCGCGCCCTATCTCGACTCCAACCTGAAGAGCCTGGCGCCGGAAGGACGCCTCGTACTGATCGGTCTGATGGGGGGTGCCAAGGCGGAGCTGAATCTGGGGGCACTTCTGACTCGGCGACTGCAGATCATCGGCTCGACGCTGCGATCGCGCTCCGAGGACGACAAGGCGCGCCTCGCCCACTCCCTGATCCAGCGCTTTGGCAATGACCTCGACTCCGGGACGATTCGGCCCGTGGTCGATCGCGTGCTGCCCCTCGCCGAGGCGCCGGAAGCCCACCGGATCATGAAGGCCAGTACGCACTTCGGGAAGATCCTGCTTCGCATCGGGTAGCCGGCTCGTGTGCGCTGCGGGCTCGGCGCGATCCGCTACGTTCCCGGCCGCGGAATCCCCGGGCGCCCCGTCTGGCGCCCGGACCGGCGCGGCTGCCCGCGTGGCGCCGATCCCTTCAAACGAGCGCACTCCCAGGAAGTCGGAACCTGCGCATCCAATCGAGGAGAGCCCCGGCATGCCGGAATCGCAGCGGACCTTTGCCATCATCAAGCCCGACGCCGTCGCAAAGCAGGTCGCCGGTCAGATCATTGCCCGCATCGAGGAGTCGGGTCTGGAGCTGCTCGCGATCAAGCGCCTGCAGCTCGATGACCGGTTGGCCCAGGGCTTCTACGCGGTTCACAAGGAGCGGCCCTTCTTTGGCGACCTGGTCAAGTTCATGACCTCCGGGCCGGTGATCGCGATGGTCCTCGAGGGCGAAGAGGCCATCCAGCGCTGGCGCGACCTGATGGGGCCGACCAACTCCAACGAGGCGCCGGCCGGAACCCTGCGCGGCGACTTCGGGACCGACATCGAGCGCAACGCCGTGCACGGCTCCGATGCACCGGAGACCGCCAAGCTCGAGATCTCCTACTTCTTCAACGCCGGCGAGATCCAGGCTCTCGTCGAGGCATTGCCCTAGACCCTATCGAGCCGGTCACTCCAGATGGTCTAGCCCCGGAGCGCCGGGCCTGGCTGCCGCGCATCCGCCGGGCGGCCACCCGAAATCTGAAGTTGTGCCGGGTCGCTCGGGGTTGATGCCCCGAGGGATCAGGGCGCTCCGCAGGCTACGGGGACGCGGGGATCGCCAGCGCGTGGCGGGAGCCAGTGGGCCGGGTTGAGACCGGCCGATGCAGCGGTCAGGCGTAGGCGCGAGCGATCAAAAGGATGGTGCCCACATAGGCGATGGTCAGCCAGAAATGGTTGCTCCGAAACGCCTTGCTCACTCTCGCCCCCCGAGTCTCGACCGTGTTGTTCCTGCTGAATCTATTCGAACGATTGCGCGCGCACTTTAGTCTCTGAGCGCACACCGGGTCAAATTGTTCCGGCTTCGGCTGGCTGGACCGGTCGATGACGAACGATTCGTCACTCGGGCCACGCGGGCTGTGTCCAGCGTCACACCGCGGACCCTCGACACCTCTCACTGGCCGTGGAAGATCGGCTCCCGACGCTCGCGGGCTGCCGTGATGCCCTCCTGGACATCGTCGCTCTCGAAGCAGACCGACTGCTCGCTGGCCTCGAAGCTGAGCTGATCCTCGAGCGAGGCGCCCTCGCTGCGCGCCAGTGCTCGCTTCAGTCCACGCACGGCGATCGGCGCGCAAGCGGCGATCTCGGCGGCCGTCTCCACGGCGGCCGGCAATACATCGGCAGCTCGTAGGGCGCGGCTGGCCAGGCCCATGCGCGCGGCCTCGGCACCGTGGACCAGCCGGCTCGTGTAGAGAAGCTCGGCGGCCCGTTCGGGGCCCACCAGCCGGGGCAGTGTCCAGGTGGCCCCCATGCCGGGGTGCAGGCCCAGCTTCGTGAAGTTGAGGCCCAGGCGCGCGTCCTCCGCCACGTAGCGGATATCGCAGCCCAGGGCGACGCAGAGGCCCGCCCCAATGGCGTGGCCGTTGATGGCGGCCAGGGTGGGGCAGGGCAGCTCCCGCACGCTCAGGAAGAGCTCGTAGAAGGCACGCATGAAGTCGCGCACGCCGCGCCGGGCGAGTCCCGGTCGCGCATGCGCCTCGTCGGCCCGCTCCTGGATCATGCCCAGGTCGCCGCCCGCCGAGAAGGCCCGGCCCTGCCCGGTCAGGATCAGGGCGCGCAGCGAGCGGTCGCCAGCCAGGCCGCTGATCCGTTCGGCGAAGGCTCTGCCCATCGCGGCCGTCATCGCGTTGCGGCGATCGGGGTCGTTGAAGGTCAGGGTGACCACGTCGTCCCGGCGTTCCAGGACGATGATCGGCTCGGGCTCGGGCATGCGTCGACTCTCGCGTGGCGGGGTCGGCCGGAAGCGGCCAGGGGCCCCATTGGATAGCGAAGTCGACGCCGGTTGCAGAACGGGCGGAGTGGCTCGGCCACCCCGCCCGTCTGTTGGCTGCCCGGCGCAAGACCCGGGTGGGCTCGGAGTCAGTCCTGTGCGCGTCTCAGGAATGCAGGCGTCTCTCGATCCTCGTCCTCGCCCTCTTCAGAGCGCCGCCGGATGAATGCCGGAGTGTCGTACTCGTCCTCGAACGGGGACTCGAAGCCCTGGCCCGCGCGTCCCCCGTCGTCGCCCCGCGGTCCAGCGGCCTCGAGCGGTGCGGCCTGCTGGACGGGTGCCCTTTGGCCGACCTCGGGCGGCGCCGGAGCGCCCTGGGTGACCGGGATCTGCTGCGCGGCCGGGCTCCTCGTCATGCTCGGTGTGATGTTCTCGATCTCGAGCTGCTGGGCGCCGAACGAGTGGCCAGGCGCCTGGTCGCGCGTCTCCGTGGGGATGTCGCGGCGCGCACGGCCATCGTCGAGCCCGGTGGCGATCACCGTCACGCGCAGCTCGCCCTCCGGTACCTCCTCGTCGATCACGGCACCGAAGATGATGTTGGCGTCCTCGTGCGCCGCCTCCTGGACGAGCATCGAGGCTTCGTTCACCTCGAAGAGCGTCATGTCGGGGCCGCCCGTGATGTTGATCAGCACGCCCCGGGCGCCGTCGATGGAGAGATCCTCCAGCAGCGGGCTGGAGATGGCTGCGCGTGCGGCGTCCACGGCCCGCGTGTCGCCGTGGCCGGCGCCCGTTCCCATCAACGCCACGCCCGCCTCGTTCATCACGGTTCGCACATCCGCGAAGTCGAGGTTGATCAGACCGTGAATCGTGATGAGATCCGAGATGCCCCGCACCGCATTCAGCAAGACATCGTCCGCCAGCTTGAAGGCGTCCTGGATGGACGTCTGCTTTCCCGCCAATGCCAGCAGGCGCTGGTTGGGGATGGTGATCAGGGTATCCACCACCCCGTGCAGCTGATCGATGCCGCGCTCGCTGTGCTTGGTCCGTACCCGTCCCTCGAAGGGGAAGGGCTTGGTCACCACGCCGACGGTCAGCGCCCCGATCTCGCGCGCCACCTCGGCCACGATCGGCGCCGCACCGGTCCCGGTGCCGCCGCCCATGCCGGCGGTGACGAAGACCATGTCGGAGCCCTCGAGGATCTCGCGCAATCGATCGCGCGCCTCGAGCGCCGAGGCACGGCCGCGGTCCGGATTGGCTCCGCAGCCGAGGCCGCGTGTGACCTCGGCACCGAGCTGCACCTTCACGGGCGCAAAGTTGTGCTTGAGCGCCTGCGCGTCGGTGTTGGCTGCGATGAACTCGACACCGCCGAGGGCCGAATCGATCATCGTATTGAGGGCGTTGCCGCCGCCCCCCCCCACACCGACGACCTTGATGGTGGCCTTCTGGTGCGACGATCCCTCCAACTCGAAGAGGTCTCCGTCGTCCTCCGGCCCGATTTCCAGCAGGTCGATGGACTCGGTCTTCAGACCGGCCGGGGCGTCCGCTGCGCCGCTGCTGCGGCGGCTGTCACCACCACCACTGCCGCCAGTGCCCGTCTCCCGACTTCGACCTTGACCCCGACCTTGACTTTGACCCCGACCTTGACCCTTGCGCTTGGTCATACTCTCACCCCCCAATAGGCGCGACCCTCTTCAGGCGCGCCGAATGTAACAGAATGCGGTTGTTTTTGTCGTGATCGTTTCGTCTCGTGGACAAAAACCGACCGCCACTTCAGTGGTTTCTCGATCCGACCCGCCGCAATCAAGCGAACTCGGAGTAGAACCAGTCCCGCATCCGCTGCTTGACACGCCCAAATATGGACTCGTCGCGGATTCGGAAGCGGCTCGTGTTGTGGGCCCGTTGCTGCGAGTTTCCGAAGAGCACCAGCCCGACGCCCGTGGCGTACATCGGGCTGCGAACGACGTCCTGCAGACCGCCGATATGCGACGGCACTCCCTGGCGAACCGGTGTTTCGAATATCTCCTCCGCCAGCTCGGTCAGCCCGCTCAGCGCCGAGGCGCCGCCGGTCAGCACCACGCCGGAGGGGATCGAGTCCTGCAGCCCCGATCGCGTGATCTCCTGCTGGGCGAGCGAGAGGATCTCCTCCACGCGCGGCTCGATGATCTCGCACAGGATCTTGCGCGAAACCTCCCTGGGCCGACGTCCGCCCACACTCGGGACGGTGATCACGTCGTCACCCGGTAGATAGCGGGCGGAGGCCACACCGAATTTCTTCTTGATCCGCTCGGCCTCGTCGAAGGGCGTACGCAGCCCCACCGCAATGTCGTTGCTGAGGTGGTAGCCGCCGAGCCCGAGCACCGCGGTCTCCTTGATGGAGCCTTCCGCGAAGACCGCGATGTCCGTGGTGCCGCCCCCGATGTCCACCATGCACACGCCGAGCTCGCGCTCGTCGTTGGCCAATACCGCCTGGGCGGAGGCCAGTGGCTCGAGCACGATATCGATCACATTCAGCCCGGCCTTGTTGCAGCATTTGACGATGTTCTGGGCGCTGGTGACGGCGGCCGTAACGATGTGGATCTTGGCTTCGAGCCGCACGCCGCTCATGCCCAGTGGCTCGCGGATGCCGTCCTGGTCGTCGATGATGAACTCCTGCGGGATCACGTGGATGACCTCGCGGTCCATCGGGATTGCGACCGCCTTGGCGGCGTCGATCACCCGCTTGACGTCCCCCTCGCGCACCTCGCGATCCTTCACGGCCACCACACCATGCGAGTTGAAGGCGCGGATGTGTCCGCCCGCGATGCCGGCGTACACCGACGTGATCTCGCAGTCGGCCATCAGCTCCGCCTCTTCGACGGAACGCTTGATGGAGTCGACGGTGGCGTCGATGTCGACCACCACCCCTTTGCGCAGACCGCGTGACGGATGGGTCCCGATCCCCACCACGTCGACGCCATTCGCGCTGCGTTCGGCCACGACCGCACAGATCTTGGTCGTTCCGATGTCCAGACCCACGATCAGCTCTTCCCTGCGTGACATTTCTTCCCCCCAATGGGCCGCCGAATCCTCGGCCAGCCCGGACTGGACGGCGCCGCGCATCCGCGCGAGGCCGCCGCTTTCAGCCCGCTCCCCCCCGGAGCGGGTCCATCCCTGCACGCCGACGCCGTGCCCGGCGGGCATGTCAGGAGATCCTGTCTTCTTGGTCGATTCGCTGCCTCTCCCGGTGTGCCTCACTGCTCAGGACGGCCTGTCCCGTGAAGCGCAGATCGATGCGTCGCCTGCCGCCCTCGATCGAGCGCGCGACCTCCTCGTTCTCGAGGAGCTCGACGAGGCGCTCGAAGCGTTCGATTGGATCCTCGTGTCCCAGCACCACCCACGTGTCGCGGTCGGGGGCGTGCACACGCCAGCCCTCTGGCTCGCTGCCACTTGGCAGATGCAGATCCAGTCGGCCCTCGGGTGAGAGCACCAGCACGCCGATGGCGTGCATGCGCTCGACGAGGTCCAGCCCCGTGATCAGCAACGCGTGCACCGTGTGGCTGGGCAGGTCCCGCCCCCCCACGATGCGTGGCAGACCGGCGGCTTGCTCGGCCGATGCCGTGGCAAAGGGGTTGCCGGAGTCGTCGACGAGCCGCAGGTCCTCTTCGCCCACGAGCACGGCGCGCGCGCGGCGCTCTAAAACGCGCACGAGCAGGGTCGAGGGTGGAAGCCGAACGACTTGTGCCTCGCGGATCCAAGGGTCGGCGCGGAGCCGAGCTTCGACCTCGGCTGGCACGACATCGGACAGCACGCTACCGGGTGAGACGCCCGTCGCGAGGGCCACATGCTCGAAGCTGAGGTGATCATTGCCCTGGATCGCGATGGACTCCAGCCGCGAGAGTCCGCCGCCCGTCCAGCTCGTCAGGGTCTGCTGGATCGGGCTGGCGAGCAGCAAACCCGCGGCGAGCGAGAGGATGAAGAGCCCGGCGTGCTTGAGGCGAGGACCGAGGGTGGGCTCGCTGCGGCCGCTGCGTGCCCGCTCGCGCTCGCGCTCGGTGATCTTGCGCCTGCGCAGGTCGCGCTGGCGCTGGCGCGTCAGGTGCTCCCGCGCACGCTCGCCTCGGCGCCGGTTGGCCACCTCGTAGCGCGAGTTCCCGCGTCCACGTCCGCGCCGGCCGATCAAGTCGCTCTCCCCATGATTTTCACCTCCGTGGCCAATTCGATTCCGCTCCGCTCGAGCACCCGCTCGCGCGCGCGCTCGATCAGCGCCAGCACATCGGCCGCGGTTGCGCCGCCGAGATTGGTGATGAAATTGGCGTGCTGCGTCGAGATCTGGGCCGCGCCGATCCTCTCCCCGCGCAGGCCGGCGGCCTCGATCAGGCGACCCGCAAAGTCGCCCTCGGGATTTCGGAAGACCGAGCCGCAGGACGGCACGTCGAGGGGTTGAGTTGCGCTTCGCTGGCCGAGCAGTCGGTCGATCTCAGCCTTCACGGCGTCCGGCGTGGACGGGCTCACGGCGAAGAGGGCCGAGAGAACGAGTGCACCTTCGGGTAGACCCACCAGCTCGCGATAACGGAAGTCGAGCTGCTCGCCCGCGAGCGTGCGCTCCTCGCCGCCGTTCGCGGTCGCAATCTCGATCGATACCACCACATCCTTCTGCTCGCGCACCCCGATACCGGCGTTCATCGCGATCCAGCCGCCCACGGTGCCCGGAATCCCGGCGGCGAACTCCATGCCCGAGAAGCCGTGCTGCTGGCAGAAGCGAGTCACGCCGGCGTGGGAGACGCCGGCCTCGGCGAAGACCGCGGGACCGCTCCTCTCCTCGAGGCGCCGCAGCTTCTTCTGCGAGATCACCACGCCGTCGAGCCCAGCGTCGCGTACCAATATGTTGAAGCCGGATCCCAGCAGCGTGCGGGCCAATCTGTGCTGGTGGCAGATGCGCAGCAGCGCGATCAGCTCGGCGCGATCAGCCGGAGTCGCCAGGGCGTCCGCAGGACCGCCAATGCGCAGCGAGGTGTGGCGCGACATCGGCACGTCGAAGAGCACGCCCTCGCCCAGGGCCTGCTCGAGCGCGGCGCGGGCTTCGGCCGCGATCATCGCAGCGTACCTCCGGAAAGCCGCTCGAGCAGCAGCGGTCCGAGGCGCGAGACGTCGCCTGCGCCGAGCGTCAGCACGAGGTCGCCCTCGGTGAGCTCCTTGGGCAGCACGTCGGCAATCTCGTCGAGGGACGCGACGAAGCGCACGTTGCGGTGGCCGTGAGCCGCGATCGCGTCAGCCAGCGCACGCCCGTTCACGCCGGGGATCGGGTCGTCACCCGCCGCGAAGATGTCGCACACGAGCAGCGCGTCGCTGTCGTGGAAGGCGGTGGCGAAGTCGTCGAAGCAATCGCGGGTGCGCGTGTAGCGGTGGGGCTGGAAGACCGCGACGATGCGCCCGCCGTGCACGCCGCGCGCGGCGGCGAGAGTGGCGCGCAGCTCGGCGGGATGGTGGGCGTAGTCATCCACGACGCGCACGCCGGCCGCTTCGCCCTTGGCCTCGAAGCGCCGCTCGATGCCGCCGAAGTCCGCCAGGGCCGCCACGATCCGTTCGAAGGAGACGCCCTGCTCGAGTGCCACGGCGATGCAGGCCAGCGCGTTGGCGACGTTGTGGCGCCCGGGCAGTGGCAAACGCACCTCGCCGAGTACCTTGTCGCCGGACTGCAGGCGGAAGCGGCTGCCCGCACCCTCCACCGCGAAGTCGCTCGCCGAGAGATCCGCCTGCGGTGAAAAGCCGTACGTGACGTAACGACGCCGCAGTCGCGGAAGGATCGACTGTACGCCGGGGTGGTCGAGGCAGACCACGTTCAGCCCCCAGAAGGGCACCGAGTTGGCAAAGTGGACGAATGCCTCCTGTACGGCTTCGAAGCTGCCGTAGTGATCGAGGTGCTCGGGGTCGATATTCGTGATCACGGTGATCACGGGCGAGAGCATCAGGAAGGAGCCATCGCTCTCGTCTGCCTCGGCGATGAGCAGGTTGCCTTGTCCGAGGCGAGCGCTGCCCTGCTCTCCGCCGCTGCCGAGGATGCGCCCGCCGATCACCGCAGTCGGGTCGAGGCCAGCCGCGTCGAGCACGTGGGCGATCAGCCAGGTCGTGGTGGTCTTGCCGTGGCTGCCGCCGACCGCGACGCCTTCCTTGAGGCGCATGATTTCGGCCAGCATCTCGGCGCGCGCGATCACCGGAATCTTGCGCGCGCGGGCTTCGACCAGCTCGGCGTTGTCGGCGTGAATCGCCGAAGAAGCGACGACCACCTGCGCGTTGCCGACATGGCTGCGATCGTGCCCTACGTCCACCTCCACGCCGAGTGAGCGCAGTCGAGCCACGTTCTTGCCTTCCCCGAGGTCGGAGCCGGTAATCTGATAGCCCTGGTTGTGCAAGAGCTCCGCGATGCCGCACATTCCGGCGCCACCGATGCCGACGAAGTGGATGCGATGGATCTTTCGATTCATCGCGCTTCTCCGAGCAGCGCAAGGCAAGCCTCGACGATGTCACGCGCTGCATCCGGGCGCGCGAGCGCAGCGGCGGCCTCGCTCATCGGAGCGAGTGCGTCGGGCTGCTCGATCAGGCGCGTGATCTCGCTCTCGAGCTCGTCCAGGTCCAGCGGCCGCGAAGAGAGCCTGTGCGCGGCACCCGCCAACGCCAGGGCGTCGGCATTGGCCGCCTGGTGGTCGTCGGCCGCGAAGGGGTAGGGGATCAGGATCGACGGCAGGCCTGCCATCGCCAGCTCGGCGACGGTCAGCGCACCGGCGCGACACAGGGCAAGGTCCGACTCACGATAGCGGCGCGGCATCTCGTGCTCGAAGGCGACGACCTCGGCCTCGAGGCCTGCCTCTGCGTAGGCCCGGACGACCCGTTCGCGATCCGCCTCGCCCGTCTGGTGGAAGACGCGCAGCGGCCGGCTCGCCAGGCGCGGCGCCAGCTCCATCATCGCCTCGTTGATCTGCCGTGCGCCCTGGCTGCCCCCGAATACGAAGAGTCGGAGCGGGAGCGCTGGCGCCTTGCGGGCCGGCGCGGTCGCAAACGCATCCACCAGCGCGCGGCGCAGTGGAATGCCGATATGCGTGACTTTCTCGCCGCCTCCGAGATGGCCCGCCGCAGCCGCGAATCCCACGAAGACCTGCTTTGCGAAGTGCGCCGTAAGCCGGTTGACCCGTCCGGGAATCGCGTTCGGCTCGACCAGAACGAGCGGCGTGCGTGAGAGCACGGCCGCGATGGCGGTGGGCATCGCGGCGAAGCCGCCGACGGACACGACGATGTCGGCCGCGTACTGCTCGAGCGCGTTGCGTGCCGCGCTGACTTGACGCAGGATGCCCAGCACGCCGATTGCCCGACCGAGCAAGCTACGCCCCATTACCTGCTGACTTCGCAGCGTGACGAGCTCGAAGCCTGCGGCCGGCAGGAGCTCGGCTTCGAGCCCCTGCTCGGAGCCGATGAAGCGCGCCTGGTGTCCGCGCGATGTGATCTCCTCACCGAGCGCGAGCGCGGGTGTCACGTGCCCGCCCGTACCTCCGCCTGCAATCACGAAGCTCAGCGCCATCGCGGCACCCCCGCCTCGGAGTTGCCGCGCGCCACACCGAGCAGGATGCCCAGTGCGATGCACGACACGACCAGCGACGTCCGTCCGTAGGAGAGGAAGGGCAGCGTGAGGCCCTTGGTAGGCAGGAGCCCCATCACCACCGAGGCATTCACCACTGCGGGCACGGTGAGCAGCGTCGTCATGCCGAAGCCCACCAGAAGCGCAAAGCGGTCGTTGGCGCGCGTCGCAATGCGGGTCCCGGCCACGAGCAGTGCCGCGAAGCCGCCGAGCACGGCCAGCACGCCGATCAGCCCGAGCTCCTCGGCCACCAGCGCCAGGATGAAGTCGGTGTGCGCCTCGGGCAGATACGCGAGCTTCTGCTGGCCGCTGCCGAGCCCCACGCCGAAGAGCCCGCCGCGGCCGAAGGCCACGAAGGACTGCACGAGCTGGAAGCCCTCATCGGAGGAGGTCGCCCAGGGATCGAGAAAGCCAACGAGGCGTCGCCACGCGTACTCGTGGTTCGATATGTAGTAAGCGACGCCGAGGAAGGCGATCACTCCCGGCGCGACCAGCCGCGCGAGCTTCGTGCCGGCTACGAAGAGGAGTAGGGCGACCAGACAGGCCAGCAACACGGCGTTGCCGAGATCGGGCTGTCGTACCAGCAGCGCGATGGGCGGAAGCGCCAGCGCGCCAGCAACGAGAGCGCGCCGGGCAGAGAGCTCCGCATGCCCATCGCGGCGCGCCACGACCGCTGCGACGGCCAGTGCGGTCGCGAGCTTCGCGAGCTCGGCGGGCTGGAAACGCAGGTCGATACCGGGCACGGCCAGCCAACGCGTCGCACCGTTCACCTCCACGCCGAATAGCTGAGTGGCGAAGAGGAGCGCGGTGGAGAGCGTCCAGAAGGGAAGCGCGAGCTGTCGCAACGCGGTCGTGGGCATCGACCAAGCGATCGCGCCAGCGGCGAGCCCCATCACCAGCGCACCCACGTGGTGCAAGAAGAGCGGTGGGATGCGCTGGTCGAGGGCCAGGGTCGCGGTACTGCTATAGCTCATCACGACGCCGAAGGAGCAGAGCAGGAGCGCTGCGAAGGCCACGCCGCCGTCGAGGCCCGGCGGCCAGTCCGAGCCCGCGACCGCTCTCGTGTCACGCCGCTCGGGACGCCCATTTCGCGTATCGCGCTTCCTGCGCGTGCTGCGCCCGCGTCGGGCAGCTGCCTTGCGGCTTGCGCTCATGCCGACGCCCCGACGTCGAGTCGCGCAACCGCATCGCGGAAGCATTCACCGCGCGCCTCGAAGTTCTGGAATTGATCGAAGCTTGCGCAGGCTGGCGCGAGCAGGACGACGTCGCCGGGCTGCGCGCGCAGAGCTGCGGTCTCGACGGCAGCGTCGAGACTCTCGAGCTGCTCGCAGGGCACACGTCCGTGCAGGGCCTGCTCGATCAGCGGTGCCGCCTCGCCGATGAGAAGCGCATGGCGCACTCGCGTGCTCGCCATCTCGGCCAGCGCTTCGTACGAGAGCCCCTTGTCGCGACCGCCGGCGATCCAGATCACCGGTCCCGCCGCGCTCTCGATGGCGCGCAGCGCAGCGCCGGGATTCGTGGCCTTCGAATCGTTGACGAAGCGCACGCCGGCGATCTCGGCCACGCGTTCGGAGCGGTGGGGCAGGTCGCGAAAGTCCGTGAGCGCGTCGAGGGCGCGCTCGGGGTCCACCCCCAGCAGCCAGACCGCCGTGAGTGCTGCGAGTACGTTCTCGAGGTTGTGCCGTCCCGGGAGCCGCAGCGAGTCCAATGAGAGCCTGAGCGATTGTGTGCCGTCCCGCAGAACGGCGGCGCCCGCATCCAGCCAGGCCGCGCGCTTGGTGCCGCTGTCGACCAGGGGCTTTCGGGTGCTCATCGGCACGACCTCGCCGCCAGCCGCCGATGCGAAGTCGCGCACTCGCGGATCGTCGAAGCAGAGCACCGCGGCGTCGCCTGCACGTTGTCGCTCCACGAGCCGGCGCTTGACCGCCGCGTAGTCGTCGAGGTGGCCGTGTCGATCGAGGTGATCGGGCGAGATGTTCAGCACCACGGCAATGCGCGGCTGGAAGGCATCCGTGCTCTCGAGCTGGAATGACGAAACCTCCAGCACCGCGACATCCAGGGGCTCACCCACGAGCGAGAGCGCCGGCGTGCCGACGTTGCCGGCCGCCTTTGCGCGCAGCCCGGCCGCAAGGAGCATGGCCTCGATCAACATCACCGTCGTGCTCTTGCCGTTGGTGCCCGTCACCGCGATCACCGGCACCTGGAGGCAGCGGCCCGTGAGCTCGATGTCACCCCACACTGTGCGCGCCCTTCCTGCGTAGCGCTCCGGTGGGATCCCGGGGCTCGGCACCAGCACGTCGAAGAGGGCGGGATCGGGGAAGGCCTGGCCCGCTCGCACCTCGACCTCGCGCGCGAGCGCGGTCAGATCGCCGGGCTCGGCCAGCTCAGCCAGCGGACGTTCGTCCGCCGCCACCACTCGCGCGCCGCGAGCTGCGCAAAACCGTGCCGAGCTCCGCCCCGAAATGCCGAGGCCGAGGACGAGCACGCTTTTACCCGAGAGATCCATACCTTCCCTTCAGCGCAGCTTCAGCGACGAGAGTGCGACGAGCGCGAGGATGATCGAGACGATCCAGAAGCGAACCACGATCTTCTGCTCCGCCCAGCCGAGCTTCTCGAAGTGGTGGTGGACTGGCGCCATCAGGAAGACGCGCTTGCCCGTGAGCTTGAACGAGGCCACCTGGATGACCACCGAGGCGGCCTCGACGACGAAGATGCCACCGACGACGGCGAGCAGGATCTCCTGGCGGATCAGCACCGAGATCGTGCCCAGCGCGCCGCCGAGGGCGAGCGCACCGACGTCGCCCATGAAGAGATCCGCGGGTGATGCGTTGAACCAGAGGAAGCCGAGTCCGCCACCCACCAACGCGCCGCAGAAGATCGCCAGCTGGCCCGCACCCGGCACGTATTTGATTGCGAGGTAATCGGCGATATTGACATGCCCCGCCGCGTAGGAGAGCAGGATGAACGTGGCTGCCGCAATCATCACCGGGCCGATCGCCAGCCCATCGAGTCCATCCGTCAGGTTCACACCATTGCTGAAGGCCACGATGATGAACGTCGCCAGGGGGATGTAGAGCCAGCCGATATTGGGTGTGAAGTTCTTGAAGAAGGGGAAGGCCAATTCCTGATCGAAGGCCGGGCTCGTGTAGATGGCGACGGCCACCCCGAGCGCTAGCAGCGTCTGCCAGAAGAGCTTGACCCGCGCCGAGATCCCAGTGCTGTCGTTCTGGGTCACCTTCTTGTAGTCGTCGATGAATCCGAGGATGCCGTATCCCACGGTCAAGCCCAGCAGAATCCACACGAAGTGGTTCGTCAGGTCGGCCCAGAGCAGCACCGATACACAGAGCGCCATCAGGATCAGCAGGCCGCCCATGGTGGGTGTGCCGGCCTTGGCCTGGTGGTCGGGGCCGTCCTCGCGGATCGGCTGCCCGACGCGCAGGGCAGCGAGCTTGCGGATCAGCCAGGGGCCGACCATGAAGGAGATGAAGAGGGCGGTGAGAGTGGCTGCTGCCGTGCGGAATGTGATGTAGCGGACGACGTTGAATCCGCCGAATTGTTCGGCCAAAGGATAGAGAAGGTGATAGAGCATCAATCGTTCTCCTTGCCGATGAGCATGTCGATCACCTGCTCCATCTTCATGGCCCGCGAACCCTTCACCAGGACCCAGTCCTCGGACTCGAGCATCTCCATGATGTGCCGTCCTACTGCCTCATGACTGTCACCGACCACGATGTTTTCGCCGTCCATGCCGGCCTCGCTCGCGCCGGCCGCGAAGCCCTTCGCTCGCTCGCCAAGGGCAAAGAGAAAGTCTGTACCGAGCTCCGCAGCCAGCCTTCCCGTCGCGAGGTGTGCCTCGCTCGCGGCTTCCCCGAGCTCGCCCATATCGCCCAGCACCGCGATGCCGCGGCCCTTGCCCTTGAGGCGCGCCAAGCTCTCCAGGGCATTTCGCATCGATTGAGGATTGGCGTTGTAGGTGTCGTCGATGATGCGGGCGCCGCTGGCGAGCTGCGTACAGGCCATACGGCCGGAGACGCCGCCGAAGGCCGCGAGGCCGCAGGCGACCTCGTCGAGTTCGAGACCCGTCGCCAGCGCCGCGGCCGACGCCGCCAGCGCATTGATGACGGTGGTCTCCGCCAGCCCTGCGGCGCGCACCGCGATGCTGGCCTCCGGCGTGATCAGCTCGAAGGCATAGAACCCGCCCTCTTCGAAGCGCACACCCCGGGCAAAGACGTCGGCGGCGGATTCGCGACCGTATGTCATCACACGCGCCGGGGTGCGCTCCGACTGTTGTCTGACCAGCGGGTCGTCGTGATTGAGCACGGCGACGCCCTCGGCCGAGAGCCCGGCCGTGAGATCGCCCTTTTCGAGGGCGATATTCTCGCGGCTGCCCAGGTGCTCGATATGCGCCGTGCCGACATTGGTGATGACGCCGACGTCGGGCTGCGCGATCGCCGTGAGTCGAGCGATCTCACCACGGTGGTTCATACCGAGCTCGACCACCGCGGCCTGGTGCTCGCGCTCGCGGGAGAGCAAGGTAAGCGGCAGGCCGAATTCGTTGTTGAGATTTCCGTGATTCTTGAGGCAAGGTGCGCGCACCACCAGGATCGAGTGGATCATTTCCTTTGTGGTCGTCTTGCCATTGCTACCCGTGACCGCGACCACCGGCCCGGCGAACTGGGCGCGATGACCGGCCGCCAGCGAACCGAGGGCCAGGGTGGTGTCCTCGACCGCGACCATCGGGACGTCCTGGCTTCGCGGATTGGCACGCAGCCAGTCGCGCGCCACGACGAGGCCCGTCGCACCCGCCGCGACAGCCTGGTCGAGGAAGCCGTGGGCATCGTGATGCTCGCCGCGGATGGCGACGAAGAGATCGCCGGCCTGGATGGTGCGGGTGTCGATTCCGGCGCCGGTGAATGCGCCGGCCGGTGCCCTGCCGAGGGCCTGGCCGCCCGTCCACGTCACGACGTCCTTCAGCGTGAAGGGGACGGTCATGTCTCACTCCCCTGCACGGGGGCTTGCCGCTCAGCCAACGCCTTGCGCGCCTCTATACGGTCATCGAAGGGCAGCTTGTCGCGGCCGATGATCTGGTAGTCCTCGTGCCCCTTGCCGGCAATCACGACGCTGTCGCCGGGACGCGCCAGAGCGATGGCCGTACGGATCGCTTCGCGCCGATCGCGCATCACCGTATAAGAGCCCTTCCCCGCGCCGAGCGCGTCGGGTGTGGTGCGCCGCATGTTCTTCAGGCCCTCCTCGACGTCTGCGAGGATTCGATCCGGGTCCTCGGTGCGTGGGTTGTCGCTGGTCGCGATTGCGATGTCGCTGTGGCGCGCAATTGCCTCAGCCATGAGAGGACGCTTGCTCCGATCGCGGTCGCCCCCACAGCCGAAGACAGCGATCAGTCGGGCCTCGGATAGCTGGCGCACGGCGCGCAGCAGCTTGTCGACGGCGTCGGGTGTGTGCGCGTAGTCGACGATCACAGTGGGGGCGCCTGAGCCAGCGCCGCGCACCACCTCCATGCGGCCGGGCACCTGCCGGCAGGCCGCGACGCCCGCTGCGATGGCTTCGGGCCCAACGCCCAGCGCGTACGCGGATGCGCACGCCACCACCAGGTTCTCGAGATTGAAGTCGCCGAGCAGCGGTACATCCAGCTCGATCCGACCCGTGGGCAGCTCGAGCGACGCGCGCGTACCCGAGAGTGAGATGACCGCGTCCACGAGCTTCACGTCGGCCGGGGTGTCGGCGTCGCGTGAGCACCGGATCACCTCGCAGCGGCCTTCCTCGGCCGCCGCGATGATCTTGTCCGCCGCCGGGTCATCCACGTTTACGACCGCGTGGCCTCCGGGCACCATGCATTCGCGGAAAAGCAGGGCCTTGGAGCCGAGGTACGATTCCATGTCGCCGTGAAAGTCCAGGTGATCCTGCGTGAGGTTCGTGAAGGCACCGACGCGAAAGCGGCAGCCGCTCACGCGGCCGAGCTCGAGGCCGTGGGACGACACCTCCATTACCACCGCCTCGATGTTCTGTGTGCACATCGAGCGCAGGGTACGCTGCAGATCGAGGCTTTCCGGCGTCGTGTTGACCGCGGGGATGCGCTCGCTCGCGTAGCGTATCTCCACGGTGCCGATCAGGCCGGTGCGCACATTCGCCGACGAGAGGATCGATTCGACGAGGTAGGTGGTGCTCGTCTTGCCGTTCGTGCCCGTAATGCCGATGAGGCGCAGCTTGCTCGAGGGCTCCCCGAAGAAACGAATCGAGATGGGCGCGAGCGCGCGCCGGCTCTTCGGCACGACGACCGCCGGCCGGCCGGCCAGGACGTGAGTGTCGACCGCGTGTTCGAGCATGACGGCCACAGCGCCGAGCTCGATGGCGCGCGCCACGTAGTCGTGTCCATCGCTCACGCTGCCCGAGAGGGCGACGAAGAGGTCGCCGGGCGCGACCCTCCGAGAGTCGTACGAAATGCCCCGGATCACCGGGTCGATGCTGGCATCCTCGCGCACCCAGGCGGTCGGGGCGAGGTGCTTCGGCAGGGCTGCGAGGAGTGAAGAGAGGCGCATCTATCCCTCCTCTCGCTCGGTCGAGAAACGGAGGACCACAGTGCGCTGCTTTCCATCGACGATGGTACCGGCGATCGGGCTTTGGCGGACCACTCGGCCCCTCGCCAGGCCGCTGACCTGCAGCTCCAGTGACGCACCGGCCGCGATTTCCTTGGCCGAAGTGAGGCTTTCGCCATGGAAGTCGGGCACGAAGACGCTGCCCCGCCCGGCTTCGATCGTCGCGGGAGGCGAGGTCGAGACGTGTGGGATGGCTTTGCGGGCGCCCGCCGCCGGCGAGGGAACGGGGATGCGATCGGCGGCGGGTGCCCGCGATTCCGGAGTCGGTCCAGAAGCGATGGTGAGCGCGCGGGCGGCCTCGGCTGCTCCCGGCGCAGAGGGCCCCGCGGCGATGCTCCTTCTCTGCTCCTCTCTCTCTTTCATGGCCACCTTCCATCTTGGATTGGGATTGGCCGCGATCGGTTCCGGTTCTGTCGTGATTCCATGGCGGGCGAGCTGATCGGCGGCGACGCGAGCGAAGAGAGGTGCCGCCGTGCCCCCGCCCGTGTGGCTCGGGCCCTGCGGCTCGTGCAGGGCGACCACGATTGCGATGCGCGGATCGTCGGCCGGCGCGATTCCGAGGAACCAGGCGGTGTAGCGAGTCTGCGAGTAGTGCCCGGTCTCGGTGTCGAATATCTGCGCGGTGCCGGTCTTACCCGCAACGCGGACTCCGGCCAGGGCGGCCCGACGGCCGGTGCCCTCGCCGCTGACGACGGTCTCGAGCATGGAGAGTGTGTGCGCCGCCACGGCAGGACTGACGGCCTGACCGACCCCGACGGGCTTGACATCCTCCCACCCGCTCATCGGGCGGCGTCGCGCCAGGACGAGCCTGGGCTGCATGCGCAGTCCACCGTTTGCCAGCGCCGCCGTCGCCATCGCGAGCTGAATCGGCGTGACGTTCATGCCCTGACCGAATGCGACGGTGGCGTGGTCGATACCCTTCCAGTCCGGCCAGTCTCGCAATAGTCCGGCCGACTCGGTCGGGAAGCCGCTGCGTGTCGCGTGGCCGAAGCCGAAGCCGCCTAGAGCCGCATGGTGGCGCTCGGGTCCGAGCTCGCCGGCGATGAGCACGGCGCCGATGTTGCTTGAGTAGCGCAATACGCCGGCCGCATTGATCACGCCGTAGGGGTGGTGATCGCGGATCGTCCTGCCGGGCACACGAATCCAGCCCTCGCCCGTGTCGAAGGCAGTGGTTACGGAAATGACGCCGTTCTCGAGTGCGGCGGCCACCAGGAAGGCCTTCATCGTCGAGCCGGGCTCAAGCGCATCCATGAATGCGCGGCTGCGCGTCTGCGCGTAGGGGGTGTGGCGGAAGTCGTTCGGGTCGAAGCCGGGGGCCTCGGCCAGAGAGAGGATGTCGCCGTTGCGAGGATCCACTGCGATCACCACGCCGCCCTTGGCCTTCGTGGAGGTCACGGCCTCGGCCAGCGCGGCCTCGGCCTGCGCCTGTAGGCCTGCGTGCAGGCTGAGCATGATATCGCCGCCCGCGTTCTCGCGTGAATCGAAGGCGTGGCTCGAGAGCAGGACGCCGCGGGCATCCCGTTTCAGCGGCAGCTTGCGCACCGATCCACGCAGCCACTCGTCGTACATCTGCTCGATGCCACGCACGCCCTTGCCGTCGATGTCCGCGAAGCCCACGAGCTGGGCCGCCATCCCGCCGGCCGGGTAGGTGCGGCGTGCCTCGCGCTCGACGCCGACGCCGGGCAGCCCGAGCGCTTCGACGGCCTGCGCACGATCGTCCTCGAGCCAGCGCGCCAGGTAGGTGAAGCGCGTGCGCGATCCGATGCGCTCTTCCAACTCGCGCCGCGATACGCCCAGTGCGCGTGCGAGGTCCGCTATAGCGCGCTGACGATTCTCGAGCAATCGTGGAAAGACGAAGACGGAGGGCGCGTCGACGCTGATCGCGAGCTCGCGCCCGCTGCGATCGAGGATCAGGCCGCGCGCGCCGCGAAGTGTGATCTCGGTTTCGGTTTGCTTGCCACCCCGATCGGCGGCGCGTGGCTGGCCAACGGCGAGATAGCCCGCTCGGCTCGCCAGCACCATGAAGGCGAGAATGAATACGAGGCGTAGCGCACGCGCGCGGACGGCCGCCGAGCGGAGCGCCTGCGATCTCATGGTCGGCCCAGCGAAGCCGGTGTCTCGGCACCGACCGATGCGAGCACAGTCCTAGCTCGTTGGTCCGGGCCCAGCGCCACAGCGGGCAGGTCGATCAGGCGCTCCGGCCGCACGAAGCCCAGCTCGCGCGCACGGCCGGCAAGGTGGACGGGATCGCGGAGGCGCAGCTTTTCGGCGGTAAGACTGCGCTGCTCCTCGAGCAGGCGCTCCTCCTCCAGGCTGGTTTCGGCGAGCGCATAGCGGAGGCGGATCATCTCGATGCGCAATGAGGCAACGCCGAGTGCCACCAGCAGTGTCAGGGCCAGCACGAGCAGCAGCCGCTGCACCGAGAGCCGTACGCGGGTGTGACCGACGTCGATGCCGATGATGCCGAGGCTGAGACCGCTTGGTTGATTTCGCTGGCTCTTCCGCCCTGCCTTGCCGCGGCCCCGGCCGCGACGCTTCGGGGATTCCTCGGCCAGACCGAGCAGGTGTGCCATTCGGCCGCGTAGGCGCGGCTGCGAACGCCGTGCCATCAGATCGCCTCCGCGATGCGCTCGGCAGCGCGCAGCAGCGCCGACCGCGAGCGAGGGTTGGCTCCGACCTCTTCCTCACTGGGCCGGATCGGCCGTCGCGTGTCGACGCGCAGTCGCGGTTTCCGGCCGCAGGTGCAGACCGGCTGCGCGGGTGGGCAGATGCAGCCCTTCGCCTCGGCTCGGAATCGGTGCTTGACGATGCGGTCCTCGAGCGAGTGGTACGCGATGACCACCAGCCGCCCGCCGGGCCGCAATACCTCGACCGCCGCGTCAAGGCCGTCCTCGAGCGCGCCGAGCTCGTCGTTCACCGCGATGCGCAGGGCCTGGAAAACGAGGGTCGCCGGGTTGTGACGTCGACCGCGGCCGATGCGCGCCGAGTCGATTACGCGCAACAGATCCGCAGCGGTACGCAACGGCTCCCGCTCTCGCTCCGCCGCGATGGCCCGCGCGAGGCGCCTGCTGCCGGGCAGCTCGCCGTATCGCTGGAAGAAGCCCTGTAGCTCCTCTTCGGACGCGTGGCGGAGCAGCTCGGCCGCTGTCCTTCCGCGTGTCGTGTCCATCCGCATGTCCAGCGGCGTTTCGTCGCGGCTCATCTCGGCAAAGCGGAAGCCGCGCCCCGAGACGTCGAGCTGATGCGACGAAACGCCGAGGTCGAGGAGCACGGCATCGACACTGGCGAGACCCAGCGAGCGAATCACGTGATCCAGGCGCCGAAAGGATGCATGCACCAGCTGGGCTCGCTCACCAAAGGGCTGGAGCCGTTCATGGGCCGCCGCAAGAGCCTCGGCGTCGACGTCGAGGCCGACCAGCACGCCATCGGGCGCAATGCACTCCAGGATTGCTGCAGCATGCCCGCCGCCCCCGAGCGTTCCATCCACAACGACATCGCCCGCCGATAGATCCAGTTGCTCGATACTTTCGGTGAGGAGGACGGGTTGGTGGTGGAATTGGTTGCTCACGAGAGCGGGGCGCCTCCCGGACTCGCCCCGTGTCAGGGCAGGCGGGGGCTGGGGAGTGGTTGGGGTGCCTCAGAGCACCTGGACGTCGGCGTGTACCCCCCAGTAACCACGCCGCCGTCTTTATCGATGTTCCGAGGACACCCCAACCTCTCCGCTGGAGGACATCCTCCAGCTCCCCCCAAAAAAACGCTCAATCTCCTCGCGGTCTGCGATGTTCGGCCACGGATTTCTGGATTTCATCGATTCGCATGAGGGTCAGCTTCTTCTTGAACTCGAAGCGCTCTGGATCCCAGATCTCGATCTTGTTCAGAACGCCGGCAATGATCACCTTGCTGCCGAGGTCTCCGTCCTTGCGCAGGGTGGCGGGCACGAGCACGCGGCCCTGCTTGTCGATCGGCGCGTCGCAGGCATCGGCGACGACGTAGCGCTGGAAGTCCTGGACGTCCGGCTGCAGATCCGAGAGCTCGAGCAGGTCGCGCTCTTTCTCGAACCACACATCGGCGGGGTAGAGCGCCAGATGGTCGCCCTGACTGGTCAAAATCGGATCTTTTTCACTACGACGCTCAAGTTCCATCCTGAACCCCGAGGGAATACTGAGGCGACCCTTCTGATCGATCGTGTGCTCGAACCTGCCCCGAAACATCGCCTATCATCAGCTCCGTTCTCGCGGCCGGCTCGCCAGTGATGGTGGATGGGCGCTCGACTCTCGGTTCCCCCACCGTGCCCCACCTCATCCCACCGTGCTGTCCTTATATCCCACTTCCTCCAAGTTGGGAACCAAAAATTCGTTCTGTGACAGATTTTCTTTTCTTGAATTGCGCACTCGTGACGTGGCGCCGGGGTCGACGCACTGGGTATGAAACAGCGTTCGCGTTGCATGGGACGCAAGCTGTGCGATCGAGAGTTCAGGATCGATCAAAGCCCTGCATGTTTTGATGCATTTGCACGCACGCAGAACCATCGGTGGGACGGCTTCCCACGATCGATCGGGGTGCAATCGCGGATCGCTTAGGGTGTGCCGATTTCGGGATGGTGGGCCGATTGCGCGGCCGCCACGCGATCGACGAGCATGTGAAGCGTGCTGCCGGATGGGGCTTGGATCAGTCGATCCGGCGCCGGCGGCGTCTCCTCGAGCATGGCTTCGAGCAGTGCCGTCGTTCCGTCGATCAAGCCAGACTCCGCGTACCCGCCTTCGAGTACGAAGACGATCCGTCCGCCGCACAACTCTTCGGCCAGTTCGCGCAGCAATCGTGTCATTGCAAGATAGCCGTTGCGACCGATTTCCATCGAAGCCAGCGGATCGTCCCGATGTGCATCGAATCCACACGACACCAGGATAAGCTCGGGTGCGAAGCGACATGCGATGGGAGCCAGGATGCGCTGCAACGCGCCGAGGTACTCGCTATCACCGCAACCCGCCGGCATCGGTATGTTCACAGTCGCCCCCTCGCCTTTGCCGGTGCCGACTTCAGCGAAGTTCCCCGTGCCGGGGTAGTGGGGGAATTGATGGGTCGAGACGTAGAGGATGGAGGGATCGGCCGCGAAGCTATGTTGCGTGCCGTTGCCATGGTGTACGTCCCAATCGAGGATCAGGATCTTGGCCAGGCCCTCGTCCTGCTGCAGCGCACGCGCCGCGATCGCCACATTGTTGAAGATGCAGAAGCCCATGGCTCGATCCGCCTCGGCGTGGTGTCCGGGCGGGCGCACGGCGGCGAGGGCGCTACGCGCCTCGCCACGCGCGACACGACGCGCGGCCTCGACCGTGCTGCCGGCCGCCAGGCTGGCCACCGCGAAGCTCGCCTCGGAGAGGTAGGTATCGGGGTCGAGGTGAATCGGGGCGCGGGCCGCCGCCCGCTCGACGTGTGCGAGGTGGTCGCGATCGTGCACACGCAAGATTTCGACTGGATCGGCCATTCGGGGCGCGATCCGCGCGATGCGACCTTCGTCCCGTGCGATCGCGCGGGAGACGGCTCTCAGTCTCTCCGGTCGCTCCGGATGGCCAGCGGGGGACCGATGATCCTGAAAGCGGATATCCTCCACCACGTGGATGCGCTCGCGGACCGTCATCGCCTTCCAGCCTATCGGAGCCGATGCGTCTCGGCGACCGCCGTCGCACACCGGTGTCGGCCCAGGGTGCGCGTGGGTGGCGGAGCAGGAGGGCGAGGATGAGTATGATGAGTGCGGGGACGAGTGTGGGGAGAGGGGGGATGTGACGGCGCCGTCCTGTATCGCAATCACGGGGCTCGACTCGCACTTCGGCATGCGGCTGGCTGAGCGTCTGCTCGAGCGGCCCCGCGCGCCGCGTCTGATCGGGATCGACCTGCATCGCCCGCTGCGGCTCGCGGGCCGGCTGAACTTCCACCGTGTCGACCTGACCGACCCCACAGCGGACGGCGAGCTGGCGCAAGTGCTCGCGGATGAGGGTGTTGAGGCACTCATCCACCTCGCCTATCGACACTCACCGACGCCGGACCTCGAATACGACCACGAGCTCGAGACGATCGGTAGCCTGCACGTCATGAATGCCTGCGCGGCCGCGAAGCTTCGGCGTCTGGTCGTCGCTTCGAGCACGATGCTCTACGGGCCGCGCTCCGACAATCCGAACTTCCTGACGGAGTCGCACCGCCTGCGCGGTCACGCCGAGGCGCATTGCGTGATGAACCGCGTGGAGGTAGAGGATTTGCTCGTCGACTGGGTGCCACGCCATCGCGATACCGAGGTCACCGTCCTGCGCAGCTGCTGGGTGATGGGCCCCACCTATAGAGACCACGTCGTGCGCTTCTTCGAGCGGCCCGTCATCCCCACAGTGCTCGGTTACGACCCGCTCATGCAGTTCATACACGAGAGCGATCTACTGAGTGTCTACGAGGACGCGATCTGCGAAGCGCATCCGGGGATATTCAATATCGTCGGTCGCGGTGTGCTCCCGCTCTCCACCCTGATAGCGCTGGCGGGCAAGCGCCGCGCCACATTGCCCGCGCCGCTCCTCTATCGCGTCAGCAGCTACCCTGCGCAGGGGCAGACGGGGGACCCGCCGGCCGGCTTCTTCGACTACCTGCGCTATCTCTGGGTAGCGGATGGGGAGCGCGGCTGGGCGGAGTTTGGCGCGCCGGACTACAGCACTCGCGAGGCCTGGATCTCCTTCGTCTCCTCGCGCAGGCTGCAGCGTTACCAATGAGGCGCTCACGCGAGGGGACGGTGTGGGGGAGCGCGTATGAGTGATGGACAGGGCGGTCGTGAGGACAACGTCGTGAAGCTGCCTGTCCACGACCCGGCCCACGATGAGGACGTGCTCGACGACGAGCGCTTGGAGGCGCTGCGTCTGGCTCTCGAGGATCTGAGACGCGAGGTCCGGGCGCGATTGCCGGACCCCAAGGCTCCGCGTCGAGAGGACGAGGGCATTGATCTCTTCGCACTCTTCGACGAGCTGCGCGAACGCGTTTCGACCCTGGGCATGTCGGAGCGCAGCATCGAGACCGACGAATTCGGTCTCGACCGACAGGCGATGTCGCGCGCCGCTCCGCTGCTGGACTTCCTGCTCGAGCGCTACTGGCGGGTCGATGTGGTCGGGACGAAAAATCTGCCCACGCGATCGCCATGCCTATTCGTCGCCAACCGCTCCGGCCTGCTGCCCTACGACGGGGCGATGCTCTCACACGTCGTCCAGCGTCTGCTGCCCGAAGCCGGGCGTCCGCGCTTCATGGTGGCGGACTGGCTGATCACGCTGCCCTTCGTGCAGCCCTTCCTGGCCCGCTACGGCGGTGTGCGTGCATGTCGCGAGAATGCCGATCGGCTGCTGCGCACGGGCCGCAGCGTGGTGGCCTTTCCGGAGGGCGTCAAGGGAGCCGCCAAGAGCTTCGCGGAGCGCTATCGACTGAAGCGCTTCGGCCGCGGAGGGGTGGTGCGCGCCGCTATCGAGAACGGCGTGCCACTCGTGCCCGTGGGCATTGTCGGCGCCGAGGAGGCGCATCCGGTTCTCTTCAAATCGTACCTGCCGGCTCGCTTGCTGGGGCTGCCCTTCATCCCGGTCACGCCGACCTTTCCCCTGCTGGGGCCCTTGGGCTTCCTGCCGTTGCCGACGAAGTGGGTCGTCGTTTTCGGCGAGCCCGTCGAGCTGCCTCTGCCGGAGGACGCCGACGACGAGGAGCTCGAGATCTCGCAGTGCACTGCGGAGCTGCGTGAGCGCATCCAGGCCCTGGTCGAGGTGGGACTGGACAGACGCTCATCGATCTGGGGCTGATTCCGTCTTCGCCATACGGGCCGATATCGCATCTCGGTACGCGAAGAGCCCAGCGCTTCCACCCGTGTGCAGGAAGATCGTGGGCCGGGTCGTATCGAGTTCGCCACTGCGAATGGCCGCGATCATTCCCGCCATTGCCTTTCCCGAGTAGACGGGATCGAGCAGCAGACCCTCGCTCTGCGCAGTCATCTCGAGGGCTTCGAACATGCCGGGCGTGGGGAGTCCGTAGTCGTCGCCAAGATGGCGGTGGTCGATTTGGATCCGCTCGTCGTGCGGACATTCGATGTCGAGGCGCACTGCAGTCTCGTGGCAGTGCCGACGCAGGTCCGACTCCTGGGCGGCGCCGTCCTTCGCATACGTATTGATGCCGCTTACATCGATGTCTGCGCCCAGGGCCGACAGGCCCACGATGAGCCCCGCCTGTGTTCCGGTACTCGCAGTAGCGTGCACGAGCGTCGCGGATTCATGGCCCTCGGCTGCGAGCTGCTCGAAGATCTCGATCGCGCAGTTCACGTAGCCGAGTGCGCCCGTCGCGCTCGAGCCTCCGGGGGGGATCACGTAGCTGTGTGTGTCGGCACCCTCCGCACGTGCCTCGCCCAGCAGGAACTCGAGTTTGCGCGCCTTGTTTCCGCCGGTGGCGAGGCCGGTGCAGTCATCGCGCTTGATCCACAGCTCCGGGCCGCCCAGTGCCTTGGACAGGCGGGGCATCGGCTGCAGCGGTGTCGGCAGGTGTGCGATGGGCTCGCGGGGGGCGCAAGAGAGACGCTCGCGCAGCGATTCAGGGGATAGAATGGGCATGAGCGCAGCATACAAGACGCGATGGGCCCTCACGCGGCGCGGGGATGCGCCGGCCCCAGCACGCCGCTATTGGTTTCATTCTCGGAGGCGCCATGTTCACCGGAATCACGCGGGGCACGTTCAAGGTCGTTGGCGTGGACCGACGCCCGGGTCTCCTCGCCTACGAGGTCGAGCTCGACGATGATCTGGTCCTGGGCCTCGTTCCGGGCGCCAGCGTGTCGATCGATGGCGTATGTCAGACAGTGGTCGCCGTATCGGGCCACAGGGTTTCATTCGACGCCATCCAGGCAACGCTCGACCTGACGACGCTGGCCGAGCTCGAGGTGGGCTCCAGGGTCGCCGTCGAGCGAAGCGTACAGGTCGGCGACGAGATCGGTGGCCACGACGTGGCGGGTCATGTGATCGGTACCGGACGTGTGAGCGATGTGCAGCGCAACGGTCCTATCTGCAATCTCATAATCTCCGTGGCCGCGGAGTGGATGAACTACATCCTGCCCAAGGGCTTCATCGCGGTGGATGGATCGAGCCTGACGGTCGGGGAGGTCGACTCCGCCGGAAGCTTCGCTCTGCACCTCATCCCGGAGACACTGCGGCTGACGAATCTCGGCGACAAGCAACCCGGCGATCGCGTCAACATCGAGCTCGATCCGCGTACCGTCGCAATCGTCGATACGGTCGAGCGCGTGATGGAGCAGCGGCTGTCGAGCAAGGAGCGCGGGGAGACGTAGCGGTGCGCACCTACGTGTCCGATCGGTCGTGGAGAATGTCCGATCGATATCGCCGTGAATGCGTCGGACGCTCTCGTGCACGCCCGCGGAAGGGCCAAAACCGATATCCTTTCCGGTTGTACGCCCCGCTGCGGGGCGGTTTGGGGAGCCCGCATGATCGAGACCCACAAATCGTTCTGCCGCTTCTGCCACGTCTTCTGTGGTGTCGAGGTCGATGTCGAGGACGGGCGCGTACTGGCGGTACGCGGCGATCCCGAGAACGCTGTCAGCAAGGGCTATACGTGCCAGAAGGGGCGTGCCGAGCAGGAGCGTATCCATCATCCGGAGCGCCTGCTCGCGCCCCTGCGGCGCACGGATGCCGGCTTCGTCGAGGTGGACTCCGAGCAGGCCCTCGACGAGATCGCTCTGCGACTCCGAAAGATCATCGACGAGCACGGGCCCGACTCCGTCGCCGTCTACGTCGGCTGCGGTGGGCACCGCACCTCGGCGGGTGGTCCCTGGTTCGTGAGAAAGTGGCTGGACGCCATCGGCTCCAAGGGCATGTATACGTCGATGACGATCGACTCGCCCGCCATGTTTCTGGCCATGGACCGGCTCTTCGGCTCGCCCGTGCCAGTCAATCAATTCGATATCGACAACGCAGAAGTCGCGATGTTCGTAGCCAGCAATCCGCTGGGCTCCCACTTCATGTCGATGCCGCAGTCGAGCCCCGCCAAGCGGCTAGGGGATGCGCAGAGGCGCGGACTCAAGCTGATCGTGGTGGATCCGCGCAAGACCGATGTGGCGCGGCGAGCAGATATCCACTTGCAGGTGAAGCCCGGTGAGGATGCGGCACTGCTGGCTGCGCTCGTCAAGATCATCATCGAGGAGTCGCTCTACGATGGCGACTACGTGGAAGAGTGCGTGAGTGGCGTGGCCGCACTCGGCGAGGCGGTGGCAGATTTCGACCTCGACTATGTCGAGCGGCGTGCTGGCGTGCCGAAGCAGAACATCATTGCAGCGGCGCGCCTATTCGCCAACGCGCGCACCGGTGCGGCGCAGAGCGGAACCGGCCTGCATATGGCGCGTCATCAGAACCTCAATACGCAGCTCGTGATGACCCTCAACGCACTCTGCGGTCGCTATGACCGAGAGGGTGGCATGGTGCGCAACCGGGGTGTGCTCGGCGTCGACGTGCCCGAGGGCATCGGGCCTGGCCGCAGCATGCATTTCACTGGGGAGTCCTCCCGCATCCGCGGAATCCGGGGAACATTCAGTCTGGTCGGCTTCTACAACGAGATGCCGACCAATACTCTCACCGACGAAATCTTGACCCCAGGCGAGGGGAAGATCCGTGCTCTGATCGTAAATGGCGGCAATCCCGCTCTGGTCTTCCCCGATGCGGCGTCCACACAGCGTGCGCTGCAGGACCTCGACCTGCTGGTGGTGAACGATCTCTTCGTGTCCGCGACAGCGAGGCACGCCGACTACGTGATGGCGGCCAAGCATCCCTTCGAGCGCACCGACGTCACGCGAATGATGGATGGAAACTTCCCCTTTCCCTTCGGCCAGCACACACCACCGCTGGTTGACCCACCGCCCGGCGTACTCGAGGAGTACGAGATCTTCTGGGGGCTGGCCCAGCGTCTGGGTGTGGAGCTCCCGATTCCGGGCATCTCGATGCAGACGAAGCCCAGCGCCGATGAGATGATCGACGCGCTGCACCCGCACGCGCGCTTCCCGATCGACGAGCTGCGCGGGCACGCCAGTGGTCGCGCTTTCGGCGACAGCCTCACGGCCGGCGGCATGCTGCCGAATATGATCGGCCATCCCGACGGGAAGATGGCCGCGGGCCACGCCGAGGTGATCGCCGAGCTGCGCGAGGTGCGGGCCGAGCCGGTGCTGGTCGGCGGGGGGTACGCGGAGGGCGAGAAGTTCGACTTCCGCCTGATCACCTATCGGATGAAGGAGGTCTACTGCACGCAGGGCCAGAACCTGCCCTCGCTGCGCGGCAAGCGGCCCTACAATCCCTGCCTGATGCACCCGGACGCAATGGTCGAACGCGGTCTCGCCGACGGCGATCGGGTGTTGGTGGAGAGCGGATTCGGCCAGGTCGAGGCGATCGTCGAGACGAGCGACTCGATCGCGGAGGGCACCATCGCATTGGCCTTTGGCTGGGGCGATCCAACGGGCGCCGGCGATGTACGCGAGGTCGGGTCCTGCGTCGAGCACTTGATCCCGGATGACGTTCGCTTCGACCCGGTCACGGGCCTCGCGCAGCAGAGCGCCGTGCCGGTGAATGTGCGCGCGGTGGCCTGACGCAGGCCGGCATCAGCGCTCGGAAGTCTCCTCCTGGATGCGCCGAGTACGCTCGACAGCCATGAGCGCGAGCTTCGCGTGTGGATGATGCGGATCGATTCGCAAGGCTTGGCGGTACTGTGCCTCGGCCGCATCGATCCTGCCCGCGCGCTCGAGCGCCTTGCCGAGGCGGTAGCAGCTGTTCGGGGATCCGGGCTCGGTCTCGACGGCCCGCTCCAGCCACATCAGCGCCTCTTCGCGCTCGCCCGCATCGATCAGGGCGTTGGCGAGGTTCGTCAGGGCGAGTATCCAGCCCGGCCGTGCCTCCACGGCCAACCGGAGGTGAGGCAGGGCCTGATCGTGATGCCCCCGTTGATCCAGGAGCCAGCCCAGCGAGGTGTTCGCATCGGGGTGGCGGGGGTAGATCGAGAGCGCGGTGCGGAAGTCCGCAATGGCGCGGTCGATCTGGCCACTGCCGGCGAGCGCCACACCGCGGCTGTAGTGGACGATTGCGTTTCGCTCGGTCACGCGCAGGGCGTGATCGAAGAGGGTGAGGCTGTCCTGCCAGACCGCGACCTGGCGGGTTGTGAGCCATGCCGAGCAGACGATCAATGCCACGCCCAGCGATCCGAGCAGCGCTCGCCTCGAGCGATGGCGGCCGGCGAGCTCGGCTGCTCCGTGGGCGGCGGCGATGGCGATGCCGATCATGGGTACGTAGCCATAGCGGTCGTGCATGACGCGCAGGCCCGCTGGAAGCAGCCCGCTCATCGGAAGCAGCAGCGCGAGAAACCAGATCCAGCCGACCAGGACAGGGCGGCTCCACCTCGCGCACAGGGTCGCAGCGATCGTGATCCCCAGCAGCCCGGCGCCAGTGAGTATGAGTTCGACGGGGCTCCAGAAGGCAAGGCCCATCTGCGCGGGAGTCGGTCGTACGATCGCCAGATCGAAGGGCCAGACGATGCGACCGAGCATGGCCACGATGCCCATCGCCGCCCCGGCGATGCGATCGGGCAGTGGCGGGTCCTCGATCCACACATTCCAGCTGCGAGCGACGAAGGCGAGCTGGATGGCGACCGAAGCCAGCGAGAGCGCCAGCAGCGGAAGCTTCTCGGCGATCCGCGGCGCGAGCTGCGCACGCGCCTCGAGCCGTTTGAGGGGCCAGAAGTCGAGGGCCAGCAGCACGACTGGCAGGGCGACGAGGCTGGATTTGGCACTCAGGCAGAGGGCGAAGGCCGCGAGCACGGCCGCGTAGCGCGCAGCGTGCGGACGCCGCACCCAGGCCAGCCAGGCGAGCAGCGTGAGCATGCAGAAGAGCCCCGCCAGCACGTCCTTGCGACCGGACACCCAGGCCACCGGCTCGCTCTGCAGGGGATGCAGCGCGAAGAGGGCGGCCACGAAGGCGGCGGGCGCCACCCGGCCCGTCATCCTCGTCAGTACGATCAGCAGCAGCACTGCGCCCAGAGCGTGCAGCAACACATCCGTCATGACCCACGGACCGGCCGAGGTGGCACCGTGCGCGTCGGCGCTCGCCATATAGCTGAGCCAAGTCAACGGATGCCAGAGGAACGCATCCGGTGCGGCGAACGCCCAGCGGATATTCTCCCAGCTGAGTCCGCCCAGTACTCGGCTATTACCGGTTACGTAGAGCGGGTCGTCGAAGACGGTGAATGCGTGCTCCCAGGTCTGCCAGTAGACGCCCAGGGTCGCCAGCACGATCGCCGTCGCCGCGGCGGCGATGCGAAGTCGAACGGCCGCATCCATCGACGGCGTCACGCCTACTCGCCGATGAAGCTCGGCTTGCGCTTCTCGAGGAAGGCACGTGGGCCCTCGATCGCGTCCTTCGAAGTCATTACTTTCATCCCGTGCTGCTGCTCGATTGCGAACGCATCCTCCTCGGGCAGCGTCTCGGTCTCGCGCAGTGTCGCCAGGATGGCCTTCACTGCGAGCGGTCCGTTGGACGCGATGCGGTCGGCGATCTCGTGCGCCTTGGCGACGGCTTGACCATCCGGCACGACATGATTGATCAATCCGAGCTCGTAGGCGCGCCGCGCCGGCAGGTCCTCGCCGGCCAACAACATCTCGGCCGCCACCGCGTAGCCGATCTGGCGGCGCAGGCGCACCGCGGAGCCGGCCATCGGGAAGAGGCCTCGCTGCACCTCGGTTACGCCGAACATGGCGCTCTCGCCGGCCACCCGAATGTCCGTGCCCTGTAGGATCTCGGTGCCGCCCGCCCGTGCGAAGCCCTCGGCTGCGAGGATGACCGGCTTGGTGGGACGGTAGGTCTTGAGCCAGGCGCCGTAGATCACGGCAGGCTCCTTCAGGACCCGCTCCATGTACTCGTTCTCGGGCTTGCCGGAGCTGAGCTTGGGGATCTCAGACAGGTCCATGCCTGCGCAGAAGGTGTCACCCTTGCCGGTGAGAATGGCGACGCGCAGCTCGTCGTCTGCATCCAGCTGGTTCCAGGCGTCGAAGAGGCGACACATCACCTCGGAATTCACCGCGTTCTTCTTCTCGGGTCGGTTCAGCGTGACGGTGAGGATGTGGCCGTTCTTCTCGACGAGCACGACGGACATGGTCTGTCTCCTTGCAGATTGTGGGAACGAATGCCGGCCTCCATGCGCGACAGCGAGATGGGCGCCCGAGTCTACCAGAGCACGCTGGCGGCTCGGCTGGCCGGCTTCATGTCAGAGCCGCCAGCGGTGTAGAAGCAATCGGAGGCGCCCGCGCTGGGGTCAAGAGCCGCTCAGCTGGGCGGATGCGCCTCTTCGCGCTCACGGCGCTCACCGCGTTCCGACTCGCGCTCTGCGAAGGCCTTCTCGAGGGTTTCCACCGCGGAGGCTACACGCTCGAGATTGCGGTTCAGCGTCTCGACGTCGGTGCGGCGCGGCAGGTCGAGCATTCGGAATACACGCTCTACGGCACGCTGCACCAGGTGCTCCAGATCCGGTGACGCCTTCTCGAGCCACTCGCCGAGGCCATGTCGCGGCTCGTTCGACTCGCCATCCCCACGATCGCCGACCCGCTCCTCGCCCTTCATCATTCGGCGCATGCGGTCCTGGAACTCGCCGATATTATCCGACGCGTCGTCCACGCCACGCTTAAGCGCCTCGTAGAGCACGTCGCCGCCGCGGACGAAGATCTGCGAGAGAAGGTTGTCGGGCGGGGATGTGTTGGTGCGTTTGCTGTCGACGAGGATCTGAGAGAGGGCGACCGAGGTGATGTCCTCGCCCGTCTCGTTGTCGATTACGCGCACCTCATCACCGCCATCCAACAGCTCGGCGATGCCCTTGAGCGTGATGTACCGGCTGGTGTCAGTGTTGTAGAGCTTGCGATTCGCGTAGCGCTTGATGAGGATGGCCATCGGGGGCTCGCTTGAGTTGAGGGACGCTAGCACAGGCCCGCCCGGCCGGACTCGGGCTCAGCCATCCACCTGGATGCGCTGCACGCGAGGACGCTTCGGGGGCTTTCCGCGCCGCTTGTGCGGCCGTGGTGGGCGCGGTTCATCGATTCGTCGATCCGTCTCGGAGTGGGCCGTGGGTTCCCCGGAGTCATCCTCGTCCTGTATCGTTTCGTCATCCGCCCCGTTGGATGGGCGCACGCCGAGCTCCCACAGGATCTCGCGCAAGCCCAGGAAGGCGCGCAGGACGGCGCGGGCGTCCGCGTCACTCGTCGAGCGCTGCTCCCAGCGCCCGATCTCGGACTCGAGCGCATCGATGAGCGCCTCGGCGACGGATCTGGGCAGGGAGGTATCGGTCCCGCGTGCGCGCTCGGCCAACCGATCGATTGCCTGCGCGAGCGACACCAGCGCAGCGTGTGGGCCGGAGTGGGTGCTGACACTTGCGTCCACGGGCTGGCCGGAAAGCGCGAGCGATAGGGCGTCGATCAGCGACCGGGCCGCCAGCAGCGACTCGGAGACTGCGTTGCGGGCGTGGCCGGTCGCGTGTGCCAATGCCTCCTCGACGGATCGGGGAGGGTTCGCCTCAGCACCTCGAGCGGAGGTTCGTCGCGCCGTCACGCCCTACACCTCCTGCCGGTGGGGGGCCGATCTCTCGTCCGGCGCGTCCGACCCGAAGAGATGCACGGCGACCAGCGAGAGTCCGTCGAGGTCGTGCACCTCGCACGCGAGCTCCGGGACGTCGCGCACCGCCACGCCGAGACGTCGGGCACGGGCGCGAAGCCCCGAGGTGCTGTCGCGATCCAGCTGCACGAGACCAGCGTACTGCCTCGCGACGGCCAGCGCCGCAAGTGCGGCATGCCGACCCTCGACCGGCGGCTGCGCATCGGGGTCGAGTGCTTCGGCCAATCGCACCAGGTCGGTCTCCAGCGCCTCGGAGATCGTCGCATCGTCGCAGCGCAGACCCTGCGCGGGAGCGCCACCTCCCGGCCACAGCCGCGTGCGGTTGATCGCGATTCCGGAGATCGGGACGCGCGTGGCTTCGAGCCGCGTCAGGAAGAGTTCCGCGTTGCGTGCTGCCTCGGGCGAGGGTGCCGCGACCAGCACGAAACGCGCCTCCGGTCCCAGCAGCATGGACTGCACGCGGGTGGCCCGGTCGCGAAAGCCGGCTGACATATCCTCGAACGCCAGCAGGAACTCGGAGATGTCCTCGAGGAAGCCAATGCCCGACAGCCGCTCGATCAGCTTCAGGGCGCGCTGGGTCGCACCTTGAAAGAGCCGAAACCCGAAGCGGCCTGCCGAGAGGGCAGGGTGTACGAGCAACTTGACGACGCGGCTGTCGATGAATTCGAGCAGCTTGCGCGGCGCATCGAGAAAGTCCAGCGCGTGTTGAGAGGGCGGGGTGTCGAGCACCACCAGGTCGTAGCGCTGGCTCTCGAGCAGCTCGTAGACCTTCTCCATCGCCGCGTACTCGCCGCTGCCCGCCAGCGCGTCGGAGAGCTGCTGGTAGATCGGATTGGCGAGGATGCGTTGGCGCGCTTCTTCACTCGCGGCGAGACGCTCGACGAGATCATCGAAGGTGCGCTTCATGTCGAGCATCACGGCGAAGAGGTGCGCGCCGTCGGGCAGACCCAGGCGTCTGTGGAGCTCGGGCGGCAGCTCGCGTGGCTGATTGCCGAGCTCGCCGATCCCCAGCGCATCAGCCAGCCGCCGCGCCGGGTCGATCGTGAGCACGAGGGCACGCTGGCCGCGCCGTGCCGCCTCGAGTGCGATTGAGGCGGCCAGAGTCGTCTTGCCGACACCCCCTGTGCCCACGCACACGACGATGCGCGCATCCCCAACCAGCGCATCCCAGGCCGCGTCCCGCGTCATCGGTGTACCCGATCGTTCGCCGCTGGCTCGGCTTCGTCGGGCGATTGCGGCTGAGTGAGCAGCGCCTCGCTGATGCGATCCAGCGCGCCCGGTTGCCGCAGGCCGCCCATCACAAAGGGCAGCCCGACGAGGGGTAGACCCGTGAGCTCTGCGACGACGCCGACGTAGTGCTCGGCCAGCGCGTGGCGCGAGGTGAGGTACGACGCACAGGCCGTGAGCACCGGCGGCTCGGGCAGGACGCAGAGATCGAGCGTCGGCGGCAGCTCCGCCAGCCGCTCACCGATATCGGACAAGTCATCGGGCAGTGGCCGTGCCGGGAGTGCGTTGATCACCACGCGGTCCACCGCAATGCCCACCCGGTCGCGCATCCGCTCGATCAGCTCACCGGTCTCGCGCGCCGGGAGATCCTCGGCCAGGCAGACCGGGAGCAGCAGCGTCTTGTCGGGATCGCGCACCAACCGCTCGACGAGCCCGGCGTTTCGGGCCAGCGGGCCGGCTCGCACCGCCGACTGCACGACGCGCGGCACATCCAGAAAGCTCACACCGTGTCCGGTGGCGGGCGCGTCCACGACGATCAGGTCAAAGAGCGGGGCCCCGGAGGGAGACAGGCTCTGCTCGAGGTACCAGATCTTGCCCAGCGTGATGAGCTCCCGCCAGCCCGGCGCGCCGTCGAGCAGCTGCCGCAGGGCACGGTTGCGCAGCACGAGGTCGACAGGACCCCGACTGCCAAGCTGGAGTCCGATGTACTCGGAGACGGCCAGGAAGGGATCGATCCGCAGGACGTGGAGCCCGGGTCGCAGCTCGCGCCCGGCGTATCCGGCGGCCGGGCCGCCGGGATCGAGCAGCGGGGTGACGTGCTCGGTCGGGCCCACCTCGACGATCAGCGTGCGGCGGCCGTGCGCGGCCGCAGCCAGCCCGAGCGCCGTGCTGACCGTGGTCTTTCCGGTGCCCCCCTTGCCACTCACGATGATGATGCGTCGACTGAGGAGGGAGAGGTCGATTTCCGTTGTCATGGGAAAGGACATGGGAAAGGACATGGGAAAGGACATGGGAAAGGACATGGGAAGGGACACGGGAAGGGACATGGGAAGGGACACGGGAAACGGCATCGGAACAGACACCGGATGATGGCCTCGTGGCCGACGGGCGCGGTCCGTATCACCCACCTCGCCAGGCGGCACCCTCGAGGCTCAAGCACCGCGTCGGCCCATCCGAAACACCGATTAGACCGTCGTGGATCGAGCGTCGACCCTAGCACAAGGGAGTGACTCGGATGCGGCACCGATGAGGTCGATGACTTGATCGTCACCTGCACGAACTGTGATACCAGCTTCCAACTCGACGATGCCCGCGTGCCCAATCAGGGCATCCGTGTGCGCTGCTCGCGTTGCAAAGAGGCGTTCTTCCTCCAGCACCCATCGGCCAGCCCGTCCGACGCGGTGGACGCCGTGGCGAGTGAGGCCGCGCAGTCGGGTGGGACGAGGCCGCCGGATATGACGCAGGATCTGCCGCCCGGAGCGCAGGTGCAGGGCGACGAGGATGAGCACGATTGGGAGTTCAACGTCGATCCGAGCGAGGCCAAGGAGAGTCAGGACGAGGGGCAGGGCGCCTTCGGCGGGCTCAGTCAGAACGGCGCGTCGGGTCTGGCGCTCGAGGGCGAGGAAGAGGCAAAGAACGACCCGGACGATCCGGTTGTGGAAGAAGAAGACGAGGAGTCCGCGTTCGGCTCCGTCGACGATTTTTCCTCCTTGATGGAGGAAGACGACCAGACACGGGCGAGCGATCTGGACACCGGTAGCCAGGAAGCGGCCGATGACGAGCAGTCGAGCGTCCACCCCGCACAGCCGAATCTGGCCAACGCCGGGCAATATGCCGAGCAGGGGCGCAGCGAAGACCTCGGCGAGCCCGAGAACTGGGATTTCTTCGGCGATGCGAGCGCCGCTCCCGCTGCCACGAGCTCACTCGACGGCGGCCAGGCGAGCGCCGCGATTGGTTCGGTCGAGCTCGCTCCGGGCGGCTCACTCGGTGATTCGACCCATGGCATCGGTGCGTTGACCGAGGCCTGGGAGGCCGAAGAGGACGACGACTACGACGGCGAGGCTGCGGCACCCAGCGTCATGACACGCGGGCTTGCGTGGGCCGGGCAGGGTGCGGGCTGGGCGGCCACGATCGCGCTCGTGGGTCTCGCTCTCGTGAGCGGATTCTGGGGGATCGCCGAGTCCCTCGTCAGCACACCCCAGACCCTGGAGGTCGGACCGCTCCAAGCGGAGAACGTTCGCGGACAGTGGGTCGACACGTCGCGCGGCGAGACGCTGCTCGCAGTGGTGGGCGAGCTTCGCAGTCGCGAGGCACGCCCCGTTGTCGCGGTGGGCATCGTCGAAGTCGCGCTGCTTCGTCACGACGGCCGACCGGTCGACGTCCACGCACAGCCGGCAGGTGTTCTCGTCAGCGAAACGGATCTGCGCGAGGCCGAGCCCGATGTGCTGCGCATGGCTCAGGATCGCGCGGCCTGGTCGCTCGCGAACCGGACCATCGAGCAGGGCCGCGGTACGCCCTTTCAGGCGATCTTTCGCGACGTTCCCGCCGAGGCCACCCGCGTGACCCTCCGCATCGCCCGGGAGAACCGACCGATCCCGGAGCCCTCGATAGTCGGCGATCTCGGCGTGCCCGCCGATTCATCGCTGGCCCCCGCAGCCCTGGAGAGGCCGGCCCGGGAGATGCAGGGAGGAGCGCCGAGCTTGCCCACTGCACCCGCCGCGCCCCTTGCACCCGCCGCGCCCCATGCACCCGCCGCGCCCCATGCACCCGCCGCGCCCACGGAGGCACCTGCGCCATCACCGGGTGCCGCTCCGGACGCGGCGGCTCCCGCGTCTCTGCCGAGTGAGCTGACCTGGGGCCCCTGAGCGGTCCTCAGGGCTCGTGCTTGGTTTCCGAACTCGGAGCCTGCTCGGCGACCTGGTCCTTCTCGGGGGTGACGTCGATCTCGTCGTCGCCCGACACGCCGGATTTGAAGTTCCGGATCGCCTTGCCGACGCCGGCGCCGATCTCCGGTAGCCTGCGGGCTCCGAAGAGGACGACGACGATGGCCAGGATGATCGCCAGCTCGGTGGCGCCTAGGCCGAACATCGTGAACTCCTTCCGCTCGCCATAATGCTTCGCCGTAGCCGAATGAAGTGCTAAGGGTGCCGCTGGCGCGCCGCGCGGTCAAGTCATACGGGGTGCGACAAGAGATTGCACCCACCCTGCGCGTCTCTTCGCGCGCGCAGCGAGTCATTCTGGGGGTTCGGTTGGCTGTTTTCAAAGCCTACGATATTCGCGGCACTTATCCGGATCAGCTCGACGAGGACCTGGCCTACGCGATCGGACGCGCCACGGCGCGCTTCATCGGGGCCGAGCGCCTCGCCGTCGGCCGCGACGCGCGCCGGCACTCGCCAGCGTTGTGCAACGCGCTCGTACGGGGCGTCACCGACGAGGGTGTGACAGTGGTCGATCTTGGCCTGGTCGCGACGCCGATGGTCTACTTCGCGGTCGCAGATCTTGGCGTGGGTGGCGGCATCATGGTCACGGCATCGCACAATCCCGCCGAGTACAACGGATTCAAGATCTGTCGCGAGAACGCCATCCCGATTGGCGAGAACAGTGGTCTGCGGGAGATCGAAGCGCTCAGCCGGACCTGCCCCGGCGAGCCGCCAGCCGGGCGGCCGGGCGGCGTCGTGCAGGTAGACGTGCGCGACGGCTACGTCGACCACGTGCTCTCGGTGGGCGCGGGCCGACCGCGGGTGCGGGTGGCCATCGATTGCGCGAACGGCATGGCGAGCGTTGGCCTCGAGCCATTGCTCGAGCGGCTCGACATCGAGGTCGAGCGGCTCTACTTCGAGCCCGATGGCAGCTTTCCGAATCACGAGGCGGATCCGCTCAAGGTCGAGAACCTCGAGGACGTGAGCGAAGCGGTGCGCCGCGTCGGAGCCGACTTCGGCGTGGCCTTCGATGGCGATGCGGACCGCGCCGTCTTCGTCGACGAACGGGGTCGCCCGATCGCATCGGATCTGATGACGGGCGTGATGGCGCGCCACCAACTAGAGCGCTCGCCCGGTGGCGTCGTGCTCTACGACCTGCGCTCCAGTCGGGCGGTGGCCGAGGAGATCGAGAAGGCCGGAGGTGTCGCCGAGATGTGTCGCGTTGGTCACTCCTTCGTGAAGGCGCAGATGCGCGAGTCCAACGCGATATTCGCCGGCGAGCTCAGTGGCCATACCTATTTTCGTTTCTCGGATCGACTGGTGGCGGACGATGGGATCGCGAGCTTTGTGGCGATGCTCGACGTCGTCGCCGCCGAGGGCAAGCCCGTCTCTCAGATCCTCGAGCCCATGCGCCGCTACCATGCGAGCGGCGAGATCAATCGCCGTGTCCGGGACACCAATCGGGTGCTTGCGGCCATCGAGCGCGAGCATGCCGGCGCGCCCGAGGTCTCCAAGCTCGACGGCCTGCTGGTCCGCTACGACGACTGGTGGTTCAACCTTCGCCCGTCGAATACCGAGCCGATGCTGCGCCTCAATCTCGAGGCCGATACCGAGGCCAAGATGCAGGCCGAGCGCGATCGCATATTGGCGCGTGTGGAGGCGCTGGGGGACTGATTCACGACCCCGGTTGCAGGCGCAGCAGCTCCTCGTCGATCACGGACTCGAATGCCGAGACCGGCTGAGCGCCGGTCAGCATGATGCCGTTGATGAAGAACGCCGGTGTTCCCGTCGCGCCGAGGCTGCGGGCCGCATCGAAGTCCTCCTGGACGCGCAGCGCCGTGGCCTCGTCGTCCACGCAGGCGTCGAATCGGGCCACGTCCAGGTCGAGTACCCGTGCGTAGCCGAGCAGGTCGTCTCGCTCGAGCTTCTTCTGGTTGACGAAGAGAAGATCGTGGTACGCCCAGAAGTGATCCTGATCATCAGCACAGACGGCGGCCTTGGCGGCGCCGAGCGCCAGGGGATGGAAGCTCAGCGGCAGGTGGCGGTAGAAGATGCGGATCTGCGTCGGATAGCGAGCCAGAAGCTCCTTTAGAGTGGGCTCGGCGCGTGCACAGAAGGGGCACTGATAGTCGCTGAACTCGACGATGGTGATCGGCGCATCGTCGGGTCCGAGCGAGGGACCGCTTGCGGCCACCTCGAAGCGGCGGCGCGGAAGCACGAATCTCACCTCAGCCTCGGCGCGCAGCTGCTCCTGGATCTGGTCAACGCGCTGGTGTTCGAGGAATGTGCGGATGCGCTGGCTCGCCGCCTGATACTCGACGCCCTGTCCGATCCGCTCGCGATGCTCCTCGAAGAACGCAGCCACCTCCTCGTCACTGACGGGAGGCAGGGCGGCGAGCTGCTCTTCGACCCAGTCTTCGGGGGACACGCCCCGCAGCCCGGCGGCCCGCTCGAGCAGATATTCATCGACGAGCGCGCCGGCCGCAGCCTTGCGTGCATCGTAGAGTGCCGACGCCTGATTCTCGCGGCCGAACTCCTCTTCGAAGAGATCCTGCTTGATGCGCGCATCGACCTCCTGGGCGGAGATCCTGTGTCCGTCCACGTGTGCAATCGTCGGGCTCGTGGTCGCGGCCTCTACCTTCTCGCTCCTCTCGTTCCGCCCGTTCTTCTCGATGACACCGACCCCGGCGCAGGCCGTGCTGACCACGGTGACAAGCGTGAGCGCCAGTATTCGCAGCGAGGCCGTGGCGGCGTTTCGCTTGGGCAGGCGGGTGTGGCTCGTGGTCATGGCTCTTCTCCTCGCGTACGGGTCCGTGCCTGGCGCGGATCTGCGGCGGCCGCAGTCGGGCCACTGCATTTTCCCAACGCTTCGCATGAGGTATCACATTTCCAGTACCGGCACGCGGCGGCGAAACTACGCAGAGGGAGGCCGGGGTGTGAACGACCAACGGACTTTCGGAGTCGATACGGGATCCAGAGCTTCGCTGCAGGAGCCCCGCCACGCGGCCGGGAGCGGCGGCGAAGGCGCTCTGGCCGGCTTCGCGCTGCTCTTCGAGGGCTTCCGGTGGCTGTGCCGGGAGCGCAGCTTGTGGGCCCTGGCTGTGATTCCGCTCGGATTCTCGATCCTGGCGGTGGGAATCGCGCTCACGCTCGTCTTCGTGTACGCGTCCGAGCTCTATGGCGTCATCACGCAGGGACTGATGCAGGTGTGGCCAGTCGCAGAGGTGGATGCGTGGTATCAGTGGCTCTGGCTCGGCCCGGTAAAGCTCTTCTTCTGGTTGCTCAGCTGGCTGGTCTTCGCTCTCAGCGCCACCCTTGCGCTGATCCTGGGGCTGCTGCTGGCGAATCTCGCGGCGGCCCCCTTTCTGGATGCGTTGTCCTGGCGGGTCGAGCGTCTCTTCCACGGGAATGTCATCGAGCCCGAGTCCGCGGGGCTGGCCGGCCTGATGCGTGATGTCGGGCGATCGCTCTCTTCCGAGGCGCAGCGCACCGTCTTCTTCCTCATCATATGGGTCGTGCTGATTGGGAGCGGCTTCGTGATCCCGGGCGCGCATCTCGTAACGGGTCCGCTCATGATTGGTATCACCATCGTCTTTCTGCCCCTGGAATTCAGTGGCTATGTACTCGACCGGCGCCAGGTGCCATTCAGGGAACGGCGACGCTGGATCCAATCGGACTGGCCGCGCATGCTGGGCTTTGGGTCGGCAGCCTTCCTGGCGTGCCTGGTCCCGGTGGTGAATCTGGCCATCGTGCCGGTGCTGGTCGTGGCCGGGACGCTGCTCGCTCTGCGTGGGCCGCCGGACGCGGAGCTGCGTTGAGGCGAAGTCTGAAGGGTGCAGAGGGCCCCGAGGTCTAGAGCGAGGTGGCGAAGAAGTCGGCCATCGTCTTCATCTCGTCCCCGTCTGTTTCGATCTGCAGGAGCGGCCGCGGGGCGATGCGGTCCACGTGCCTCGAGGCGTCGAGTGGTTGCGGTAGATCCGCTGTGGGCATTCCGGCGAGCGCGAGCGCGACGGGCCTGGGGTCGTCGGCGCCGACGCGTGCTGCAAATAGGGCCCCGACACCGACGCCCGCGAGGCCGATGCGATCGGCGTCGAGATCTGGCAGGGTCAGGGCAAGGTCGAGCGCAGAGCGGACGTCGCTCTCGCTCTGTCGTGCGAACTGGGCCAGCAGGCTCGTGGTGTTCGCGTCTCTGGCACCCCCGCGGATTGCGGCGAGCAGGCATTCGGTCAGCTTGGAGCTGCTGCGTTCACCGTGCAGTGGGAGGTCGATGGTGAGGGTCGCGTGGCCGGCCGCAACGAAACCGGCCAGGTCGAGCTCCAGTGCACTCTTGCTGGACCCGGCCGAGTGGACGATCACCACGGTGGAATGCGGGCCCTTGCCCTGCGGCGTGACGAAAAGCGTGGGGACGCGGTCGCCCCTCGAGCTGAACTCCAGCCGACACGCGCTGGCAGCCCCGGGGATCGTCGATTCGGTCTCCATGGTTCGCTGCAGGGAGAGGCCCTGATCGCCCTTGAAGGCAGTCGCGGGATGCAGGGTCGTCGCGGGATGCATGGTCGACGCGGGATGCATGGTCGACGAGCGTAGCAGGCCTCCGCAAGCGTCCGGCGCGTGCCTCGACGCGCCAGCAATCGCCTTCGCGTCCGATACGGGCCTTGCCGTGCGGCTCGAAGGTGCGCTCAGTCGCCGGGCTCGAAGTGCTTGCGCTCCACCGGGCTCAGGCCGAGGTCCGTGTCGCTCAGACCGCTCCGGAAGCGCGGCAGCTCGCGGGCGAAAGACGATGCCGGCGCGGGCGTGGACTCCCTTTGGCTGGAAGGTCGGGGCATGTCCACCATGGCCTCATATTGCGCGCCGAGCCAGACCGTTCGATAGGCGAGGCAGTCGACCAGGCCGCGCGGCAGACTTTCGGCGGCGCTGCGCGTCTCGGATGCGAAGTCCGGCGCGAGGATCAGCGCCCGTACGGGAGTGCCCTCGCGCAGCTTGAGCTCGGGCGCGAGCTTCGCCCAGTCACCGATTCGGTCGCTGAGCCAGGCGCGCGCCGCCAGACCGCGGGTGAGCAGCGCTGCATTCTCACGGCCGGTTTCGATCAGGATGGCCACCACGTGTCCGTATTCGTCGACCGCCACGGCGTCGATCTGAGACGTCTGACCCAGTACGTCCTCGACCAGCACGCGAAGCCCAGTTGCGGGCCGCTTCAGGCTGCGCAGCACGCAGCGGCGAAGTTCCTCGTCGGTCGGCGGCGGGCCGGCGCCGAGCTCAGGCAAGGGTGTGCTTCCGCGCGTCGTCCAAGAGCATCTGGGCGACGTCGCGAAGAGCCCGCGCGGCGGGCGATTGTGGGTGTTCGAGACCAATCGGGCGCTGCGCGACGATGGCCCGATAGACGTGGAGATCATCCACCAGCAGCCCATAGCTCAGCAGGTCGCGCGATAGACATCTCTGCGCCGCTTGGGCGAGACGTGAAAAGGCAGCTTCCGCCTCGGCGCGCCCGCGCGCGCCGTGGATCGTAATACCGACCTGCGCCTGGGGATTCGAGCCCAGCACGAGCTTCGCGATCGCGTATGTCTCTCTCAGATCCTGCGCGTGCGACGTGGTGAAGAGCAGCGTCCAGCGCAGCAGGGGACTGCCGCTCCCCGGATTGTGCAGCCACTCGGGTGGTACGTGTACGAGGACCAAGCCGCCGTCGGTGGCGCCGTCGGCACGCGAGACCGCTGTGTCGACGGCGGTGCGGTAGAGGGAGGTCAGGTCGCGTGCCGGGGCGGGCATCAGCTCCGCGCCGAGCGGTCCGATGCCCGCCTCGGGCCAGAGCGGTGAGGGATCATCTCGGTCGGGCGTGATCAGCACCGCGCGGCCGCCCAGACGCGCCACCTCCACGGCCAGATTCCAGGCGAAGGCCGCTCGCACGACGTCGCCGTCCCCGATCGGCATCGTCACGATCGGCAGCAAGGAGAGATTCTTGCGCGCCGTGCGGCGCGCCTCCTGGGTCGCGCGGCCGGAGGTCGGGCGCACGCGCATTGGGCTCTCTCTGGGAAGCCCGGGCCGGACATCCTCTGTGCGCGCGGGCGCAGCAGGTCCCAGCATGGCCGGAGAGCCCTCCTCGTGCCCCAGCTCGGGCATGAAGTAGTGCAGCACTTCCGATAGATCGCGCGGCAATGCCGAGATCCTAGCTCACGTGGAGGACGGAGTTGGGCTGGCCCATCGGACCCGGCGTGGACTCTGGGTTCTCGGGATCCACCCGCCACTCGCCGTCCACGATGTATCGGTATTGATAGGTGCCGGGCGAGAGCGTCAACACCTTCGTCCACACCCTCGCAGGCCCTTCCGCCTCGATGCTGGAGCGCACGCCTTTGTCGGGTACCCAGCCATTGAAATCGCCGGCGATGCGCACGTCCCCCGCCGCCTCATCGCGGAAGCGGACCACGACCTCGAGCGGTTCGGGCGATTGCGTGTCATCGGCCGCGTCGGCCTGTCGGAAGTCCGGTGGGCTAGCGGCGAGCTCCATGGCGACGGACGCGTAGTCCAGAGCGCCGTTGGCCGATGCGGCGTAGCGATCGATGGTCTTGCCGTGTCTCGCGGCCTCGCGGAGCTTGACGTTCATGCGGATCACCGAGTCGAAGCAGAGATCCTTGAAGAGCTCGCGGATGTCGCCCAGGGTCTGCCGTGCGTAGCGGGTGCGGCCATCGTAGAGCGTGGGTAGCACGCGTACCGTCAGGTCGTGTCCGATGCGATCCGTCAGCAACGCGATGGTCTCGAGCAGCTTCTGCACACCATCGATGGCGAAGAAGCTCGTCTCGAGCGGGATGATCACCTCACTGGAAGCGCGGAGCGCATTGAAGGTGAGCAGGCTGACTGCAGGCGGACAGTCGATCACGACGAAGTCGTAGCGCGTAGGCATCGCGTCGAGCGCCGAGGCCAGGCGCTCGGTCCGGGCGTTGTGCCGCTCAGCGGCCAGCTTCTGCTCCAGCGCAGAGAGCACGATGCTCGACGGCGCGAGATCGATTCGCTCCGCTACGTTGATGAGGATGCGAGAGAGCTGGTCGGTGCCACCGGGCTCGGCCAGGACCTCGTAGAGATTCTCCGAGAGTTCGTCCGGATCGATACCCAGTGCAAGGGTCGCGTGGGCTTGGGGATCCATGTCGACCACGAGCACGCTCGCGCCGTCTCGCGCGAGCGCACCGGCGAGATTGACCGTGGTGGTTGTCTTTCCACAACCCCCCTTCTGGTTGACGATGCTGATCACTCGCATGGCGTTCCCCCCTTCGGTGGTCTTGGACCACCCACGCCAAGGCGTGCGCCCTGCGGCGCCGCCTCATGAACCTTTTTTCGCCACCTCCTGCCCGTCGTCTGCCACTGCCCTGAGCCTTCCCGCCTTGGCCTCTTGGCCTCTTGGCCCCTGTGGCCACTTGCCGCTCCGCTCCCATGCCAGCTCGGCTCCGCGCGATCGCCTGGGCTGACTCCCGCTATGCCCGCTATGCCCGCTATGCCGGTCGCACGGCGGCCGAAGTCCGTTCACCTGGCGCAGCTCGCCGCACCGGTCGGGCCGTGCGCAGCCCGCGCCAGGTCTCGAGCTCGCGCTCGAATTGGGCCACCTCGAAGACCCACTCCTGTCCGGTCACCGCCTCGAAGACCGTGTCGTCGTGGAAGACGAGCACGACATCGCCCGTCGCCACGAGCGTCAGCTCCGAGAGCGGTCTCGCCACCTTCGGCAGCATGCGCCGCAGCGCCTGGATGCTACTGCGAATGCGTTGCACCGAGACCCCGGCGTCGATCAGCCGTTTGGTCGCCTTGAGGGCGACGAGATCCTCGAACGTGTAGCGATGGTGCCCGCCGTTGGTCTTGACTGAGGGCACGACGAGATCTGTCTGGGACCAATACTGGAGCTGGCGCCTCGAGATGGAGAGGATCTGCACGACTTCCTTGGTGCGGTAGAGATCCTGTGTCGCGGGTCCCGAGACCGCGCGCATCTGCTCTTGTGTCGACATCGAGCCCATTTCGCTCGTCCTCCATGCCACTCGATCCGCGTGTCTGCCCAGTCGTCCCGGTCGTCATCCGGCGCAGGGACCAACCCGCCTCCACGTGGCCCGGTGTGCCGACCCAGCGGTGGACGGTCAGCCCATTTCCTCAAAGGCCCCTGGTCCACACCTGGCAATCCGCGCAGAACGCCGTCTCGGCGGTGATCCCAGGTGACCCATCTTCCCGTCAACATTGAGCTAAGGCCCTGAATCGGGTTTAGTCAACCCAAAAAACCGGCAAATTGTGCCGTTCGAGGGTTTCGAACCAAATTCCTCCGGGTAATGTCTGGCCAGTCGGGTCGGACAATCTGTCCCACGGGCAGGCCTCGGTCCGGATGTGGCGATCGAGCTACGCTTCGCCGGGCCGCGCTGCGGAGTCTGCTCTGCAGGCCCAGACCTGTCACGCTGGCGCGAACGAACCATCAGGCCTTAAGGTGGCTGCATGCCGGATGAGCGAGATGCTCCGAAGGGACCGCATAAGAAGGACACGAAGCGAGTCCTCGTAGTCGAGGACGGCGGTATCGAGCGGCCCTATATGCGCGGCATCATGGTCCACTCGCTGATGGCGCGCGGTGTTTCCTTCGAGGATGCCTATGCGACCGCACATGCAGTGGCCGAGCAGATCCGCGGGCGGCGCAGGTTGCAGCGCTCCGAGCTCTCCAAGATCGTGCAGGACCTGGTGGGTGAGGACTACGACCACCAGCCCCCGATCCCGACACCGATCAGATTGAGCGTCGTGCGCGGCAGGCGCAGCACGCCCTTTTCGAAGGGCACGCTCTCGCAGTCGCTGCTGGCGGCATCTCTGGAGCCGGATGACGCCTTCGACGTCGCACGCGAGATCGAGCTCGAGCTGATCCGGCGCGGCCGGCAGGAGGTGACGCGTGCGCAGCTGCGCGACCTCTCCCATGCGACTCTGCTGGAGCGCTTTGGCCGCCGCACCGCCGGACGCTACCTGGTGTGGCGCGAATTCCAGGAGCCCGAGAGACCGGTCATCATCCTCCTCGGAGGCACCAGCGGTGTGGGCAAGACTTCATTGGCACTGGAGGTGGCCCAGCGTCTGGGCATCAGCCGTGTGCTCTCCACCGACTCGATCCGCCACGTCATGCGCATCATCCTCTCACAGGAGCTGATGCCTGCTCTGCACGCCTCCTCGTTCGATGCGCACCGCGGGATCGCCATGCACACGCGCGAAGAGGACCCTGTGGTCGAGGGCTTCATGGCGCAGACCTCGATCGTATCGGTGGGTGTTCGAGCCATCCTCGATCGAGCGATCGAGGAGAATACGAGTCTCGTGCTCGACGGCGTGTCGCTGGTGCCCGGGTTGATCGACCTCGAGCCCTACCAGCAGTACGCCCATGTGTTCTTCCTGCTGGTCGCCCGCCTCGACGAGGAGGCATTTCGCAACCACTTCGTTGCGCGCGCCGAGCGCCAGCGCCAGCGCGAAGCGGACAGATATGTGAAGCGCATGGACGAGATCATGAAGATCCAGGAGCACCTGCTGGAGCTCGCCGAGCACCACGACGTCCCCATCGTCGACAACATCACGCTGGAGGGCTCGGTGCTCCTGGTGATCCGACACGTCGTCGAATCGCTCCGCAAGAACGGAGGACAGCAAAGCGGATCGTCCGACTGAGGGCGATTCGCCGCCCGGAGGCCCCATGCAAAGCGCGCCACCCACCCCCCGCACCCTCGGCGAGCTCCGTCGGTCGGGCTATGTCCACCGCAGCCTGCGCGAAGAGATCCTGGCCAACCTGCTCGCGCACCTGCGCGACGGGCGGGAACTCTTTCCGGGCATTCACGGCTACGACGAGACGGTGGTCCCAGCGGTCGAGAATGCGCTCCTCTGCGGCCACGACCTGATCTTTCTCGGCGAGCGCGGACAGGCGAAGTCGCGCATGATCCGCTCGCTCACCAATCTGCTCGACGAGTGGGTACCCGTGGTGGCCGGTAGCGAGATCCCCGACGACCCGCTGGAGCCGGTTTCCGCTTTCGGTCGCGAGATCGTCGAGAGCCAGGGCGAAAAGACCGAGATCGACTGGTTGCACCGCGCGCGTCGCTATAGCGAGAAGCTCGCCACGCCCGACGTCTCGATCGCGGATCTGATCGGCGACGTCGATCCCATCAAGGTGGCGGAAGGGCGCCACCTCTCGGACGAGTACACGATCCACTTCGGTCTCCTGCCGCGCGCCCATCGCGGCATCTTCTGCATCAATGAGTTGCCCGACTTGACGGAAAAAGTGCAGGTCGGGTTGTTCAACGTGATGGAGGAGCGCGACATCCAGATCAAGGGCTACAACGTCCGCCTGCCGTTGGACGTGCTGGTGGTGGCCAGCGCAAATCCCGAGGACTACACGAGCCGCGGGCGCATCATTACACCGCTCAAGGACCGCTACGCGGCGCAGATCCGCACCCACTATCCCCCCACCCGCGCCATCGAGCTCGCCATCACACGCCAGGAGGTGACGCTGCCCGACGTGCCCGGCGTGGCTCTCCACGTGCCCGGCTTCATGGAGGACGTGGTGGGTGAGATGACCTTCGAGGCGCGCAGCAGCCCCGACGTGAGTCAGGCCTCGGGCGTCTCTGTACGCATGAGCATCGCCAACTACGAGACGCTGCTGGCGAACGCCATTCGGCGCGCGCTACGCAATGGCGAGGCCGAGGCCGTTCCGCGCGTGAGCGACCTGGCGGCATTGCTTTCGTCCACCACGGGCAAGATCGAGCTCGAGTACGCCGGCGCGGACACCACGGACGAAGATCTGCTCGACGGCCTGGTGCGTCGAGCCTGTCGCCGCGTCTTCGAAGAGCGCACGAGCGTCGAGGCGCTCGCCTCTGCGGTAGAGGCCTTCGACGCCGGCTGGCAGGTCGAAGTTTCGGCTGATCTCCGGGCCGTCGAGTATCTCGAGGGCCTCGACGAGATCACCGGGCTGCGCGAGGCGGCTGTCGCGCTCGTGGGTGGCGACTCGCCGCCGCGACTGGCTTCCGCGATCGAGTTCATACTCGAGGGTCTGCATCTCTCCAACGCGCTCAACAAGAGCGAGTCCGAGGGCCGCGTGCGCTTTCAGAAAGCATGAAGACATTCCGCTACAGCCAGTGGGACGGCAGTCTCGAGCAGTTCAGTCTCGATGTCGATCGAGCGCTGGATTCACTCTCCGAGCTGATGATGGAGGGCCTCGATGCCCGCCAGGCACTGGAGTGGATGCGACAGTACGGCTTCGAGCTCGGCGGCCTCGATATGCGCGTGATGGGAATCGACGAGCTCTTGAAGGAGCTGCGCGACCAGATCCGCGAGCTGCAGCAGCGCTACGACCTGCAGAACTCGATGAACGAGATCCGCGAGCGCCTCGACGAGATTCTGGATCGCGAGCAGAGCGCCATGCAGGGAGAGCACGGCCTGGATTCGGCCCGCATGAATGACTTCATGAGCCGGCGCCACGCCGAATCGACGCAGGTCTCCCAGGCGATCGCACAATTCGATGATTACACCTGGGAGGACGGGGACGCCGAGCAGGACTTCCACGAGCTCGCTGAGGAACTCGAGCGCATGCGCGCGCTCGAGGACTTCTTGCAGCAGCAGGGCCAGCGCTTTCGCGGCCCGGAAGAGGCCGACTACGAGACCGCACAGCAGATCCGAGAGCAGGTCGAGGCGCTCTCGCAGATGGCACAGGATCTCGCCGAAGGCAACTTCGAGTCCATCAGCCCCGACCAGCTGCGCGAAATGCTCGGCGATCCGGCCGCCCAGTCCTTCGTACTCCTGCGTGATCTCGAATCCAATATGTCCCGCGCCGGCCTGCTGCGCGATGGTGAGCTCACGCCCAAGGCGATTCGCAAGATTGGCGCCTCAGCACTGGCCGATGTCTACAACGTGCTGCGCAAGGGCCTGGCGGGCGAGCACGACACGCCGAGCTATGGCGTGGCGATGCCGCGCCCCGACGAAACGCGGCCGTGGGTGTTCGGTGACCCACTCAACATCGACATCGTGAAGACCGTGATGAACGGTGTGAAGCGTCGCGCCGCCGAGGGTGGCAAGAGCGTACGCCGAGTCGATCTGTCGGTGGACGACTTCGAGGTTCGGGAGATGGACTTCAGCACCCAGACCACGACGGTTCTCTTGCTCGACATGAGCTGGTCGATGTCGTGGGCGGATCGCTTCCCCGCCGCCAAGCGGGTCGCGCTGGCGATGGATCAGCTGATTCGCACGCAGTTTCCGCGCGACCACTTCTCGGTGGTGGGCTTCTCGACCCGCGCGCGCGAGCTGCCGATTCGCGAGCTGCCCGAGGTCTGTTGGGATATGGGGGATCCATTCACGAACCTGCAGGAGGGCCTGATGGTGGCCGAACGGGTGATCCAGCGGCACCGCAGCGCCACGCCCCAGATCCTGGTCATTACCGACGGTCAGCCCACTGCCTACTTCGAGGACAAGCAGCTGCGGGTCGAATGGCCCATGGGCATGGGCGGCGTCTCTCCGCATGCCGTTGCGGAGACGCTCAAGCAGGTGCGCCGCATCACCCAGCAAGGCATCACGATCAACACCTTCATGCTCGACGACGCTCCGGAGCTGATGGGCTTCGTGGAGCGCATGACGCAGATCAACAGGGGCCGGGCCTTCTACACTCGGCCCCACCAGCTTTCCTCCTTCCTCATGGTGGATTACATCTCCCACCGTAGGCTGCGCAGGAGCTGAGCTTGGGCGCCCTGCGAAGGACCTTCGCGAATGGGACGCGCGTGGTGCGTCGCGTGGCGTTGGGCCGCGTGTTTGCGGCGGATTCGGGCAATTGGATCGTGCTCGACATCGAAGGTGATTTGGCGGAGCGCAGCCATATCGGCTTCGGGCGCCCGTCGACCCTGGGGCTGCTCGACACCCTGCGCTGCATCGAGGCCGCGGGGGACGATCATCGCGTGGATGGCGTGCTCCTGCGTCTGCGCGGCAATATCGGCCGCTTCTCGCACGCGCTCTCCTTGCGCCGGGCACTCGGTGAGTTGAGGGCGAAGGGAAAGCGCGTGGCGGTCTTCGCCGAGAGCATGGCGGCCTTCCCCTATCTCGTTGCCACGGCGGCCGATCGCATCTGGATGCCAGAGAGCGGCAACCTCTTCCTCGTCGGCCTGCGCACCGAGCGCTACTACCTGCGCGACGTATTGGACCGCATCGGCGCCAAGCCCGAAGTCGTCCACGTGGGCAAGTTCAAGAGCGCGGGCGAGACCTTTACACGCGACTCGATGTCCGACGAGGAGCGCGAGCAGGTCGAGAGCTGGCAGGCCGACGTGTGGGAAGACCTCGTCACGGGTATCGCGCTCGGTCGCTCGCTGGAGCCGTCGACCGTGCGAGATCTGATCGATACCGGTCCCTACTCGGCGGCTGCCGCTGTGGAGACGGGACTCGTCGACGCACTCGTGTATGCCGACGAGATCGAGAAGCGCCTCGAGCCCCTTGCAAGGGCGCCACGGCCTGGCGCGCGCGGCCCGCGGCGTGTCCACCTGCTCCCCGCCGTCGACTACTTCTTGGCCCATGTAATGGATCCCGGCTTCGTGCCGATCTTCCGGGATCGGCCCGCGCTCGTCTACCTCTTGGCCGAGGGCGGCGTGCGCAGTGGAGAGGGCTTTCGCGGTATCACCTCGGGCGGCATGGGCGGATTGCTCGCCGCTCTACGCGAGGATCCGCGAGTGCGCGGTGTGGCACTGCGCATCGACAGCGGCGGGGGCGACGCGCTGGCTTCGGATCTGATTCACCGACGTGTCGAGCAGCTTGGGCGCGAGAAGCCGGTGGTGGTTTCGATGGGCGAGGTCGTGGCGTCGGGTGGCTACTACATTGCGGCGGCAGCCGATCAGGTCTTCGCAGAGTCGGGCACGGTGACCGGCTCGATCGGCGTCGTCGGCGGCAAGATCAACCTGGCGGGTGTGTACGAGCGGCTCGGTATCTCGAAGGAGGGTGTTCAGCAGGGCGCGCGCGCCGGCATGCTCTCCGAGGCGCGTGGCTTCAATTCCGATGAGCGCGCGGCTGTGCGGCGCGAGATGCAGGCCATCTATGGCACATTCCTCGATCGCGTCGCCAAGGGCCGCTCGAAGAGCCGCGAGGACGTCGAAAAGATCGCCCAGGGTCGCATCTGGAGCGGACGCCGCGCCCAGGCGCTGGGGCTCGTGGACGCTCTCGGAGGTCCGCTCGAGGCGTTGCGCGACCTCGCCACACGCGCCGGGCTGCAGCCGCACGAACGCTATACGCTGGCTCTCCTGCCCAGGGTGCCGCGTCTCCCCGAGTGGGCGGGGATGCTCTTCGGTACGACGGGCTCGTGGAAGGCCGGCCGCGGGATGCTGCGCTGAGGGACGTCATTTCCATCCTGGGAGCACCATGCCGCGATCACTGAAGTACGAGATACCCGGTGAGGACTGGCGGCGTACGACCGTGGAGGCCGCGGTGGAAGGGATGGCGGAGCTCTTTTCGCCACAGCTCGAGCGGCCCTTCGAAATGGTGCTGGAAATCGGCTTCGGGCGCGGCGAATTTCTGCTCGATCTCGCCGCCAAGGAGCCCTGCACGGCGTTCCTCGGCGTCGAAGTCTCGTTCAAGCGCACACTCAAGATGGCACGCAAGCTTGCGCGCGCCGGCTTCGACAACGTACGCCTCTTCGAAGCGCGTGGGCAGGTGGTGGTGAAGGATCTGATCCGCAAGGACTCGCTGCGCGAGATCTGGATCAATTTCTCGGATCCCTGGCCCAAGGACCGTCACGCCGGACGGCGTCTGATTCAGCCGGACTTCGTACGCGACGCCGCGCTCTGTCTCGTCTCCGGCGGCACACTCCACGTCGCAACCGATGATGTCCCCTACGCGGAGCAGATCGACCCGGTACTCGCCAGCGAGCCGCTGCTCGAGAACGCCTTCGCGCCCGAGCGCTGGCTGTGCGAGGTGCCCGGGCGCATGCACACGGGCTATGAGGTCGAATGGCGCGAGGCCGGCCGGCCGCTACATTTCTTCGCGTATCGTCGCCGCGTGGCCCTCGAAGAGGGCTGAGACCCCGCCCCGAGCACCGCATGATCCAGCCCAATCTGAAGAGTCATTCGCGCCCCGTGCTGCGCGACCGCTTCCGGCGTGCCGGCCTGCCCGCGTGGCGGGCCGATCAGGTGCTCTCGTGGATCTACGGCCGCGGCGTCGAGGATCTGCACGAGATGACGGATCTGCCCGCCACACTGCGCGACGAGCTGGCAGCGAACTGGTCGGTGCGTGCCCTCGAGACCGAGCGGGTACAGATCTCCAGGGACGGTACGCGCAAATTTGTCCTGCGCGCGCCGGACGGCGCGACCGTGGAGGCGGTGTTGATCCCCGAGGAGAGGCGCAACACCCTCTGCGTCTCGACTCAGGTGGGCTGCCCGCTGGCCTGCTCGTTCTGTGCCACGGGCGCGCTCGGATTCACGCGCAACCTGTCGGCCGGCGAAATCATCGACCAAGTGCTGCGCGCCCGTGAGGCACTCGACCAGGGAGAGACGCTCACCAACATCGTGTACATGGGAATGGGCGAGCCGCTGCTCAACTGGCCTGCCGTGGCCGAGTCGATCCGCATCCTCACAGACCCGAAAACCCTCGCCATGGCGCCGCGGCGCATCACGGTGTCGACCTCGGGCATCGTACCGCGGATCCGACCTCTGCTCGAGCTGGGCCCGGTGAACCTGGCGATCTCGCTGCACGCGACCACGGACGCCGTGCGGGACGAGCTCGTGCCGCTGAATCGCCGCTATCCCCTGGACGAGCTGCTGGGCGCATTGCGCAGCGACGATCTCATCTCGCGCAAGCGCCCGGTCTTCTTCGAGTACACCCTGATGCAGGGCATCAACGACTCCCTGGACGATGCGCGCCGCCTGCCGCGCCTGCTGCGCGGGATTCCGTCCAAGCTGAACCTGATCCCGATGAACCCACACGCCGATTCGCCCATCCAGCCGCCCTCGCGCGCCGTGTGCGACGCCTTCGCGGCCGCGGCCCACGCTGGCGGACTGCGCATCACCCTGCGCCGCAACCGCGGTGGCGACATCGACGCGGCCTGCGGTCAGCTGGCCGCTCGTGGCGCCGGCGCCGGTGCCGGGCGCGGCATCCGGATTCCGCTGTCAGCGGAAGCGTGAGAGCACGAGCGCAGCCGAGCCCCGCCAGCTGGGCACTGGGTGCGTCCGTAAAGCCCCGCCCGCGGGCGACCGATGCGAATCGCGGAGGCAAGAACGCGGGCTAATGCTCTACGCCATCGGCGACATCCACGGCGAGCGCGGGAAGCTGGAAGAGCTGCTCGCCGTGCTGCCCCTGGAAGAGGGCGACCGCCTGGTCTTCCTGGGCGACTATGTGGACCGCGGGCCGGACGCCCGCGGTGTGGTGGATTGCCTCATCCGTCTCGAGAAGCAATGGCCGTGCACGTTCCTCCTGGGCAATCACGAGTCGATGTTCCTGGACTTCCTGGGCTGGAGCGACCGCGCCTACTTCGGTGGCGACGCCTTCCTGATGAATGGCGGGGACCGCACCCTCGACAGCTACGGATACTTCGATCGCGCGATTCCGGATCGTGACAGCTTCGAGATCCCCAAGGACCACCGAGACTTCCTGCTCGGTCTGCGCCTCTGGTACCGCGAGGCCGACTATGTCTTCGTGCATGCGGGACTCGAGCGCAGCATGCTCGACTCCGAGGATCCCGACTACGCGCTGCGCAGCAGCCGCCCCGAGGACCTGCTCTGGAGTCGCGTCACGTGCGACCTGCCCCACCGCATGGGCGTGACGCTGATCTACGGCCACACGCCGAGCGAGGACCTTTCGGTGCGCTGGAACGCGCCCTTCAGCATCGGGATCGACACCGGAGCCGTCTACGGCGGCCCACTCACGGCCATCCGACTACCGGACGAGAGGATCTTCCAGGTGTAGAGAGCGTGTCGCTCGCGAGGTCCATCCCCCCGGCCCAGGTACCCACGCCGGGCTCCTTGGACGTGTGTCCGGAAGCCGGGCGCCCGCGCTATGCTCCGGGTAGCAGGTGGCGGCCCGCCGTCGCTGCCGGAGGCCCCTTGATCGAGATCGTCTCGATCCTGCTCGCGATCTTCTATTGGCTGCCCTTCATGGTCGCCGCCGGTCGCGACCACCACCTGCTCGGGCCCATCGTGATCAGCAACGCGCTCTTTTCCTGGACGGGCATCGGCTGGGTAGTGGTGATGGCGTGGGCGCTGCTCAGCCCGGCCGCGGCGCCTGCGCCGGCGCGAGCGACGCACCTGCGTCTCGTCCGCGAACGGACGTAGTGCGGCGCGCCAGCGGGGCTCTCAGCCCAGCTGCTTGGGCCGGGTCCGCGAAGCGCTCTGCTCGCCGATGCCGACGGCGCGCCGCTTCAGCAGCGGCACCGTGATCTCGGTGCCGGCGTTGAGAGCGGAGAAGTCGAGATCCGGGTTGTACTGTTGGAGCAGCCAGAGCGGGACCTTGAAGCGGCGGTTCGAGAGCACCCAGAGCGAGTCGCCACTGCGCATCTGATGCACCTCGGTTCCGTCAATCTCCCACTCGGCGAAGAACTCCTCCTGCAGCGCGCGGTGATAGCCGACGCGCCGCTGCTCGAAGTCCTCCGGTGTGACGCGGCTGAAGTCGAGGCGCAGGTGGCCATGCACGGCGAGGGGCTCGCCATAGCGTTGGTGGTTGATCGAGCGCAGGCGGCTGGCACGCACACCGAGCCACTCGGCGAAGTGGCCCAATGTCTCGTTGGCCTGTACCTCGATCGTGCCGTCTGACGCCACCGAGTAGTCGCTCGGGTCGGCGAGCAGGGCGGTCTTGCCGGGGGCGAGGCGGGCGTCATCGTCCACCGCGGCGGCCTGAGCGACGATCACCGCGTCGGAATCGGGTTCGGGCTCGTCGGTCGGGACGGGCCCCGGCAAGAGGGTCTCGGGCTCGTCGCTGGCCGAGTGGGCCGGCGTCAGCACGGCGATCACCTGCGGGTGCGAGTCGGTCTTCGCCCTCGGCTCCGAGGTGTCGGCCAAGGGGCCGGCGCCGGCCACGATGGCGTTGTCGACCGCGGCCGAGACGTGCAGCACCTGACCGACGTAGATGCGGTTGCGGTTGCGCAGGCGGTTGGCGTCCATCAGATCCGACTCGCTCATGCCGAAGCGGGTCGCGATCTTCGAGAGCGTGTCGCCGCGCCGCACGGTGTAGAGACCGTCGGCGGGCGGGTGGATCGGCTCTTTGCTGGTGCGCACCAGCGTCTGAGCAGGCATGTGATCGGAGGGCAGGCGCAGCTTCTGTCCCGCCCAGATCCGGTGCTTGCTGCGCAATCCGTTCAGGCGCTGCAGCTCGCTCACGCGTACGCCGTAGCGCGCCGCGATGCGCGAGAGGTTCTCTCCGCGCCGCACCACGTGATAGGTGTCGCGCGTCTGCTTGGCGAACTGCTGGTTTGCCGGGATCCCTGCGATCGCGGCCTCGGCCGGCTGCGAGAGCAGCGCGCGCGGGATCTTCAGCTCGAAGCCGCGCGGCACGCGCTTCTGGCCTCGCCAGACCGCCGGTCGGAGTGCCGGGTTGGCGGTCTTGAGGCTCTCGATGCTGACACCTGTCGACTTCGCGAGCGCCTCGGGCGTCGTGTAGAAGGGCAGCTCCACGGTTTCGTAGGCGATCGGTTGGTCGAGAATGAGGGTTCCGAAATAGCGCTGCGGGTTCTCGGCGATCTGCATCGCAGCCAGGAATTCGACGTAGAAGTTGCGCGACGCGAAGCCGAAGGTGCGGCTCTTGTACTCGCGCACGATTCGTGTGATGTCCTTGGTCCCGAGCTTGCGGCTGGCGCGCCGCATGCCGGACGCGCCGTGGTTGTAGGCCGTGATGGCCAGGGGCCAGCTGCCCGTCACACGAAGATTCTGTTCGAGCAGGCGTGCGGCGGCCACACTGGCCCGGTAGGGGTCGAGGCGCTCGTCGACTACGTGATCGACGCGCATGTAGCGGCGTCCGGTGGAGCGCGTGAATTGCCAGAGACCCGCCGCACCGATGCGCGAGTAGGCGTGCGGGGTGTACGACGACTCGACGTGAGGCAGGGCGGCGATCTGTCGCGGCAGGCCCATCGAGTCCAGCGTCGCCCGGATGTGGCCGATGTAGGCGCCGGAGCGGATCAAGCCGGCTCGAAATTTATCCGACTGCCCAAGCTGGAAGCGCACCTGGCTCCTGGCCGCCGAGAGCGTCTTCTTCGAGACGTCCTCGGGAAAGAGTTCGAGCACCCGACGCTCCTCGGCGGTGAGTCCCGAGCGCTTGCCGCCGGCCAGCGTGCGCAGGATGCGCTTGTACTTGTCCTTGCGTTTGTCGTTGTAGCGCTGGCGGCCCTTGCGTGAGAGTCCGTCGGGCAGGTGGATGACCTCGTAGACCACGGCGAGATCGCGCGAGTCGTGAAGCAGACCGCCGTCTCGATCGACCTCGGTGTAGATCCGGGTCCAGAACTGGACATCCGGCTCGAGGGCGGCTGGGCGCGGGAAGGGGATCCACCCGCTCGTCGATCGCTCGGCGAGGCCAGCACTCGCCGGGGCGAGCAGGGCAAGGATCAACGCGGCGGCAGGCAGCAGGCGACTTCGCATCATCACAGCATCCCGAATCGGCAACTTCCCGCCAAAGCTGAACGCTTGGTGGGCCGTTGTTCTCCCGGGGGGGGTGGGGTCATGCAGACTCGGCCTGAGGGCGCCCGGCTGCTTCGAACCTGTGTCGCCGCCACTACGGGCCCGGTTCCGGGCCGTGCGTGGGCGGACTCGTACACACTCCTATCGCTTCTTCTTCTTGCGCCCCTTCTGGCGCGATCTGCGGGCCTGCTGGCGCTTGTTCTTGCGGCGCGAATCCGTTCGGGCACCGCGCGGCCGGGCGCTGCCGCCCGGCATCATCATACCCTGGCCGCCGGCGCCAGCCAGCAGGGCGCGCGGATCCATGGCGCCGCCCGGTCCGGGTGCCCCGCCCAGCATATTTCCCATGCCGGGAAGTTTCGAGAGCATCCCGCCCGGCGCGCCGAGCGAGCCCATCATCTCGCGCATCTGCTTGAAGCGCTCGATCAGGTTGAGGACTTCCTTCGCCCGCCGGCCGCTGCCCTTGGCGATCCGCTGAGCGCGGCTCTTGTTGATGATGTCCGGCGCGCTGCGTTCCTTGCGCGTCATCGAGTGAATCATCGACTCGACCTTGCCGAGCTCGCCCTCGTCCACCTGGTCGGCCACGGCGCCGAACATCGGCATCTTCGAGAACACCTCGCGCAGTGGTCCCATCTTCTGGATCGTGCGCAGCTGGGCCAAGAGGTCTTCCAGCGTGAACTGACCCCTGAGGATGCGCTCGGCATCCTCCTCGGCCTGGCGCTCGTCGACGACCTCCTCGAAGTCCTTGACCAACCCGACGATGTCGCCCATTCCGAGGATGCGCGATGCCAGGCCCTCGGGCCGAAACTCCTCGAGGCGATCCAGCGTCTCACCGGTGCCGAGGAATTTGATCGGCACGCCGGTCACGGCCTTCACCGACAGCGCCGCACCACCGCGCGCGTCGCCGTCGAGCTTGGTGAGGACCACGCCGTCGAGCGGGATGCGTTCCGCGAAGGCCTGCGCGACGTTGACCGCATCGCGGCCCATCAGCGCGTCGCAGACCAGGAGCGTATTGGCGGGCTCGACGCTGGCCTTGATGTCCTCGAGCTCACGCATCAGCTCGTCGTCGAGTGCCAGGCGCCCGGCGGTGTCATAGATGATCGCATCGCGCCCCTCGCTGCGCGCGCGCTGCCAGCCCGCCGCACAGATCTCGGGCGGCTTCTCATCCTCGGCGCCGAAGTGTACCGGTACATCGATCGAGGCCCCGAGCGTCTTCAGCTGCTCGACGGCGGCGGGGCGGTAGATGTCCGCCGCAACGAGCATCGGCTTGCGCCCCTGCTTCTGCAGGTGCCGCGCCAGCTTGGCGGCGACCGTCGTCTTGCCCACGCCCTGCAGGCCCGCCAGCATGATCGAGGTCGAGCCGCGCGCGCGGGCGAGCGAGGTGTCCACCGGGCCCATCAGCTGGACGAGCTCCTGCTCGCAGATCTTCACGAAATGCTGGCCCGGGGTGATCTTGACGGTCTGGCCCGCGGCGTCATGGGCGCGGGTCTCGATCTTCTCGCCGAGGGCGCGGGTCTTCACCCTCGTCAGGAAATCCTTGGCGACCTGAAAGTCGACGTCCGCCTCGAGGAGCGACATGCGGACGTCGCGCAGAGCCTCGTCGATGTTGCTCTCCGAAAGCTCGCGCACACCCCGCAGTCGCTCGGTGGCGGATTTGAAGCCGTTGCTGACTGTTTCGAGCACGCTGCCTCCGGCGCATCGGGCTCCCGGCCCGGCGCGTGGGGCGCCGATGTTAGCAGTCCGCAGGCGGATCGGATCTCCTGACCCGGGCGTCGTGTTCGGGACCCATCTGGGTGTGATCGCTCTCACGCTTGGGGGGCGCGAAGGCCGGCGCCGGATGGCATCATCGGGCCGGAACGCAGACCAGCGAGGGGAGTGGTGTGGAAGTCGAGGCGCAGATCACGGGAAACGTCTGGAAGATCGAAAAAGCCGTGGGCGACGTGGTCGCGCAGGAGGACGTCCTGCTCATCATCGAGTCGATGAAGATGGAGATCCCCGTGGAGTCGCCCGGCGCTGGGACGGTTCGCGAGATTCTGGTGGCGGAGGGCCAGAGCGTGGAGGAGGGCGAGCTCCTCGTGGTCCTCGAGACTTGAGGTGGAACGCGGTGCGCGCCCGGGCCCGAGCGCATCTGATCACACCGAGTGAGCGCGACGCGGCACTCGCCTATCTTGGGCTCCACGCGCGCGATAATTTGTTGCTGATGGAGATGGTGGCGGGCACTGGTCGGGCGTCCGCTTCCAGCGAGGTACCGTCCCAGGTCATCGCGGCGTGGTCGGGCGGCGAGATTCTCGGGATGGCGTCGCTTCGGCCGAGCATCGTGCTGGACGTCGGGATGACGGGCGAGGGCCTCTCGGCGTGTCTGCCGGTGCTCTCGAGTCTGGGGACCGGTCTGATCAAGAGCCCGGCTGCCGGCGTGGAAGCGGTCTGGCAGGCGCTCTGCAAGCGCGGCCGCCGCGCGCTCATCGATCGGCGCGAGACCGCGTACGTGCGCCACGCCGGCGATGGCGTGCCGTCGTTGCGGGCGGGTCAGGCCGGTGTGCTGCGCAGCGCCAAGGAATCCGATCTGGATGATCTGGTCGAGGCCGCCCGCGCCAGCCTACGCGAAGAGGATCGTCCGGACCCCTTCGAGGGCGATCCCGTCGGCTTCCGCTGCTGGGTGAGGGGCCGTGTGCCCCGCGCGCGCCTCGTCGCCGAGGACGGCAAGCCCACCTTCGTCGGCTACGCGGACGTGCGGCGGCCCGAGGGCTGGCTCGTGCAGGGCGTCTATACCTGGCCCGCCCACCGCCGTCGTGGGTACGCGCGCATCGGCATGGCGGGGCTGCTTGCCGAGGCCTTTGCGGCCGGGGCCGACCACGTGCAGCTCGCCGTCGTGGCGGGCAACGTCCCAGCGCTGCGCCTCTACGAAGGGCTCGGCTTCGAGCCCTTTTGCGAGCTGCGCACGATCCTCTTTCTCTGAGTCGGATCGCCTCTCCGCTCGTCTTGAACGTTGCAATGGGCGTTCGCTAATCTGAGGGTTCGCCGAGCGATACTGAATTCAACCAGAGAGGAGTACCCCGATGGGCCTGCTGGACGGAAAAGTCGTGGTCATTACCGGTGCAGGTGGTGGCATTGGTCGCGAGCACGCGCTCGCCATGGCAAAGGAAGGCGCCGCCATCGTGGTCAACGATCTCGGTGGCTCGCGCGACGGTAGTGGCGATGGCCACTCGATGGCCGACAAGGTCGTGGATGAGATCAAGGCCCTCGGTTGCGAGGCGGTCGCCAACTACGACAACGTCGCCACGGTGGAGGGCGGTGAGAGCATCCTCAAGTCCGCTCTGGACGCCTTTGGTCACGTGGACGGGCTGGTGAACAACGCCGGCATCCTGCGCGACAAGTCGTTCTCGAAGACGACCGAGGATCTGTGGGATCCCGTCATCGCCGTCCACCTGAAGGGCACCTACTGCGTGACGCGCCCGATTTTCAACCACATGAAGGAGAGCGGGAACGGCGGCGTCATCATCAATACGTCGTCGACTTCTGGTCTCAACGGGAACTTCGGGCAGTGCAACTACGGTGCGGCGAAGGCGGGCATCGCCGGCTTCACCCGCTGTCTTGCCCTCGAAGGCAAGAAGTACGGCATCCGCTGCTTCATCCTCGCGCCGGTTGCCCTGACACGCCTCACCGAAGATCTGCCGGGCTTCGACAACGAAGACATGAAGAAGCGGCTGGCACCGGGCATCGTCTCGCCCTTGCTCACCTACCTGGTCAGTGATCTATCCAAGGACCAGACGGGCAAGACCTTCTATTGCGGCGGCGGTCGGATCGCTGAGATGAAGGTGGTGACGCACACGGGCTCCACCAAGCAGGAGGATGGTGGCCTCTGGACGCCCACGGAGATCGCGGAAGCAATGAAGCCTGGGGAGATCCTGCTCCCCGATTGATCAGCTCGGATCCCGGGGGCGGGAGCGGCCCGCCCCCAGCACTCGCCCGCGTGGCTGGGATGCGCCGTGGCCTCTCGTGGGGCGAGAGGGCCTGCGGATTGCTGACCCAGTGGGTCCATGGTAAATCTGCCTGAGATGCCCGAGAACCTGCCGCGATCCGACCCCCCGACGCCCGGCTCCGATTCCCGGACCGGTGCGGCCGGCGGCTACGTGCCGCGCGTCTCGGAGCTCGCCGATTTCACGTCGGCGATGACCCCGCGCTTCAACCTGCTCGTGCGCTGGTTCGCGCGGCGTTACTTCGGGCACTTCGATCTGGACAGCGATCAGGTCCGCCAGCTCCAGAGTCTCGAGCGGCGCGGCTCGGTGGTGTACGTGATGCGCTACTCGAGCCGGCTCGACTACCTGCTCTTCAATACGCTCTTCCTGCGTGAAGGCGTGCGCCTCTCGAGCTTTGCCAACGGCATCCGCTTCTACGGCTACAAGCCCCTGCTCGAAATCCTGCGTACGCTCGTCCTGCGCAAACGCGGCCGCTCGCGCGCGGTCGAGCACAGCGAGGATCAGGATCGTGTCCGGGGGCTGACGCGAGAGGGCGAGTCGTTCTTCCTCTTCCTGCGCACCCAGCGCCTGCGCACTTTCTGGCGCGGCCTCTGGAATATGCGCCACCGGCAGGATGAGCTCGACCTGCTGCAGGAGGTGGTGCGCGAGGTGTGGACCAGCGACCGCGAGGCCTTTGTCGTTCCACTCGCCATCTTCTGGCGCAAGGGACCGCGCAGCGCTGGGCGCTTCCTCAACCTCGACTACGGCTCGCTCTCGCGTCCGTCGGACCTCGCCAAGATGGGCTCATTCCTGGCCACCTACCGCAAGCTGCAGGTGAAGATCGGCGAACCCGTGGACGTGCTCAGCTACCTGAGTAGCCACCGCGATCACGGCCAGGCGCGGGTCGCGCGGACGATCCGGCGCTCCATCCTCGTCTACCTCTACCGCGAGGAGAAAGTCGTCGAGGGGCCGACACTCCGCTCTGCGCAGCGCGTTCTGAAGGGGATCCTGGCCGACGCGGGTGTGCGTGGGGCCATGCGCGAGCGGGCCGCGCAGAAGCGAGGGTCGCCCGAGAAGGCCGAGCGTGAGGTCGAGAAGATGTTCCGCGAGATCGCGGCGCGCATGAACTCGACCATGCTCGCCGCGCTCGCCGCCTTCGTCGACAAGATCGTCGTGAAGCGCCTCTTCTCGGGCATCGAGACGCGCGGGCTCGACCGTGTGGCTGAGTGCGCGAAGCGCCATCCCATCGTGCTCGTGCCCACGCACCGCTCCTACTTCGACTTCGTGCTCATCTCACTGCTCTTCTACAACAGCTATCTGGTGCCGCCGCATATCGCGGCGCGCGACAATATGGCCTTCGGCCCCTTCGGGCTGATCTTCCGCATGGCCGGCGCCTTCTACCTGCGGCGTTCCTTCGACGACCCCCTCTACAGAGAGATCTTTCGTGCCTACCTGGTATATCTGGTGCGCGAGGGCTTCCCCCAGGAGTTCTTCATCGAGGGAGGGCGCTCGCGCACCGGCAAGTCGCTCGTGCCCCGGCTGGGAATGCTGACGTGGGAAGTCGATGCGTTTCTGGAGTGCTCGCGCAAGGACCTCCTCTTCGTTCCGGTGGCCATTACCTACGAGCGCCTCGTCGAGGAGAGCGGGATGGTGGGCGAACTCGAAGGCGAGAAGAAGACCGATGAAAGCACGCTGGCGCTCTTCCGCTCGCGAAAATATCTACGGAGCCGTTTCGGCTCCGTGCACGTGAATTTCGGCGATCCCATCTCACTCGCCGAGTCGCTCGGCGACCGGCGCGAGCGTTTCGAGCGCCAGGTACGCGGCGAGGTGGGCACCCTTGCATCGGAAGCCACGGCGCAGGAGATCGAGGCGCTCAGCGAGCGGATCGCCGAGGAGAAACGCGACTTCATTGACGATCTCGGCTATCGGATCGTCGAGCAGCTGAATTGGTCGGTGGTCGCGAACACCACCTCGGTCCTCTCGGCGGTGCTGATGGGCACGCCACATCGCGGGCTGCTCCGCTCGGTGCTTTCGGAGCGGGCCCAGCAGATCGCGGAGCTGCTGCGGCTGCAGGACACCGGGATCACCACCGCGCTGCGTGCGAACCAGAGCGACTGGTCGGACTCCGTCGCCTTCATGCTCAAGAGCGACCTGGTCAAGCTCACCGAGGACTCGCGTGGCGAGATCATCTACTTCGAGGAGTCGCATCGCCGCGCCCTCGACATCTACCGCAACTCCATCGTCCACTATCTGGCCGTACCCTCCTTTCTCGCCCGCCAGCTGCTGCGCGGCGCCACGCGCAAGGAGCTGGAGGAGGATCTCGCGTTCTGGCTCGAGGTCCTCTATCGCGAATTCTTCGTACCGCGCAGTGAGGCGACGTCACGCAGTGCGGATGTCGTGCTCGAGCACTTCGAGGCCGAGGGCTGGATCACGCACAGCGATGACTACCTCTGCGCGATGCCGGAGGGTATGGACGCACTGCGCTGTCTGGCCACGCAGACCGCGGGTGTGATCGAGAGCTACGAGGTGGTCGGTCGCGTCGTGTTCGAGGAGGCCGGGGAGTTCACGAAGAAGGAGTTCCTCGCCAAGGCGGCGGCCGGCTTCGAGCGCGCGTCGCTCCTGGGCCTGGCCGGGCGCAGCGAGGCGGCCAACGACACGACGTTCGGCAACGCGCTCGAGCTGCTGCGGGCTCGCGGCATCCTCGAGTCGACGCGCGAGCCGCGCAAGGCCGGGCCGCCCGAAGTCCGCTACTCCCCTGGGGAGCACTGGGATGCGCTCGGCGAGCTGCAGGAGAGGTTGGCGTCCGCCATCTCGCCGGATTGATCACGCGGTCGGAGCGTTGCGCCGCCCCTGCGCGGCTGTCACATTCCCCGCTCGCCGCCCACGGGCCGATGGATGTCAGCCCCGGCCACACACCCCGCAGCCCACACCCTTTTCCGTGTCGCCCTCAGCGCGCGCGTCCACGAGAGCGGGAAACGCAATGGACTTCACTTCACTCCTCGACTTCTCGAAGGCGGGTGGACTCGTCACGGCAATCGCGCAGGACGCGACCAGCGACGAGATCCTGATGGTGGCCAACATGAACGAGGAAGCCTTTCGCAGGACGCTCGAGACCGGCGAGGTCGTCTACTGGAGCCGCAGCCGCAGCAAGCTCTGGCACAAGGGCGAGGAGAGCGGGAACGTTCAGAAGGTGAAGGGTCTCTATATCGATTGCGATGGTGACGTGGTCTTGATCAAGGTGGAGCAAATCGGCGGCGCCGCCTGTCACACCGGACGCCGCAGCTGCTTCTTTCGCCGTCTCGATGGTGAGAGCGTGCAGGACGTTGGCGTGCAGGTCTTCGATCCCGACGAGGTCTACAAGAAGTGAGTGGCTCGCAGAAGCTCAGGCTGGGGCTGCCCAAGGGCAGCCTGCAGGAGACGACGGTGCAGCTCTTCGCGCGCGCGGGCTACAACATTCGCGTCGCGAGTCGATCCTATTACCCGTCCATCGACGATGACGAGATCGAATGCATCCTGATCCGCCCACAGGAGATGGCGCGCTACATCGAGCAGGGCGTGATGGACTGCGGAGTCACCGGCTGGGATTGGGTGCTCGAGAGCGGGGCCGACGTCGAGCAGCTGGCGGATCTACGCGCGCCTTGGCCCAACTACGGCGCCGTGGAGTGGATCCTGGCCGTCAAGCAGGGCAGTGAGTTCAAATCGCCGAAGGATCTGGCCGGCAAACGCATCGCGACCGAGGTCGTGGGAATGACGGAGCGCTACCTCGAGAAGATCGGCATCGAAGCGCGTGTCGAGTTCTCATGGGGCGCGACGGAGGTGAAGCCGCCGCTGCTGGCCGACGCCATCGTCGACGTCACTGAGACGGGCTCGAGCCTGCGCGCGAACAATCTCGAGGTGCTCGACGTGCTGCTCGAGAGCACTCCTCGCTTCGTCGCCAATCGAGACTCGATCCAGGACCCTTGGAAGCGCGACAAGATGGATCGCATGATCATGCTGCTCGAAGGCGCCATTGCGGCCGCGACCCGAGTCGGGCTCGGTATGAACGTGCCGCGCACGTCTCTGGACGCGGTGCTCGCCCTGCTCCCGGAGAGCGGCTCGCCGACCATCTCGCCCCTGGCCGACGCGAGCTGGGTGGATGTCTTCGTGGTGATCGACGAGACACACGTGCGCGAGCTGATCCCGAAGCTCTCTTCGGCGGGTGCGCGCTCCATCGTCGAGACGCCCCTCAACAAGATCATCGACTGAGCCGTGGGCACCGCCGCGCAGCTCGTCCGCGCGCTCCAGATGTACTCGCGCACGGCCTGGTGGGGAATCGTTCAGCCGCGCCTTCACGAGCGAGAGCCCTTGGTCGTCGCACAGGCCGTCATTCTACGCGGTGAAGCGGAGAGTCGTGAGGTGTTGCTCGCCGTGCGCAGCGACATCTGCGGCTGGGAGCTGCCCGGTGGCACCGTCGAGCCCGGCGAATCCGCCGAGGCGTGCGCGGTGCGTGAGGTGTACGAGGAGACGGGTCTCGACGTCGAGGTCGATCGTCACGTGGGCGATTGGGTGCGGACGGGTTTCCGGCCGCACACCGCACGCATCTATCTCTGCCGCGTCGTCGGCGGTGAGATCCGCCCGAGTCGCGAGACGCCGGAGGTGGGCTGGTTCCCTTGCACCGCGACGCCCGAGACGCTCTTCCCCTGGTACCACGAGCCCCTCGCGGTGGGGCTGATCTGCAATCGGTTGCCCGTGCGCTGCCACGAGCGCCAGGGGCTGGCGGCCATTCTGGCCGGCATCCGGATCGATCTACGTATGCGCCTCGGGCGCGGTGACCGGAGCTGAATCGCACGACAGGAGGAAAGCCATGTCGGAAGGCCAAGCGGCCGCAATGGTCGGTGGTCGTGGTGCCGAGCGCCCGCGGCGTGCGCATCCGGTCTGCCTTGGGTTCGGTGGCGCGTTCATCTCGCTATTGGCGCTGCTTGCAGTCCGCGCTGCCACGATGGAATCGACGCAAGTCGAAGTCGAGCCACTCGCGCCGATCCGCATCGACGAGTCGGGCGTAATCGAGCGCTTCCGCGCCGGGTTGCGGATCCGGACCGTCTCGCACCAGGATGACAAGGGAAGGGACGAGCCCGCCTTCTTCGCATTCCACACCCACCTGGCAGAGTCCTATCCGCGTGTGCACGCTGCGCTCGAGCGCGAGCGAGTGTCGGAGCTGACTCTGCTCTATCGCTGGCGCGGCCGCGAGCCGGCGCTGCCCGCAGTCGTGCTGCTCGCTCATCAGGACGTGGTGCCGGTCGATGCCGCCAGCGTCGAGAGCTGGACGCATCCTCCTTTCGAGAGCGTGGTGGCTGACGGCTTCGTGTGGGGTCGCGGCGCCCTTGACGACAAGCTGAGTCTCTTCGCCGTGCTCGAGGCGGTCGAGGGGCTGCTGGCCGACGGCTATCAGCCGCGACGCGACGTCTACCTGGCCTTCGGTCACGACGAGGAGCTCGGCGGCGAGCACGGCGCGGTGCAGCTCGCGCGGATCCTGGCCGAGCGCCGGGTGGACGTGGGCCTCGTGCTCGACGAGGGGGGTGCGATGCTGGACGGCCTGCTGCCCGGACTCGCAGACCCGGTGGCCATCGTCGGCGTAGCGGAGAAGGGCTACCTGAGCCTGACGCTGAGTGTGGCGGGAAAGGGCGGGCACTCGTCATCGCCGCCGCCGGAATCCTTGATTGGGATTCTGTCGAGTGCGATCCGCCGGCTCGAGCGCGATCCCTTCCCGAGTCGCCTCGATGGGGCGGCTCGTGCGTTCTTCGAGCGCGGCATCGGTCCGGAGAGCCCCTTCCTGTATCGGCTCGCCTACGCGAACCTCTGGCTCACGAGTCCACTCGTCCAGGCGGTGATGCTTCGCACGTCCGGCACCGGCACGATGCTTCGTACCACGACGGCACCCACGATCTTTCATGCCGGTCTGAAGGACAACGTGCTACCCGCTCGGGCCGAGGCGGTCGTGAACTTTCGTCTCCTGCCGGGCGACAGCAGCGAGGGTGTAATCGAGCGCGTGCGAGACGTGGTGGACGACCCGCGTGTGGAGATTCGTGCGCACTCGAAGCGGCGCGAGCCCTCGGAGATCTCGCGCATGGACTCGGCGGCCTTCCGCACGCTGGCGCGCTCGATCCGGGAGATCTTTCCCGGCACGCTGGTCGCCCCCTTCCTGGTGATTGCGGGGACCGACTCGCGCTACTTCCACGCGCTCTGCGATTGCGTCTACCGCTTCCTGCCGCTGCGGATTCAGATGAGCGACATGATGCGTGTGCACGGCACGGACGAGCGCGTTCCCGTGGACAGTGTGCCCGACGCAGTGCGCTTCTACAGGCGGCTGATCGAGAACGCGAGCGCCGCCGAGCTCTGAAGCCGGCGCGCTACGTCACGCGAGCTCAGCCCTGATCGGAGCGCAGCGCTTCGAGCGCCATCCTCAGCGAGACGCGTGTCGATCCGTGGAGGAGTGGGTTGTCGAGAACCCTCTCTACGGCGCGGATCGCCTCTTCGATTTCCAGCTCCTCGGCGCTCGTCGCGAAGCGCGAGCGGTCCCATCCAGACATATCCGTATCTCTCCAGCGGCTGCGCGAGGGCTCGGGCAAGAACATCGCGACTCGGTCGGGGGTATGTGGCCCGCGTGCGCACAAAGGTGACGATTCGCGTCGCCCGCAGCCGAGATTCGACCTCCCGTCCTCCGGGGAGCCATTCCGCGGCGCGAGCGGACCGAGGAGGAGCCTTCAGCGGGGTAGAGAGCCTTCAGCGGGGTAGAGAGCCTTCAGCGGGGTAGAGAGCCTTCAGCGGGGTAGAGAGCCTTCAGCGAGGTAGGGAGCCTTCAGCGAGATTGGGAGCCTTCAGCCAGATTGGGAGCCTTCAGCACAGGAAGAGCCGGTAGGCCGGGTTGTTCGTCTCCTCCGTCCACGCGTAGCCGAGCACGTCCAGGAAGCGGCGGTAGGCGTCCTCGTCTTCGGGTGGCACCTGCATGCCGGTCAGCACGCGGCCGAAGGCCGCGCCGTGATTGCGGTAGTGAAAGAGTGTGAGGTTCCAGCGATCCCCGATCGAGTCGAGGAAGCGCATCAGGGCGCCGGGGCGTTCGGGAAATTCGAAGCGGAGCAGGCGCTCGTGGTGGGTCGGGGCCCGCCCGCCCACCATGAAGCGCACGTGCAGCTTCGCCATCTCATTGCCCGTCATGTCCACCACCGAGAGGCCGTCTCTCTCGAGTCGCTGTCGGAATCCGTCGCGGGCATCGGCACCGCCGTCGAGCCCGACACCGACGAATATATGCGCCTCGCTCGGGTGGCCAATGCGGTAGTTGAACTCCGTGACAGTGAGCTTGCCGAGGCTGCGGCAGAAGTCGCGGAACGATCCGGGCTGCTCCGGGATCGTGACGGCGAAGAGCGCCTCGCGCTGCTCGCCGAGCTCGGCCCGTTCGGCCACGTGGCGCAGCCGGTCGAAGTTCATGTTGGCGCCGCTGTCGATGGCCACCAACGTGAGGTTCTGCGCGCCCTCGCGGGCCACCCACTTCTTGAGACCGGCGATCGCCAGCGCGCCGGCTGGCTCGGCGATCGAACGGGTGTCATCGAAGACGTCTTTGATGGCTGCGCAGATTTCGTCGGTGTCTACTGTGACCACTTCGTCGACGAACTCGCGAGCCACACGGAAGGGCTCTGCGCCGATCTGTGCGACGGCCACTCCGTCCGCGAAGAGACCGACGTGGTCGAGTACCACGCGCTCGTCGGCCTCGAGGGCGGCGGCCAGGCATGCCGCGTCCTCGGGCTCGACACCGATCACGCGCACCTCGGGGTAGAGGGGCTTCACGTAGGCCGCGATGCCCGCGATCAGGCCGCCGCCGCCCACGGGCACGAAGAGCGCGTCCAGCGGGCCGCGGTGCTGGCGCAGGATCTCCATCGCGATGGTGCCCTGGCCGGCGATCACATCCGGGTCATCGTAGGCGTGGATGTAGCAGAGCCCCTGCTCGGTCTCGAGCTTACGCGCCAGCGCATAGGCGTCGTCGTAGGAGTCCCCCTCGAGCACCACCTCGGCGCCCTGGGTGCGCACGGCCTCCACCTTGATGGATGGCGTGGTGACCGGCATGACGATCACTGCGCGAATGCCCAGGTGCCGCGCCGCCAACGCGACCCCCTGCGCGTGATTGCCAGCGGATGCCGCGATCACGCCGCCGGCGCGGGCGTCCTCGTCGAGTCCGCACATCTTGTTGTACGCGCCGCGCAGCTTGAAGGAGAAGACCGGCTGCAGATCCTCGCGCTTGATGAAGACATGGTTGGCGAGGCGGGACGAGAGGCGCGAGGCATGCTCGAGCGGCGTCTCGATGGCGACGTCGTAGACGCGGCGGGCGCGCAGGATGCGTTCGGTGTAGCCGAGGCCCTCTACCACGGCCAGCCGCAGCTGGGCTCGAACCTAACGGCGCTGCTCCCGAAGGCCGCTGGCCTCCCACTCCTTGGAGAGCTGCTTGAGCTTCCTCGCGAACTCGTCGAAGGGGTCGTCGAAGGAGAGAATGATCTCCGTCGTGCGCGGGATCTCGTCGCCGTTCAGCAGCCCGCGGTATCGGTTCAGGTTGGCGAGGATCGCCTCCGCCACCTTGAGGGCACGCTTCTCGGTCTTGATCAGCGGCGACTGCAGGGTGTAGACGTTGTTCCGGCCCCAAAGGCTCTCGTCGCGAACGATTGCGATCTCGCGGTAGACGCCGTTGATCGGATCGAAGTTGTACTCGACTCGGACCTCCTTGAAAATGTCCGAGTTGCCTGTGTAGAAGCCGCGCTCCTTCTCGACCTTCCCCAGCTGCCGACAGCGGGGGCAGTAGAAGGTGTCACCGTGGTTGAGGAGGAACACGCCCTTGGCGTAGTCCTCACAATCGGTGTTCTCGCAGTATCCGACGCCCCGCTTCATGCTGGCCATCCCTGTCCCGGACCGCCTCCCTACCCGAGCCCGTCTCGCCCGGGCCTGTAAATCTGACTGATGATTCGCCGCACTTCAACTCTATTGAACTCAATTGAACTCTGTTGAACTGCGATCAAGAAGAGCAAGCACCGTGCCAGACCGTCGCCCGGCCATCACCTGGATCTACTCTCCTTGCTGCGACGCGACCTTGTCTGCCCTCCCTGCCGGCTGCCTGCTAGCGGGAGACAGCCGATCGACCTGCCATCGAGCCCTCACGTGGGTCCAAGTGAGAAGCCGACTTCCATCCGAAGCGTCGCAGGTGGTGTCATCCGCAATTTCTGTCGCACCTTGAAGCGGCTGAGGCAGAGCGGAATCGAGTTGTGGGCACACCTGAGCGTTTGGGGGGAGCGGGCGGGAAAACCACGCGTTTGCAACGAATTACAGGCCTAGCTGCGTTGATACCCCGTCGAAGGGTGGGCTGTCAACCAGTATTTGATCAGCCGCGCACGCGCAGCCGGGCCCGCTCGCGGGCAAGGTGCAACGCATAGCCGCCGAGGGCCACAGCAGTGATGCCGTATGCCGCAATCACATAGCTCATCCGGTCCCTCCCGCCTCAATGGGGCAATCGCGCCCCGCTCTTCGACCGCTGCTCACGAGCCGCCGCCTCCGGCTGCGGTTCGACGAGCCGACGCGGCCCGGAGCCCCTCGACCTCCCAGCGTCCGATCAGCAGGTAGATGAACGCCAGGGCCAGCGTGAGGTTGCCGATCACGAAGGGCAGTCCCATGCCGTCGCCGAGGCTGCTGCGCTCGAGATTCTCGGGATGCATGCCGCGGCCGCCGAAGATCTCGATGATGTAGTAGTTGAGCGGGATCAGCACGGCGCCGACCACGCCGTAGATCGAGGCGAAGCGAGCCGTGCGAGCGCCGCCGCCGCTGAAGCTGCGCAAGAGCAGGTAGGCGAGGTAGACGAACCAGAGCAGCAGTGTGACGGTGAGCCGCGGATCCCACGACCACCAGCGCCCCCACGTGCCCTTGCCCCAGATCGGGCCGGTGATGAGCATCAGAGTGCAGAAGATCACGCCCACCTCGGCGCTCGAGAGCGCCAGGCGGTCGTACTCCTCGCGGCCATTGCGCAGATAGAGGACGCCGGCGATGGCGGTGATGATGAAGCCCAGGTACGCGCCGTACGCCAGCGGCGGGTGCACGTAGAGGATTTTCTGGATCACACCCTGCACGCTGTCCAGCGGTGCGCTCACGACCGTCCATGCGTAGAGCGCGCAGAGCCCCAAGAGCGCGATGCCCAGCGGTCTGCGCGCGCGGCCGGTCCACCGCTCGAGGACGGGCAGGTCGGCGGTGGCCGGAGTCAGGGGCTCGCTGGTGCGTATGTCGGCGGTCATCGCGGGCTATTCGTCCAGGATGTAGTCGAAGCCGAGAAAGGATACGACAAGATAGACGCCGTCGATCACGATCAGCAGCTGGATCGCCTCGAAGGGCGGCGGATGTCCCTCCATCACGGCGATCGTGGCGTCCACGGCTCCCGCCAAGACCGGGAAGAGGGCCGGCAGCAGCAGGATCGGCAGCAATACCTCGCGGAAGCGCGTGCGCACCGCCATCGCGGCCAAGAGCGTGCCCATGCAGGTGATCCCCAAGGTGCCGAGGGCGGCCACCCCCGCCAGGCGCGCGGCGGGCTGGATCAGGTCCAGATCGAAGAAGAGCGCGAACACGAAGGCGGTCAACACCTCGACCAGGGAGATCAGCACGAAGCTCGCCGCCGCCTTGCCGAGGAAGATCCAGCCCCGCGTACCCGGTGCCAGCGCCAGGCCCGAGAGTGCATCGTTCTCCAGCTCCAGCGCGAAGGAGCGATTCAGCCCCAGCAGCGAGGCGAAGATCCAAGCTGTCCACAGCAGGCCGGGCGCCAGCGCGCGCATCTCCTCGGGCCGGCGGTCCGGCAGGGCGAAGTGGAAGACCAATGCCATCAGCAGCGAGAAGAGCAGCATGGCCACCACACGGTCGCGCGAGCGCCACTCGCAGACCAGATCCTTCCAGAGTATGGCCAGTGCGACATTCATCGGCGAGCCGCGCTTCGCGACTCGAGGGCGGCTTCATAGGCGGTCTCGAGGCCGCTGGCGGAGACACCGTGGTGGCGCCCCTGCACGCGCCCCTCGATCAGGATGACGACCTCGTCCGAGAGTGCCGCCGCCTGGCCGACGTCGTGAGTGACGAGCACCAGCGCGTGGCCGGCGTCGCGAAGCTCGCGCAGTCGCTCGGTCAGGCGGTCCGCGCTGCGCCGGTCGAGCCCCGTGAATGGCTCGTCGAGCAGCAGCACTTCGGGGTCGTGGACGCGAGCACGCGCGATCGAGAGGCGCTGTGCCATTCCGCGCGAGAACCCCCCGGCCCGTCGATGCGCCACTTCCGCCAGCCCCTCCTCGGCCAGCAGCGTGTCCGCACGCGAGGCTGGGTCGCTGCGGCGGTGGAGCCGGCAGGCGAAGACGAGATTCTCGTGCGCCGTGAGCTCCGGGTAGAGCAGGGTGGCGTGACCCAGATAGCCGATCGATGCACCACGGGCCTTTCCGCCCTCCAGCTCGACCCGGCCCGCCGATGGATGCGCGAGCCCGGCCATGATGCGCAGCAGCGTACTCTTGCCGGCTCCGTTCGGTCCCAGGATCGCGAGCGCACCGCCGCGCGGTAGCTCGAGATCCACGCCGCGCAGGGCGGCCACCGCACCGAAGCGCTTCTCGAGTCCGATCACGCTGAAGAGCGGTGTGCTCAACCCGCGTCACCACCCGAGCGCAGGTCGTGGCCGCAGCGGGAGCAGAACTGCCACGTCGCCGCCACCCCCTCCCCGCAGTCTGGGCAGGCGACGGCCTGCTCTGTGGGCAGCGCGGGCGGGGTGGCATTCGCCAGCGCGCGGCGCTCCTGGCGCAGCAGGTCGACGGCCTCCGCGCGCAGATCTCTGCGCATGCGCTCGAACTCCGCTCGCTCGAGCTTTCCGGTCTCGTAATCGTGATCCAGGTCGCGGATCGAGTCGTAGAGGCTCTCGCGCTCCACGCTGAGTGCGGTTTCGCTCTCTGGCTCGGTCCCGGCTTCGGGTGTGGGCTGGCGCAGCGGCCCGACGAGCAGAAATGCGGCCAGCGCCGCCGCCGCCAGCCCACTCGCCAGCGCGAGGCCACGGGGTATTCCACGCTGCATCAGCGGTCTGAGCACGACCGCCAGCGACTCACCCGCTGCAATCTGATACGCCTGATTGTGGAGATAGACCCGCGTGCCCTGCTTGAAGGGGCGTCGACGATGCAGGCGATCCGTCTCGATGGCTACGCCGTTGTCGGCCACCAATACGTTGAGCTGCGCCACCGCACGATCGAAGTGCAGGTCGAGCCGGGCGGCTTCGGCGTCGACCGGGACCTGATATTTGAAGCCGAGCGACGACTCGCCGTGTCGGATCGGCCCGCGCAGGTCGAGCCCGCCGGAATCGTTGGCGACCACGCCGATGCTGCGGGCGACGCCCGAGAGGCCCAGGAACTCGGCGCCCTCCGGTAGCGCGATGTGCATCAGCGACTCGCCGGGCCGTGCCAGCAGCTGGCTGGGCGAGTCCACGCGCAGCGTGTACTCGGCGGTCACGCGCATCAGCGTGTCGTCGTGATCGATCCAGAAGTCCGCTCGTGTGATGGACAGCCGGTCCGCATCCGCGCTGCTCTCGGCCAGCTCGAGCGAGATTGCGATCTCTCCACCGGGCCCCACGCCGCCGAGGTCGTAGCGCGCAAGCTGGCTCTCCCCAGCTTGCTCGGGCACGAAGATCTGCGGGATTCGGTCGCCGCGCGGCGGTGGGTCCGATTCGGGGACGAGGAGGCTCACCTGGCCAGAGCCGGCCGGGAATGGCAGGACGAAGTCCAGGGCGTTGGCCGCTTGGCCGGGATCTGGACCGTCGAGCAGGAAGCCGTAGCGGATCTCCTGGTCGCCCGGATAGACCGGGCCCCAGAACGAGAGCTTCTCGCCCTCCTGGATCAGTCCGCCGCCCAGGCCGCTCTGTCTGTCGATGAAGTCGCGCGCGCCCTTCGGCAAGGCGGCGCTGAACACGGGCGCCGCGTCCTTGCGCGCGGCCTCCGGGACGAAGAGGACGCGGTCATCGGGATTGCGGAGGTCATGGACGACTTGCAAGAAGAGCTGCGCGCCGATCCACTCGGTCTGTACCCGTGTCTGCATGACCAGCAGCGCCGAGGCATCTTCGAGCGGATCCGAAACCGTGAAGTCGACAGAGAGGTCGGTCTCCCCGGCCGCGAACTCCGCGCGCTGGGCGTACGGGATCTCGCCGTAACGGACACCGACCAGGTACACGATGCCGGTCGCGCCAGAAATGTTCTCGAAGCGGAACCGACCCTCGGCGTCGGTCTTCGTCCCGCCAATGCCCGGCCGCCCGTCGGGGGCCAGCGCGTAGAGAGCGACATCGAGGTCGGCCAGCACACGCCCGTCGGCGTGCAGCACGCGCCCGCTCAGCATCGCGTCGCCGGATGCTAGCCGTGGGACGTCCGCGGACGGACCGGTCACTTGGTGCTGCGCGGCGCTCGGCAGTGCCGCGCTGCTCCCCAGCAGCGCCAGCACGGCGATCGGCAGCCAGTGGGCACAGCTCAAGTGGCGCTCTGTAGCGCGGGTCCGACCGGCTGGCTCGCTCGCTGGGTCACGGGCTGCACCTGGGGGTGTGGCCAGAGGATCGCGATGCCGCCGAGGGCGTAGATGATCGCGCCGAGCCAGATCCAATTGACCAGCGGGTTGCGGTAGACCTTGATCGTGGCCGAGCCGTCCGCTTCCACGTTGTTCAGGATCACGTAGACATCCTCGAGCCAGGTCGAGTAGATGGACGGGATCGACGAGGGCTGCTCCTCGAGCCAGTACATGCGCTTCTCGGGTGCCATCACGGCCAGCGGCTCGTCGTCGCGATAGAGCGCGAGCCTCGCGGTGGCGCCTCCGTAGTGCTGGCGCGTGATCGGCTCGGCGGTCAGGTACTCGAGCCGATAGGGTGGAGCGTGGATGCTCTCGCCGATGCGTAGGGTCTCGAGGCTTTCGTAGTTGAAGGCCGCACCCGAGATGCCGAGCAGCATCATCACCACGCCGAGGTGCACGATGTAGCCGCCGTAGCGCCTCTGGTTGCGCTGCAAGAGCATCATGAAGGCACCCCAGGGCGACTCGTTCTGTCTGCGGATCCGTGCGCGGATCGCCTGCCAATACTCCTGCACGATGGTCGCGGTCACGAAGCCGCTGAGCCCCCAGCACAGGATGGTCCAGTAGCCGATGCGCCCCCAGAAGATGGCCGCGGGCACGGCGGCCGCGACCCCGCCGACGAGAGCGGGCCTCAGGAACTGCCGCTTCAGGCTCGTCAGGCTGGCGTGCCGCCACGCGATCAGCGGCGCGATGCCCGTGAGCAGCAGCAGCAACAGCACCAGCGGTCCGGTCACGTCGTTGAAGAATTTCGGACCGAGCGTGAGGCGCTCGCCACCCAGGCTCTCGGAGAAGACCGGCAGCAGCGTGAAGCCGAAGACGACAGCGAGGAGCACCATGAAGACCCAGTTGTTCAGCACGAAGCTCGACTCGCGCGAGATGACGCTCTCGAGCTTCTTCGGGCTCTTCAGCTCCTCCCGTCGGTAGAAGGTCGCGGCATAGAAGACCGTGGCCATCACCACCACGTAGCCGAGGAAGAGCGGCTTGTACCAGCCGGCATCCGTGAAGGCGTGCACGGATTGCACGATCCCGCTGCGGGTGAGAAATGTGCCGAAGAGGCACATCGTGTAGGTCAGCCCGATCAGCACGATGTTCCAGGTCTTCAGCATGCCGCGCTTCTCCTGGATCATGACGGAGTGGAGATAGGCGGTGGCGGCCAGCCAGGGCATGAGGGACGCGTTCTCGACCGGATCCCACGCCCAGTAGCCCCCCCAGCCGAGCACTTCGTACGCCCAGCGGCCGCCGAGTACGATGCCCGCACTGAGCGCCAGCCACGCCAACAGGCTCCAGCGCCGCGTGGTGCGGAACCACGATGTTCCCAGCTCGCCCGTCATCAGTGCCGCGAATGCGAACGCAAAGGGCGTCGCGAAGCCCGTGAAGCCCAGGTAGAGCATGACCGGATGAATCAGCATCACGGGGTGCTGGAGCAGGGGATTGAGGCCCTGGCCGTCCGAGATGATGGCGTCGTGGGGCAGCCGCTGGAAGGGATTGTCGAGGAAGTTCAGCAGCACGAGGAAGAAGGCCGCGTTGGCGAGCAGGCAGACCGAGACCCAGGGGATCAACTTCCGGTGCGTGTGCCGATTGGCGAACACGCCCGCCGAGCCGAAGGCCAGCAAGAGGAAGGACCAGAGCAGCAACGAGCCGGCCTGGCCGCCCCAGAGCGCCCCGAGTCGATACTCGAGGCCCATGCTGCGCGCCGAGTGACGCGCCACGTACGAGAGCGTGAAGTCATTGCTTGCGAGCGCCCAGAAGAGCGCCCCCATGGCGAGTCCCTGGAAGCCGAAGACCAGGTAGACCGATCGCTCGGCCACGCCCCCGAAGTCACGCCGCCGCGTCGTGCCCGCATAGAGGCCGGCCGCGATGCCAACGCCCGCGATCAGCAGAGCGAGGCGGATGGCATAGAGTCCGACATCGGCCATGGATGCTCTCCCGCTACTTTCGAATGGGGCGAATGGGGCGAATGGGGCGAATGGATTGTCGGTCCGCGGAATGTGTCCGCTGGCTCGATTCGTGCCGGCCGGAATCGAGCTCGACCGGAGTCTGAATGTAGCTCGGCCGTAGTTCGGCTGCAGATCGGCTGCAGTTCGGTTCTAGGTCGACTGGAGCGGGCGTGGCGCCCGTTAGAGGTTCACGCCGCCCTGGGCGACCGGGGCACCGCCCTCGGCTTGCGCCTCGAACTTCGATGGACATTTCGCCATCAGGTTGTCGGCCAGGAAGACGGTCTCGGTCTCGTGGTATTGAAGCGTGCCCTCGACGACCACCTCGGCTCCATCCTTGAAGAGATCCGGCGTCTCGAGACCCAGGTAGAGCACATCCAGTGTGCGTCCAGTCGCGATGCCCGAGTGGGTCGGATCGTTCTGTACCGAGAAGCGGACCTGCTTGGCCTCGAGGTTGCGATCGATGGAGTTGCTGGCCACGTAGCCGTGGACACGCAAGGACTTTCCGTCCAGTGAAGCGCCCTGCGCCATGAACTCGTCCAGGGTCTGATAGTACTCGTACGCCATGCCCTGCTGCAGGTTCGTCCACGCGTACCAGCCGAGCAGTGCGGTCACCAGGCTCGCGCCGATGCTGATCTGGGCGCCTTTGGAGAGGCCGTTGGCCATGCTTGGGGAGACTCCGGCGGGCGCGTGTGGCCCAGTCGGGGAGAGGGGGCCGGGACACCCCGAAGAGTAGCCGTGGTGAATTCCGTCGTCAAACCCCGCGCTGTCTGAAAACCTCACGAATTCAGATACTTGCGGAATTGGGCAGGCTTGACACGAGGCGCCGCCGTGGCTACCCCGACGGCATGTCCGGCTCCGCCGAGAAATCGACTGCGCAGCGTCTCGAGGCGCTCCAGCCCTTCCTGGCCATGGAGGTGATGGAGCGCGCCTTCGAGCTCGAGGCCGAGGGCGTCGACGTCGTTCACCTCGAGATCGGCGAGCCGCGCTTCAGCCCGCCGCCGCAGGCCGTGGAGGCCTGCGTGCAGGCGCTCGAGGGTGGGGAGACGCAGTACACCGACAGCCGCGGGCTCGCCGAGCTGCGCGAGGCGATCGCCGCGGATTGCGAGCGCCGCTGCAGGGTGGCGCCCGATCCGTCGCGCATCCTGGTGGCCAGCGGCACCTCGCCCGCGATGCTGCTCGTCTTCTCGCTGCTCGTGGATCCCGGCGACGAGGTGATCATCCCCTCCCCCCATTATCCCTGCTACCCGAATTTCGTGCGCTTCTGTGGCGGAGTGCCGGTCTACGTTCCCACGCACGCGGAGACCGGCTTCGCGATCGACGTCGAGAGCGTGGCTGCGGCGATCACCCCGCGCACCAAGGCGATCGTCGTGGCCTCGCCCGCCAATCCGACCGGTGCTGTGCAGAGCGCCGATACGATGCGGGCGCTGGCGGCGCTCGGCCCACCGCTGATCTCCGACGAAATCTATGCTGGGATCGTCTACGACGGCGCCCGGGTGACCTCGGCCCTGACGCTCGACGCCGATGCCTTCGTGCTCGACGGCTTCTCGAAGCGCTACGCAATGACGGGATTTCGGCTCGGCTGGCTGGTCGCGCCGGCGTGGGCCTCGCGCCCGTTGCAGATCATGCAGCAGAGTCTCTTCATCTCGGCGAATCGCTTCGTCCAGAAGGCCGGCATCGCGGCGCTGCGGCACGGCGCACCGTATGTGGCCAGCATGCGCGACGCCTGTGCGAAGCGCCGCGATCGCCTGGTGGGCGGGCTGCGTGAGCTGGGCTTCTCGATTCCCCACATGCCGGCGGGCGCGTTCTATGTGCTGGCCGATGCGCGGGTGTTCGGGAGCGATTCACTCGCACTGGCACGCGAGCTGCTCGAGCGCGCCCATGTCGGTGCGACGCCGGGCATCGACTTTGGCGAAGCCGGCGAGGGCATGCTGCGCTTCTGCTACGCGACCAGCGAGGAGGCGATCGACGAGGGCCTGGCGAGGCTCGGCCGCGTGCTGCCCGAGCTGGCCGCGAGCGCTGCGGGCGGGCCATGAAGGTCCGCCGCGCCGAGCTCTTCATATCCTGCCCGCAGGCGAGTGCGCTGCCCGAGAGCAATCTACCCGAGGTGGCCTTCCTCGGTCGCTCGAACGTCGGCAAGTCGAGCCTGCTCAACGCGCTGGTGCAACGCAAGCAGCTGGCCCGCACCAGCTCGACGCCGGGCAAGACGCGAATGATCCACTTCTTCCAGGTGGAGATCGACGCCACGAAGCTCCTGCTCGTGGACCTGCCCGGCTACGGCTTCGCGAGGGTCTCGAAGCGCGAGCGCGAGAGCTGGCGGCGGCTGGTCGAGGGATATCTCGAGAACCGTCCGCAGCTGCGCGCCGCAATCCTCTTGCAGGACCTGCGCCGCGATGTGAGCGAGGACGAAACGCTGCTGCTCGAATGGCTGGCGGAGCGAGAAGTGCCGAGCCTGCTGGTGCTGACGAAGATCGACAAGCTGAAGCCAATGCGCCGAAAAGATCGCATCCGGGTCATGCTTGAGGGTCTCGGCGAGAGCTCGCCGCCCATGCTCGCGACCTCGTCACAGACCAAGCAGGGGCTGCCCGAGCTCTGGCGCGCGATTCGCGAGCGGCTCTAGGCCGCACTTCGCATCGCGGCGCGTAGCCAGACGTTCGGCCACGCGCGCTGGACGCGCGTCAGAACCGGAGCTTCCAGACCAGGCCGACGCCCGGCTCGGGATCATCCGGCAGGCGCGGGGTTTCGCCGATCGTCACCGGGCGCAGCGGAAGCCCCTCCAGCTGCTCCCACCAGCGCGCGATGGCGCTGCGTTCGGCCCCGTGCTGGGTCGAAAAGGCCAGGACCAGCTCGCGTGGCGAGACCGGCGGGGTGTGCAGCTCGTCGGCCGGATCGATTCGTCCCCGCCCGTCGAGCGCGATCGCCGGGGCAGCGACGAGTAGCAAGGTGAGGACGAGATGGACGAGGCGGGCGAGGCGGGCGAGGTGAAGAGGCGTGGGTGATCGGGTCATGATTCGTCTCCAACCCGAATCAGTGTCGGGCGCGGCGCGGAGATTTGGGCATCTGGGCGCGACGCGAAAGACCCGATTTCGCCGGGTAGGCGTAGTCTGCGCGCCTCCGGGGCCAGCCCGAAGAATCCCGGTCCAATTCGGCGGAACTATCGAAAGAGATCCTCGGAAGGCTCGCGCAACATGTCGGCCACGCACCCCTCGCCCTCGGGCAAGAAGCCCTCGATGAAGACGGCGGGCACGCCCGCGTCCTTCACCATCAATATCCCGGCGGCGGCGGCGAGCTGATCCGCGGACGCCGTCATCGTCACCTGCAGCTCGCGCCCGGTCCAATCGCTTCGGCCACGCACGTCGATCACGGGTGCGAATCCGGCCGAGCCGATCGCGCAGTCGACCAGGCCATCGCGCCAGGGACGTCCGAAGGTATCGCTCACGATCACGCCGAGGTTCGTGTGCCCGAGCGAAGCCAGCGCGTCTCGCAGGCGCGCCGCCGAGGTGTCCGAGTTCTCGGGCAGGAGCACGGCCACGTCCTCGCCGGGTGCGTTGGAGAGGTCGACGCCGGCGTTGGCGCAGACGAACCCGTGTCGCGTCTCACAGATCATCACGCGGTGGCCGTGGCGTACGACGCGCACGGTCTCGCGCAGCACGACCTCGACGTGGCGCGGATCCTTCTCGTCCTCGCGCCCAATGCGGATCGCCTCTTCGGAGGGCTCGACGTCCGCCAGGGCGACGAGTCGACCCTCCGCCTTGGAGACGATCTTCTGGCATACCACGAGCACACCGTCCTTCAGACGCACACCCGCCGACCCTGCAGCGGCTGCGATCAGTTCGGCGAGATCGTCGCCCGGCGCCACCGCGGGCACGTCGGGCAAGGGCGTGAGGCGAATCGGGGAGGGCACGGCCGCGCTCACAGATCGTCTCCCTCTGCGCCCTCGTGCCCGGTGCCGGCCGTCGACCAGCCGAGCCCGCCAAGCAGTGAGCGCGTGTGGGTGCCGCCGTATCCCTGCTCGAGGAAGCGTTCGACGTCTTCGGCGCGATCGAGATCGATGGCCAGCGAATCCAGGCGAAGCTCCGCGAAGGCCGCACCGACCTGGCTCGCGGCCTCGCGGTGACGCGCGGCGCTCTCGCGGCCGAAGCACGATGGGATGGCGTCGGGCGGCCGGCGCAGCAGGGCGGCCGTTCCGCCGTCCGAGGACGGCGCCAGCACGGCGGCTGGGCCCGGCGGCAGCTCGGCGAGCGCATCGAAGAGCCGCTCGAGGTCGGTGCTCTCGGCGCCCGCCACATCTCCGAGTACGACCATCAACGTCGAGCCCTCGGGCAGATGGAGCTTGCGGGCGGCGGCGTCGATCGCCTCGTTGAGTCCCGGATCCGGTCCGTGCAGCGCCTCGGCGCCGAGCGCGCGTGCGAGCTCGGCCACGCGATCGTCCGGTGTCGCAACCGCCACGCGCCCCAGTGCGGGCGTGGCCAGCAGTGCGCGCACGACATCCTCCACCATGGCGAGGGCGAGTGCGTCGAGCTCGTCGCGCGAGAGCTCGGGCAAGAGGCGCGATTTGCTCGCGGCCAACGACTTCACGGGGACGACGGCCGCGTTCATGCACATTCACCGGCCAGCTCGAGCACCTGCGCGGCGAGCCGCGCCGATGCGTTCGCGTCCACCATCATGGTGTCGGTCACGCGCACGCGCAGCGAGAGATCGGCGATCGATTTCGCCAGCTCGTGGTCGCGCTCGTCGAATACGAAGCCGTCGATCAGCTCTCGGTAGTGGCGTGCGACGCCCAGCGCTGAAACCTCGACCCCGATGCCGCGCAGTAGCTGACTGGCCGGGCCCTTGATGGCGGCGCCGCCCACGATCGGCGAGACCGCCAGCTTGGGTGCCGCACTCGCCGCGACCGCGTCGCGGATGCCCTCGACGGCCAGAATCGGGCCGATCGAGACGACCGGATTGCTGGGGCAGAAGAGGATCACGCGCGCCGTCCGGATGGCTTCGAGCACGCCGGGCGACGGCTTGGCGTTCGCGGCCGCGGAGAGGTCGACGCGCTCGACGGCGTCGGGCGCGCGCTCGCGAATCATGTACTCCTCGAAGTGCAGCAGGCGTCCGTCCTTCAGGACCACGCGCGTGGGGCAGGGCTGCTCGGACATCGGGAGCAGGGACACGGCCAGCCCATGGCGCTCGGCGAGCTCCTGGGTGATGGCTGCGAGCCCGACGCCGTCCCGCATGCGCAGCGTGCGGTGCAGACACTGGGCGAGATCGCGGTCGCCCAGGCGGAACCAGGTCTCGTGTCCGAGCGCCTCGAGCTCGTTCATCAGCGCGTAGGTGTCGCCCGCGAGCCCGTAGCCCTGCGCGGTATCGACCACACCGGCCAGCGTGTAGGTGACGATGTCGAGGTCGGGTGAGACGTGGACACCATAGAACTCGCGGTCGTCGCCCGTGTTGACCACCGCAATGACGTCCTCCGGCGCCACTACGCGGACGAGTCCGCGCAGGAAGCGTGCGGCGCCGACGCCGCCGCAGAGAGCGACGACGCGGCCGGTGCCAGGGCGGGGCGCGGTGGACATGGGGCGCGAGTCTTCTTGAGTGCGGAGCGGGCGTCAAGCACACCCGCCGGCTCGCTTGTGAACCTCCGGTGACGAGTAGCGCGTAAGCGTCGGGGCTCGGCGATCGCGCCGGGGGCTCCGGGAAGCGGCTCACGCTCGCTTGAATTGGCGGAGGGTCCGGCACGGCGCTTGCTGCTGTCCACCCGAATGGGGCGGTGGAATAGGCGGCGGGCTGGGGGGCGCGGATGGCTGGGCGGATGGCTGTGTGGATGGCTGGGTGCACGGCTGTGTGGATGGCTGGGCCGGGCGGGATGCACCTTGCTCCTGCTGCTCGGCTCGGCGGTGCCGCCCGCGAAGGCCGTCGTCCACTCCGCGCCGGCGCTGCGTGCCCACCACTGGCGCCGTGTGCATCTGCCCAACGAGGGCGGCGGCGCGCTCGCGGTCGCGCTGCAGGCCGGGTCGGGGCGCCTCGCAGTGGGCGACGCGCAGGGACTGCTATTGCAGGTGCAGGAGTCTGGCCGGGCATCCGACCCCGTGGCCGTCACCGGGCGTTGGCGTCGCTTCGCCGGGACCGGGCCCGTGCGCGACCTTCACTTCGATGTCGACGGGGGTCTGTGGATCGCCGGCGATCGCGGACTGTGGCTGCTCGACGCACGCGGCCGTCTCTCCCCGCGAGTGCTCGCGCCCGGTGACGAGGAGGGCCGTGTCCGCCGCATCACGGGTGCGGCCGGTCTGCTGGTGGCGTCGACCGCGGGTGGCGCATTCGTCTCGGCGGATGGCGAGAGCTGGCGCAGAATCCTGGACGGCGTGCCGCGTGGCGCCGTGCGGGCTGCGGCCGTGCGGGCTTGGCAGCCGGCGACGGGCGCGGATCCGCGTGACGTCCGCATGCAGGTGTGGCTGCTCGTCACCCACGAGGTATGGCGGCTCGAGCTGGGTGTGACGGACGGCGAGCTGTGGATCGGCCCCGCGCGGCGTCCCGCGATTCCCGGCCGACCCGCGAGCCAGACACCGTCGGACATCGTCATCGATCTCGCCGGGGCCGAGCTCGCTGTCCTCTATCCGCGCGCCATCGCGCGCATCCTCCCCGGACGAATCGCCGAGGCGCGTTGGGAGGTCGCCTATCCGGTACTGCCGCCCGGTGCGGTGGCGCTGCGCTTGCATGCTGCGGATCACGGCGTTTGGCTGGCCACCGACCAGGGGCTGCTGCACGGTGCAGCCCTGCCTGGACCGTGGGAGCGCGAGTCGAGTCCGGCGGGCACGGCGCCCGTCTTTGCCGTCGCGGGCGATGGCGAGCGGGTGTACGCAGCGACCTCGATCGGATTGTTGGAGGGTCGACCCGCTGCGCCGCGCGCGCCGTCTGCCGGGCTCGAGCCCGCGCCCGGCACGCCGCACCCCCGGCCACGCTTGCCCATCGATCCGGATCTGCGGACCGTCCACCAGCGCGCAATCGAATACTCGGGCCTCGAGCCCAGCCGCTTTCGCGACCTGGAGCGTGGGCTCGCGCGGCGCGGCTGGCTGCCGGTCATGAGCCTGCGCGCAGGGGCGGCCTACGACCGTGATACGTCCGACGATCACGATGAGACGTTCACGTACGGTGAGCTCCACCAGCTGCAGGATCGCTCGTCGGCGCGCTCGCGGGACTTCGAGGGCACCATCACGCTCGCCTGGGATTTCGCGGATCTCGCGTATCCGACCGAGGCACCCGACCTCTCGCGCGAGGCGCGCCAGGTCGTGACATTGCGCGACAACGTCCTCGACGAAGTCACGCAGCTCTACTTCGACAGACGGCGCGCACTGATTGCGCTCGGAGCCTTTGCGGATCGCCGGGATCCCGAGGCGGTGGCCCTGGAGATCCGCAGCCGCGAGCTGGCCGCCGGGCTCGACGCCTGGACAGGTGGCTGGTTCAGCCGTCACGTCCGCGAGCCGGTGCCATGAGTGCCGGCTGCCCACAGCTGAGTCCGCCCCGCAATCCGGTCCCGAACGATCCTGCAAGGAGAAACCATGCTCGAACGATCGAATCAATTGGCGCGCCGTGTGCTTCGTCGCGTCGCCATACCGGGTGCCGCGTTGCTGCTCTCCGCGTCGGGGGCCAGCGCCAATACCCTGATCTCCGAGATCTTCTACGACGCCGTCGGGCCCGATGACGGCTTGCTCTTCGTCGAGCTCTCGGGGCAACCGGGCACGGTGCTCGACGGCCTCTTCCTCGAGGGCGTGAACGGCAGCAACGGCGCCGTGGGACCGACCGTCACGCTGAGCGGCGTGATTGGCATCAGCGGTCTCTTCGTCGTGGCGGACGAGACCAGCGGTGGCACGACAGGGGTACTCACGCCCGACCTGCTCGCCAACTTCGACTTCCAGAACGGCCCGGATTCCATCGTGTTGACCGACGGGGTGCTGGCCCTCGACGCCGTGGGCTACGGCGTCTTCGACGTCGACGAGATCTTCGCCGGGGAGGGCTCGGCGGCCGTCGACGTGGCGGCGGGCCAGAGTCTGGCGCGTCTCTACGCCGACGTGGACACGAACGACAATGCAGCCGACTTCGTGGTGCTCGAGATGCCGACGCCCGGCACGGCCAACTTCATGGCCGTGCCGGAGCCGAGCTCCGGGCTGCTCGCGGGCACGGGGCTCTTCGTGCTGGGGTGGATCAGGCAGCGGAGGCGGCCGGTGCGGATGCAGCGCCAGAGTTGACATTGGGTGCGCGGGGGCGGCCGCAGGGCTGAGCGCCCAACGGCCGCTCCCGCCTTGCGGGCTAGAGCCGCCACATCTCCGGGAGCTCACTATCGAAGCGGCTCGGGTTCAAGCCCGGGCAGTGAATGGTTGCGACGCGGGCTGTGCGCGTCGGGCGGTCCATCGTGCCAATGCGAGCCGCTTCGGCCAGACCCCGCTTGGAGTTCCCATCCACGACGACTCCCGAGCTGATCGCGTGATGAAATAGCCCGCCAAGGGCGCTCTACTGCTTGAATTGCGCTCACTCTCGCGGACTCCTAGCACCATCAATTCATGCTTGTCGCAAGAATCAACCAATCTCGGCTGGCGTCACTGACTGCGAGTCGCATTGCACGCCTTCGGCGTCACGGGTGGACGGCTCGTGCAAATTGACACACTGGTTCGATTGAAGGTGGGGACCCCTGCCACACTGACTCGGCGTCCGCGCCCTTGGGACCTCATCAATGCGGTACGAAATATGCACAGCTAGCGCGGCAGGGGAAAGTCGCCGCAAGCTGAGCGCAGAAGATGGTAGTTGAGTTCGCCTACGAAAAGTACAGCGGAATGGTCTGTCGCCCACACGCTGGGTCAGGGCACTCCGAGGTGGCGCCTTCCGCGGCTTTGAATTTCGCCCGCGATCCGAGCGTCGCACCAGTTTGTGCGCCCTGTATCCCGACGGATCGGGAACGGAACGGCCCGAGCCGTCTGTCCAAGTCGGCCAGTGCCGCTGCATCCAAGGAGAAAAGGTTCATGCGTATTCGACGGACGATGATCGTAGGCTTGGCGGCATCGATGCTCTTCCTGGGAGCTTGCGGCGAGGACGGTCTTCCAGGCGCGCCCGGTGATCCCGGCACGCCCGCCGTGGATACCGGAACGCTCGACGGGACTGTGAGCAACTCGTTGTCCAGCGATCTACTGGCCGGCGTCTCGGTCTCGGGCGGCGGAGTGAGCACCACGACCGACGCGCAGGGCGTCTATCTGCTCACAGGTGTTCCCGTCGGCGCTTTCGCCCTCACGTTCTCCATGTCCGACTACACCACCGAGACGATCCCTACCGCGCTGACCGCCGGTGCGACCGTCACGCAGAACGTCGCCCTGGCCCCGATTGCGGCAGTCGTGGTCAAGACGGCCAACGTGACCGCGCCGGCCTTCGGCGCTCCCGTGACGCTCTCCGCCACTCTGGAGTGCTTCGATGGCCGTGCCAGCTGCAGCGCCGACACCTGGAGCTGGGCACAGGCCCACGGAAGTGGGGCGATCCCCAGCGGCAGCGAGGACGCTGCATCGGAGACCTACACGCTGGCCAGTGAGCAGGCGTACAAGGACCACCTCTTCGAGAGCGTGCTCGATGACGACCTGCTGATCCGGCGCGGTGCGGCCCTCTCCGACCGCATGTTCGTCCATGGCGTGAATCCGTTCTCGCTGGAGGAGGGCATCGAGGCCAAATTCCTGGTCACGGCGACGCTCGCCAATGGGGAGAGCGCATCGGCCGAGGCCGTCGTCACGGGGCCGAACTTCCCCTACGACGTGGCCCCCGGGCTCACCAACGTTCCGGTGGACCGGGTCGCCGTGCTGCACGGTCCGATGAGCTACAGCACCGCGCTGGGTGGCGCCGGCTATACGTGGTCACTGATCGCGGCCGCCGCCGGCTCCGCGCTCACCTCCACCGACATCGTGGACGACGACACGCAGCACGCCTACTTCGTGCCCGACGTGGCGGGAACCTACACCTTCGAGGTGACCGACGGCGTCGTCGCAGAGAACATCGACGTGATCGCGGGTACCTGGGCGGGAGCCATCACGGGCATTGGCCCCGATGGCAAGCCCGAGGCCGCGAACTGCGTGGGCTGCCACAATGATGTCGTTGCTCCCGACAAGTTCAGCGACTGGCGGGAGTCGGGGCATTCCCACATCCTCACCAGCAACCTCAACACCGGCTCCTACTACGGCACCGCGTGCATCGGCTGCCACACGGTCGGATACGATCCCAACAGCGACAACGGTGGCATCGACGAGGCCTCCGACTTCGACACCTGGCTGAGCTCGGGCATGTTCGGCGTGCCGAGCGCGGCGAACTGGGCCAACACCGTGGCCAACTACCCGGCCAGCGCCAAGCTCGCCAACATCCAGTGCGAGAACTGCCACGGCCCGAACCTGAGCAGTGCGCACATGGCGGGGCAGGAGTCCCGCATCTCGCTCGAGTCGGATGTCTGCGGGACCTGCCACGGCGAGCCGCTGCGCCACGCGCGCTTCCAGCAGTGGCAGGAGAGTGGTCACAATAACCAGCACGGCCTCCGCTACGGCTCAGCCGATACGCTGCGTCCGCCCAGCGACACCAGCGCGGGCGCCGGTCACTGCGGGCGCTGTCACTCCTCCCAGGGCTTCCGGCGTTGGATCAAGCAGGACGTGACGGCAAACGGCACGGGCAACTACATCGACCTGTCCGAGTACATCATCGGCGAAGGCGGTGAGCGCTTCGGCGTGGCGAGCACGGTCGACTATCAGAATGCGCTCGTGGCGGTCGGCATGAGGGAGCAGGAGGCGGTCTCCCAGACCTGCGCTACCTGCCACAAGGTGCACAATCCGGGAACCTTCTCGGGTGAGCCCAACGACGTCATCATGCGCATCACGGCTCACGACAAGCTCAACCTGCCGGCTGGGTTCGAGGCCAGCAATCTCGGTCTCGGTGGCCTCTGCATCGCATGCCACAACAGCCGCAACGGAGAGCACAACGACTTCGTGTACGACTGGAGCCCGGCCTCCCCCGACCAGCAGCCCGTCTCCTTCATGGACTCGGGCACACCCCATGGGTCTGCGCAGGGCGACATGCTGATGGGAGAGAATGCCTTCTTCGTGAACGTCGGGCAGCGAGCGCAGCATTCCTACATCCAGAACGCGTGCGCGAACTGC
>JAFDDH010000306.1 GCA_019310975.1 Deltaproteobacteria bacterium | reverse complement strand
CCGACGTCGGGTATCACGGGAGCGACATCGAGACGCCCAACATCGATGCGCTCGCCGCAGAAGGGGTTCGACTCGAGCGGCTCTACGTTGCGCCGATCTGCACGGCCACCCGGGCGGCGCTGATGACCGGGCGCGTACCAGACGGGCATGGTGGGCAAGTGGCACCTGGGCCATACGCTCGAGATCCAGGCGCCGAACGCGCGGGGCTTCGACGACTACTTCGGGCATCTGCATACCGAGGTCAAGTACTGGGAGCACACCGCCCCCGGCGGCGGGCACGATCTTCAGCACAACGGGAAGTCGGTGCGCCGCGAGGGCCGCTACCTCACCGACGTGCACGGCGAGGAGGCGGCGCGCTTCATCCAGGAGCGCGACCGCTCGCGGCCTTTCTTCCTGTACGTGCCGTTCCTCGCGCCGCACAGCCCGATGGAGGCGCCGAAGGAGCTCGTCGCGAAGTACGCGCGCCGGACCGACCCGCTGCAGCGGGTGTACGCGGCCATGGTCGACTCCATGGACCAGGCCGTCGGCGTGATCCTCGACACGCTCGAGAGTGAGGGGCTGACGCAGAGCACGATCGTGGTGTTCCTCTCGGACAACGGCGGCCCGCTCATGGCGGGCGCCCAGAACCGGCCCCTCCGCGGCGGAAAAATGACCACCTTCGAGGGCGGCGTGCGGGCCGTGGGGATGATCCGCTGGCCCGGGCAGCTCGCGGCGGGCCACGTCAGCGAACAGGTCGTGTCGGTGATGGACCTCTACCCGAGCCTGGCCCGGGCGGCCGGCGTTGCGCTCGGGAACCAGCGCCCGCTCGACGGGCGCGATCAGTGGGACGCCCTCTCCGAGGGGACAAGCGAGCCGCGAGAGGGAGACCTCTTCTTCACGGCGGAATCGCCGACCCGCGACCCGTACCAGGTCGCGGTGATCTCGGGCCGCTGGAAGCTCATCCAGCAGATCGACCGCCAACAGACCTCGATGACGGTGAAGAACATGCTCTTCGACATCGAGGCCGACCCCTCTGAGAAGAGCGACGTCTCGGCCGCGAACCCGGAGCGCGTCGCCGACCTGGCCGAGCGGATCCGGGCCTGGCGCGCGCTGCACCCGGTGGCGGGCCAGCATGTCGAGATCGCACCGAACCCCGGCTGGCGCAGCCCGAAGGACTGGGCCGCCGCGCTGCTGCCCGCCGACGAGACGATCCTCGAGACCGGCCCGATCTACGAGCGCCAGGAGGCCGTGCTCGAGAACCTCCAGAAGGGCTACGGCGACCGGGGGCGCGTCGACGTGGACTGATCGGGTTGACGGTTGACGCTGGGTGCCGCCCTCAGGCTCCCGCCTGCGCGCCATCCGGAAGAGCTCGGAGCGCGTCGCCGACCGCCGGCTCCCGGGCCGGGCAATGCAATCGGGCCTGATCGATAGACTGCACGGAACGACGAGACCGCAGTTTCCTCCGCGCGCTGGTGCGCGTAGAATTCACGAAAATGGAAGGAGGAGTCATGAAGGCCGCCGTACTTCGCGAGGTACCCGGGCGCCTGCAGATCGAGGACGTGGACATCGACGCACCCGCCGCGGGCGAGGTGCTGGTGCGCACCGCCGCTGCGGGCGTGTGTCACAGCGATCAGCACGTTCTCGACGGGCGTTTCGACTTCTACCCCACTCCGATGGTGCTCGGACACGAGTCGGCGGGCGTCGTCGAGGCCGTGGGAGAGGGCGTGACCTACGTCGAGCCCGGCGATCACGTCGTAACCTGCCTATCGGTGTTCTGCGGTCACTGCGACGCCTGCCTGACCGGGCGTGCATTTTCGTGCATGACCGACGAGTCGGCGCTCGCGCGCGGCCCGGGCAGACCGCGCCTGACGTCGGGCGGCGAGACGATGAACCAGTTCGTCAACCTCAGTTCGTTTGCGGAGCAGCTTCTGGTCAACCAGAACGCTCTCGTCAAGATCCGGCGGGACATGCCGCTCGAAAAGGCGTCGCTGCTCGGCTGCGGCGTGACCACGGGCATGGGTGCCGCGATCAACAGCGCGCAGGTCAAGCCCGGCAGCCGCGTCGTGGTCGTCGGCGTTGGTGGCGTGGGGCTGGCAGCGCTGCAGGGCGCGCGGATCTGCGGCGCAGCGCAGGTCGTGGCGGTCGACATGCACGACCACAAGCTCGAGTTGGCGCGCCAGCTCGGCGCGACCGACGTGGTGAACGCATCGCAGGACGAGCCGGTCGCCGCCGTCCTCGAGCTGACGGACGGCGGCGCGGACTTCGGTTTCGAGGCGATCGGCCTGCCTGAGACGACGCGGCAGATGTTCAGCATGACCCGCGGCGGCGGCACCGCGACCGTCATCGGCATCCTGCCGATGGGCGCCGAGATCCCCATGACCGGCGCCGATTTCATGGGCGCCAAGCGCTATCAGAGCTCGATGATGGGCGGCGGCAGCTTCCGGGTCGAGGTGCCGCGCTACATCGACTTCTATCTGGGCGGCCAGCTGCGGCTGGACGAGATGGTGTCGCAAACGCTGCCGCTCGAGCGCATCAACGACGCCTTCGACGCCATGAGCAAGGGCGAGGTCGCGCGCAGTGTGGTCGTCTTCGACGCCTGATCATGCCATCGAGCCGTGCGGCTGCCGCTCGCGCGCAGCGAGTCTTCGCAGCCTGCTGGAGGTGCAGGAGGCATCGGGATTGGTTGTCTGGCGCGAGGCGCCTGAATTCCCCACTCTCCGAGATCACTCATCACCGCGGCGGCGATCGAGGAGCCTGCGCAAGCGAGGTAGAGCCAGGCGGTCCTTTTCGCGGCTGGCTGCCTCCTTCGAGCGGATGGCGTCCTGGAGTGACGCGACAAGAATGTGCAGCCGATCTGCTGCCTCGATGTCGATGGCGTCGTGCTCCAGATCGTCGAAGCCGGAGGTTCCGCTCGGGCAGAAGGTGACGCCCAGATCACCGGCTTCGGTGGTCATGTTCGCGATGGAATCCGGAGGCAGGTTGCGGAAGAACTCGGCGGAGGTGTCGCATAAGAGCCCCTCCGACTCGCCCTCGGTGCGAATGCGTGCGCCGAGGCCACGCAGCGCATGGGCGAGGCGATGAAGATTCTCGTCCGTACGCTCGGGAACCACGTCGATGTCGACGGTCACACCGACATCACCGTGGAGCACAGCTGCCATAGCGCCAATCAGGATGAAGCGAACTTCGGCATCAGCGAGCGCCGACAGCATTCGCTCGGGATCGAAATCGGCGCTAGCCATCCGATGCCGAGGTGATTTGTCGACGCCCGCGCACGACGAAGCGCGCCACACGGGTTGCATCCGCGAGGCGCTGTGCCGGGCTACGGCGCAGTGTCCGCTCGAACATCGAGTCCGTGCCGGGATCGGGCTCCGAGAGCGAGACCGACACGTTCCAGCCGAAAGGTTGCGGGGGCTTCCCCGTTAGGCGGAGGCGGCCTCAGGTGCCGGATCGTGACCTCGTGTCCTCGAGAACCCCAACACCCCCGATCTCCGGGTAGTCGGGCGGACGCTGCGGGATTGGAGCTACTGCTTCACTGTGACGAGGAAGACCACTCCGGGCCGCTGCTCGAAGCGCTCGTCGATCGCGAACCCCGCGTTCTTCAAGATCGTCTCCAGGTCCTCGACGGAGAACGAACTCACGGTTGGAAGGAACGGGAGCACGCGCGTGGCGAGGCCGAGCAGGCGCAAGCCTCCCTGGAGGTTCTTCAGGCAGATGGTCGAGCTGAAGAAGTGGCCGCCGGGCTCGAGCATGCGGGCGACGGTGGCGATCGTGCCGTCGAGGTCGGGGACCAGGTGCAGGATGTTGAGCCCGAGGATCGCATCGCAACTCGCGTCCGGAGCCCCCACCTCTTCGAGCGTACCTACCGTGAACCTGAGGTTCGAGAGCCCGGCCTCCGCGGCCTTGCCCCGCCCGATCTCGACCATCTTCTCCGACACGTCGATCGCCTCGTAGGTCTTCACCTTGGGCGCGTGGACGATCGCGGTCGACCCGGTGCCGCAGCCGAATTCGACCACCCGCATGTCGGGAGTCAGATAGCTCTGCGTGATCGCAAGCTTCTTCTGGTAGCTCGCCTGGTCTGCGATGGCCTGGCGCGCGTAGCGCTCGGCGTTCCAGTTCCAGAAGCGGGTGGCAGTGCCCATGGCGGACGGCTCCTTCTGCGGGCGCAGGTCGGACAACTTCCGCATTCTAGCGACGAAACAGAGCCTCTGACGAAGACCCGGCATCCGCCGCGGGAATCGGGCGCCGCGCCGGCCCGCGGCTCGGAGGCCGAGGTGACGCGCTGGAGTCATGCGGAAGATCAGGCCGTCGTCGGACCGCGGGCACACTGAATGGCGAGGGAAGCTCGTGGGACATCGCGGTCACTCGTGGCCGTGCAGGCGGCTACCGTTCTCTCATGGCCCTGGGCACCCGATGGGCCCTCCCCCGCTGCTACGCGCCCCGAGGCCTGGGCCCAAGAGGTCCGTGGGCGCCGGGTGCTGCAATCTTGCTGGCGACCTCACCTACGACCGAAACTGCATCCGCACGACCAGTAGA
>JAFDDH010000020.1 GCA_019310975.1 Deltaproteobacteria bacterium | reverse complement strand
CACGGCCTCGATGGCGGCGGTCACGGCTGCGCCCTTTACAGCGCCCTATTATATGAGCAAGGCGGCTGTCCTCTCGCTCAGTGAGACCCTCTACCTGGAGATGCAGGCGAAGGGTGCTCCGATCGGCGTCTCGGTACTCTGCCCCGAGCTCGTCAATACCGCGATCGGCGGCGGCGAGCGCAACCGGCCCGCGCATCTCAAGCGCAAGGCCGGTGAAGGTGAGTCCGACGAGCGCGATCTGGTGGAGACCGCGATTCGCGCCGCCACCAAGACCGGCCTGGATCCAAGTGTGCTGGCCGATCGCGCCATCGAGGCGATACGCGACGATCGCTTCTATGTTTTGGCGCCCGATGGCGATCCGTGGCGCGAGGCGTGCAGCGTCCACCTCGACGACATTCGGCTCGCCCGCAACCCGAGCAACGTGATTCCGGGCGGATGAGCTCGGTGCGGCCATTGCGCCTCGTGGTAGCCAATCGCAAAACACCGAATCCAGGCTGAAGGAAGGAATCGCATGGGTCGTATGGACGGTAAGGTGGCACTGATCACGGGCGCGGCATCGGGGATCGGGGCGGCCTGTGCGTTGCGTATCGCACAGGAAGGAGGACAGATCGCCGGTCTCGACGTTCAGGAGATCAGCGACGGGGATTGGGGAGAGGCTGTGGCGCTCGCCGGTGATGCGCCCTTCAAAAAGGTCGACGTGCGCGACGGGGATGGCGTGCGAAGTGCGATTGCCGAGATCGAGTGGCGACTGGGGCGCATCGACGTGCTCGTCAACTCCGCCGGCGTCGCCGGCGGAGGTGCGATCCACATGATCTCCGAGGACGACTGGGATCGCGTGATCGACGTGAACCTGCGTGGCACCTGGTTGGTCTCGCGCACCGTCATCACGGGCATGCTCGAGCGGGAGAGCGGCAACATCATCAATATTGCCAGTGTCGAGGGCATCGAGGGTTTCGAGGGCGGCAGCGCCTACAACGCCTCGAAGGGTGCCGTGATCACGCTGACGAAGAACATGGCCATCGACTTTGGCCGCAAGGGCATCCGCGTGAACGCCGTCTGTCCGGGCTTCATCAGGACTCCGCTGCTCGCCGGCACCTTCGAGCTGGAGGGCCTCGAGGAGGTGCGCGATCGCATCGTCGACGCCACCCAGCTCGGCCGGCTTGGCCAGCCAGTGGAGATCGCCAATGCGGTGCTCTTCCTGGCCTCGGACGAGGCCTCCTTCGTCACCGGGCACGCGATGGTGGTGGATGGCGGCTATACGGCCGGGCACCGATTCGGCGTGTCGAAGATGATGGGTCTCGAGTAGGCGCCGGCGATCAGAACGAGAAGCGGATGCGGCCAGTCAGGCTGTGGCTGCCGACGTTCTCCCAGACGAAGCCCTCGTAGCCGAGACCGAATGTAAGCCGGTTGAGGCCGCGAGGCGTGAAGTCGACGCCGGCACCAATCTCGAAACCCTGCCGGGCGTCGTTGCCGGCCACCGTGAAGGAACCCGCGCCGAGTGGTGCACCCAGGAAGCGCCCACTGATCTCGCGCTGATATCCGCTCACCACCTGTCGCCAGCGAAGTGAGAGGGTGGGCCGCCACGCACCGTCCGTGGCTTCGAGGAGCTTCGTCCAGTAGGCGTCCTTCTTGAACGAGTAGCCGAGCTCGCCACCGATCCGGATCGTGACGATGTTGTCGGTGTGGTCGTCCAGCACCAGATTCAGCCATTCGGCGCCGGTCTCCGTCACCGCGGATCGGATCAGAGCCGTATAGTCGAGCGAGGCCAGCGGGGCCAGGCGAAAGCTGCCGAACTCGAACGCGTACTCGCCGTGTACCCGCATGCTGACACGATCCAGCGAGTACTCGCCCTTCGCGGTGCGCGCGAAGTTGGGGATGCGGATGTTGCGGAATTGGTCGTGCCAGCTGTGCCCGTAGCCGAGCAGCCCCTGGACCAGCAGTGGGCCGCGTGTCCACTGTCCCGCCAGCGCCATATCGAGGGTGGTGAAGCGTCCCTTGCCGACGTCGGCGACGTTCAGCCCATCGTGACTCGTGCCCAGCGTGCCGGAGACCAGGATGCGTTGGCCGAAGCGGCGATCGATACCGAAGAGCAGCCCGCCCGCATCGTTCTCCCAGCTGGTGTGGCCATCGCTGCCGGTGCGACTACCGGTATGGCCGAGGAGGGTGAGCCACGGCTCCCAGCGGCGCTCACGGCAGGGTAGACCCGTCTGCGGATCGATGTTGGACTGGTCGGGCTCGCTGAGGCAGTAGCGCGGTCGCTGCAGGGTGATGAGTGTCATGGCATTGGCGAGCTCGAGGGTCGCCGACGCGTGCGCGTCGTAGGCCTCGCCGTGCAGCTGCAGCATGGCCGCCTTGTAGGGCGAGTAGGCCAGCGAGCTCAGGTCGTCGAGAATTGCCTGCAGGTCCGTCGAGGCACCCGCGTCCTCGACGCGCTGAAGGTAGGCGTTCGTCGAGAGCTGGTTGTTCGAATAGCCGGTGACCGCAAAGGGGATCGTCAGCGAGTTGGCGTCGTAGACCGGCGTGCCGAAGAAGAGACCGGCATCGGTGGGCAGGATGATGTCGCTGAACGTGCCCGTGAGACCGCCGTCCGCCTGCAGGACCGTGTAATTTCGGGAGCCCAAGATGCCGCCGCCCACGGCCACGACCATTTCACGCCCATCGACGTCGGCCGTCCCGGTGACCTGCATCAGTGGGGTGGCCGGATCGTTGTCGCGCAGCAGGGCGTGGATGCCCGCCGATGCCGTCTCATTCAGTCCCGGCTCGGCCTGCGAGTAGCTGCCATCCATGTAGAGCGGCTCGGAGAGCACGAGTGTGCCGAATTGCTCCACGATCAGATCCGCCGGGGAGATGGCCGTGCCCTCGAGGCGCCAGAAGCCGCTCTCGACGTGCACCTCCTCGAAGTTCTGCAGGACGCCCACGTTGAGCTGGCCAACAGGCTTGGTGCCGAACTGGAGGATTACCTGGTCGATGTCCCCAGGCTGACCGCCCCCATCGAGCTGGCCGTCCTCGATGAACGTGAGCTCGCCGTCAGCCGATTGAACGTAGAGATCGGGTCCTGCGCCCAGCTGGATCTTGCCCTCGATGAGTCCCTGGTTGTCGATGCGATCCTCGCCGGTCGAGCCCTGGATTGCCACGCCGCGACCGGCCTGTGCGACATTCGTCAGATCGGCCCGGATGACTGCACCCACAAAATTCAAGACCTGTGACGTATTCGTGGTGCTCGGGCGCAGCTGGATTAGCGGGCCGGCCTCGGGGTCGAGGCTCTCGAGGATGCCGCCGCCGCCTGTGCCCGGCGCATTCACGATGTGATTGAGCCCCGTCCGATTCGTATTGCCGCCGGCGATCACCCCGATGCTGTCCGTGCCGGAAACGTAGATTGTACCGAAGTTGACGATCTGGCTGCCGGCGCCCAGTTCCGCAGCGACGCTCGCGTTTCCTTTGACTTCGATCAGGCCCTTGTTCGAGCCTGCAGCCGCGGACCCGAAGAGCAGGCCGTGGCTGTTGTCGCCGTTCACGAGGATCACTGCATCCGCTTCGTTGCTGAAGCGCGTCCGGTCGTTGACGTTGCTCTCGTCGATTCCGTCCTGGCCGTAGAGACCAATCGAATTCGTGCCGCTCACCGTGATGCTGCCGAAGTTGGTGATCACGCCGGCCGAGCCGAGGTCGATTGCGGTGCTGCCGTTGCCGTCCAGCGTCAGGGTCGTATCGGCGTGATTGGTGATATTGGTCTTCGTGCCGCCCCGCATCCCTACGCTGCGAGCACCTTGTGAAACGATCGATCCCGACTCTATGGAGCCATTCGACGTGTTGGTCACCGTCGTGTCGTTGCCCGTGATGATTGCCGTGGCAGCATTGGCGCTCAGCGCGATCGTTCCGTCGTGCGTGACGTCGTAATGGTCGGCCGCGAGGATGCCACGGCTATCGGCGCCGTTCAGCTCGATTCGGCCGCTCTGCGTGATCGTCCCTCCACCCGCCGAGTCGCCCGGAGCGTTGAAGGTTCGAATTCCGTCCGAGTCTTCACCGTAGAGGCTGATCGTGCCGCTGCTGGTGACGTTCGTGCCCGCCCCAACGGAGATTCCCACGTTGCTGTCCGCGTTTCCGGTGATCGTGCCGGCGTGGTTGACGGCGCCGTTCGTGTATTCGAAGGGCGGGTCGGTCGGGTCTTGTGGGTCGACATTGATTTCAATGCCCTTCGATCCCGGCGAGTTCAGCACGATCGTGCTGCCGCTGGAGGTGTTGATTCCCGTGTTCACGTGACCCAGGAGTGCGACCGAACCGACTCCATTGGCGTTGATGGTTCCGTTGTGGCGGATGATGCTGATGTTCCTGACGTGCATCACGTCGCCGCTCGAGGTGAAGGTTGCGCCGGCCTCGATGTAGAGGTCGATGTTGTTGACGCCGACGGGCACCGTGTAGCCGACCAGGTTGTCACCGGTGCAGGTGACCAGGTCGCCGTCGATGGGGTCGGCGGGTTGACAGTCGGCGAGGACAGGGAGCGGCGTGGTGAGCGCGATCAGTGCGAGGCCGGCCAGCGTCCCGGCTGCACGGTGCACGGTTCGCCCCAGGCTGCCATCGCAGCCCGCCCTTCGGTCGCGCTTCGCCATCGTCATCGTCTTGCCTGCATCCCACCCGGCGCCCGCCGGATACGAACCGGTCGCGCGGGCGGTGAGGGTAGGGCAAGGAGCTCCCGTTGGCCGATGAGAGGCACGGATTCTCCTTCAAAGACAAAGCGTTCCGGTGCCCCCCGGCCGACCGGATCCGCTGCGTGGGGTGATCACCCCACATATCATGAACGACCTGTTCGAGGCGAGCAAAACCTCACCAGAACGCCCAGGCATTCTCCCCTGGGGGGAATAGAAATGTCGTCCGACTGCCCAGAGCGGAAGCAGATCGCGCTCGCCACAAGTCGATTGTTTGCCGATCGCGTTCGCATACCCTGGCATCTCCGCCCATCCCCCGTACACGACTGCCCGCGCGTGAGAGCGCGACTGAGTCTAGAGAGAAGCTGGGAGCGACCGATGCGCGTGGGCCTGTTGGAGGACATCGCCCGGCCGGTGGGGGATGCATCGAAGCCCGCCCTGGCCCGGCTGCGCGAGGCAGGCGGCCAGGGCTACGACGCCGTCTGGCTCCAGGACGCGGCATCGGGCGGTGCTCTCTCGGCCCAGCTGCTCTTCGTCGCAGCACAGCTCGCCGCCTTGGAGGGGTCGCCCGCGCTCGGACTCTGCAGCCAACCGTCCGGCTCGCTCCACCCGCTCCGCGTGGCCGAGGAGTTGGCCGTGCTCGACATCATGACGGCCGGCCGTCTCGAGTGGGCGATGGCGCCCGATGCCGAGGGCTGGGAGGTGCTGGAGATCGTGCTGCGCGCCTGGCGCGGCGAGCCGTTCAGCCACACCGGCGAGCGCCACTCCATCCCCGAGATCACCTGCCACCCCGTGCCACTACGAGAACCGCATCCGGCGATCTGGCTGGCCGACGATGCATCGATTCCGAAATCGGTACCGCTCGAGGGGCACGGCCGCATCGTCGGGATGTCGGCACGGCTCTGCGAGCTCGACGCGGCCGCGGTGCCGCGCGCCATCGTGCGTCAGGTGGTGCTCACCGACAGTAGGGTGGAGGCGCGGGAGACAGCCGCCAGCGCAGTCGAGCATCGACTCGGCCGAGCGCTCGGTGTCGACGAGAAGATCACCGACTTCGCGATTGTCGGGGACGCCGCGGCGTGTCGAGAGCAGGTCGAGCGCCTGCGCGCGGAGCATTCGCCCGACATCCTGGTCGTGGCAGAGGGCTCTGCTGCGGACCACCCCGGCGCGCGTGCAGAGTGGCAGAGGGCGTTCGCCGAGGATGTGCTCTCGGGCCTCTCCCGACCGCCTGAGCAAGGGCGGCCCTGATGCGGATCGGATCGCCGGGCCTACTGGCCGAAGATGTCGAGGATGGCGTCGAGGTTGTCGCGCACGCGCTCTGGCGCGACGCCGATCTGCGGTGCGTAGAGAAGCGCCTCGTCGGTCAGCTCGGCCCACTCTGACAGTCGATCACGCGCTTCGTCGGGCGTGCAGGCGATCGCGATCTCGTCGACCAGCGAGTCCGGGATGGCATCCGCCATCGCCTTCACGTCGAAGCTGGCCAACGCCTTGCGGCAGGTGTCGGCCACGTCGCCGAGCCCGTGGTAGTCGAGGATGGTGCGATAGACCGACACCGTGTAGTAGAAGCCGATCTGGCCCTTGGCGTCCTGGATCGCCTGATCGCGGTTCTCGTTGATCGAGGTCATCACGTAGGGGGCGAGACGGCAGGCGCCCTCGGGCCGGTCGGCGGCCGATTCTGCTTCGCGCAAGGTCGGCAGCGTCACCTCGCGGTGCCAGCGCCGAGTTGCGATCGGATGGCCGACGAGCGCGTCCGCGACGCCGCCGGCCGCGCGAATCATTCCGCGATTCACAGCGGCGATCCAGACCGGGATCTGCTCGCGTGCGGCGCCGGGACGGGTATAGACCGGGATCTTGAGATCGAAGAAGTCACCCTCGAAGCGGAAGCCGAGACCGCCCGCTGCAGCGAAGAGCTCGCGCAGGAGCACCACCAGCTCCTTCATTCGCGCCGCCGGGCGTGAGAAGGGCGTGCCGAACCACTCCCGGTTCATGCGCGCCGTGCCACTGCCCAGGCCAAGCACCATGCGGCCCTCGGAGAGCTCGTCGATGTCCATCGACGCGGTGGCGTGCGTGAGCGGCGAGCGCACGAAGGCGCTCGCAATGGCGGTACCGAGGCGTATGCGCTCGGTTCGCTCGGCGAGTGCGCCGAGCACGGGCCAGGTCTGCTGGTTGAAGAACTCGCAGGCGTATACGGCGTCGAATCCAGCGTTCTCGGCGCGCACGCCGAGCTCGACATTGCCGCGGGCGCCTCCGCCAGTGAGAATCAGGCCGAGCTGCATTGGACACCCTCCCTGCGTCGTGTTGTGGTGGGCCGCGAAGCCCGTCCCACTCACCTTGACGAGCCGCCCCGGGGCAATGGGCACGACCGACGACTGTAGTATCCTGAGTCGCCGCTCGCTCGCGGGCACGCACGACCCGAGAAACTCAGACTCAAGACGCAGAAAGGACCCCCATGCCCATCGATCCCTCGGCCGTCGGTCAGACCGGCGGTCCCGTCACCCGCAAGTGGACCTCCAAGGATGCTCTGCTCTACGCGCTCGGCGTTGGCGCCGGCACCCAGGAGCTCCGCTTCACCACCGAGAACAGCCAGAACATCCAACAGCGCGTGCTGCCCACGTTTGCCGTAATCATCGGTGGCGGCGGCGCACCCTTCAACAAGATCGGCGACTTCAACCCCGCCATGCTGGTGCACGGTGAGCAGGGCATCGAGTTGCTCGGTGAGATCCCGCCGGAGGGTGAGGTGGAGAGCGTCGGCAAGATCTCCGCGATCTGGGACAAGGGCAAGGGTGCCGTCGTCGAGATGACGTCCGAGTCGACGCTTGTCGCCACCGGCGAGCCGCTGCTGCGCACGCGCATGTCGGCGTTCATCCGAGGTGAGGGTGGCTTTGGTGGCGAGCGCGGCCCGTCCGCATCCTTCGAAGCCCCCACGCGCGCACCCGACCATCAGGTCGCATACGAGACCGGCGTCGACCAGGCCCTTCTCTACCGATTGTCGGGCGATCGCAACCCGCTCCACTCAGATCCCGCCTTCGCGAAGATGGGTGGCTTCGACAAGCCGATCCTCCACGGACTCTGCACCTACGGGTTCACGGGCCGCGCGCTCGTGAACACGATCTGCGATGGCGATCCCTCGCGCTTCAGATCGATGGACGGACGCTTCTCGAAGCCCGTGCTACCCGGGGATACGCTCACCATCTTGATGTGGGTGGATGGTTCCGAGTGCACATTCCAGACGAAGAACCAGGACGGCGACGTCGTGATCGACCAGGGCAAGATGACCTTCGCCTGAGCGGCGACGGGTGCTGGGACAATCCTTACGACAGTCCCGAGAGGGAAGAGGCCGTGCTGCCGTGGAATCGCCCGGGCACGGCCTCTTTCAGTCCTGACTCCGGCGTGACGATGAGGAGGAGCCGGTTCTTGCAGGGTTGACGGGCACCGCCAATCCGATCATTATCGACGGCAATCTCTCGAGGGGCAGCCATCGGGCATGCGGAGCAGGATTGCGTTTTCAACCCTTTCGGTGATTGGTCGTTGGGTGATTTGTCGTTAGGTGATTGGTGGTTGGGTGATTGGTGGTTGGGTGATTGGTCGTTAGGTGATTGGTCGAGCTGGAGCGAGGCGCATGGGACGACCCGATCGAAGAGTGAGTGCCCGCACGGACGGACGCTGGTGGACGCTCAGCGGCGTCGAAGTGCTCGACGTGATGACGACCGTCGAGCAGCTGCTGCGCAGGGGCCGTATCGTCCACATTGGGACGGACGCGCAAAAGTCCTCCAAGCGGATGGAGTTCGTCACGGTCATCTGTGCGCTCAATCCCGGCAAGGGCGGACGCGTCTTCTACACGCGCCGCTTTGACCGCAAGGACCAGACCCTCTTCGAGAAGCTTTCGCTCGAGACCTGGTTCAGTCTCGAGCTGGCGCTGCGCATGAACGAGGAGTTCGACCTGCCCGCCGAGCAGAAGCAGGTGTGGGTTCACGTCGATGCCAATCCCGACACCCGCTACGACTCCAGCGACTATGTGAAGCAGCTCGCCGGGATGGTGGCGGGGAGCGGCTTCCCGGTACTCGTCAAGCCAGATGCCTGGTGCGCATCCCACGTCGCCGACTTCGCGGTCAAGAACAAGCACCGCCGCGTCCTCTAGCCCGGATTACTCATGAAGCTCCGTCGCCGTCAGTCGAGCGGCGGGCGGCGGTTGTGCCAGTCCGTCGCCGACTGGTAGGCGTGACCCGCGCGGCAGAGGGTAGCCTCGTCGAGGTCACGGCCGACGAGCTGGAAGCCGATGGGCAGACCGTCGTCGCTGAAGCCACCGGGCAGTGTGAGCGTCGGGCTGCCCGAGAAGTCCGTGGGCGCGGTGAACTGTAGGAGGTTGTCGATCGTCTCGGCCGGCTGCGCCTGGCCCGGGAGTGGGCCCAGCAGCTTCGGGGGCGGAACCGGCAGAGCCGGCATCACGATCAAGTCGACGGCTTCGAAGACCTGCCGCAGCCGGTCGCTGTAGCGCTGGCGCGCCATCTCGATGCGGGCGTAGTCGGCCCCCGAGATGTTCGGCGCCAACTCGAGCAGCTCGCGCAGCTGGGGGCCGTACTCGTCGGCGCGGCTCGGGAATGTCTCGCTATGGGCGATCGAACACTCGACGGCGGTGAAGGGCCCCCAGCCGGCCAGCAGCGGCCCGACTGGCGGCAGGCTGACTTCGCGTACCTCCGCGCCGAGTGCGCGCAGGCGCTCGAGGGCCGCGATCGTCACTTGCGTCACGCCGGGGTCGATGCCGCGCGACACGTAGACCTCGTCGATTCCCACGCTCAGGCCACGCAGGTCGCCGACGAGTGCGGCCGTATAGTCGGGCACCGGAGCGCGCAGGCAGGTCTCGTCGCGCGGGTCGTGGCCGGCCAATACTCCGAGCAGTGCCGCCACGTCTGCCGCGCTGCGCGCCATCGGTCCGATGTGGTCGAGCGAATGGGCGAGCGGGAAGACGCCGAAGCGGCTCACCCGACCATAGGTCGGCTTGAGACCGGTGACATTGCAGCAAGCGGACGGGAATCGAATCGAGCCGCCGGTATCGGTCCCGAGCGACCCGAAGCAGAGCCCCGTCGCCGTGGCCACCCCGGAGCCGCTCGAGGAGACGCCGGTCCAGTGGTCAGCGCTCCAAGGATTCTTGGGCGGCGTGACGTCGGGGTGGTGCCAGCCGTATGCGCCTTCGGTCAGCTGCAGCTTGCCGACGATGACGGCGCCGGCCGCTTGCAGGCGCTCGACCACGCTTGCGGTGTGGTCCGGGATGCGATTCGCCATCACGGGCGTTCCGCAGGCGGTGCGCACGCCCATCATGGCACACAGATCCTTCACGGCCAGCGGGACACCATGCAGCGCGCCACGGATCTCGCCGCGGGCGATCTCGCGATCGGCGGCGCGGGCCGACTCCATCGCCGACTCGGGGAGCAGGCTTGCGAAGCTGTGCAGCCCGGGGTCGAGGCGCTCGACGCGTGCGAGGGTCGCCTCGGTGACCTCCACCGATGAGAGCGCGCGCCGACGAATGTGCTCGGCGACTTCAGTCAGACCGAGCCAGTGGATCTCCGCTGGGTCCATGGGCCCAGTATAGGACCGACTTCAGCCGGATCCGCCCCGCAGATCCGCACCCAGCTCGCCGAGCAGCTCTTCGAAGCGCTTCAGGAACTTCCGCTCGTCCTTGTCGGTGAGCGTCCTGCTCTCGGACTGAAGCAGCACGTGGTAGGCGAGGGATTTGCGGTCGGCCCCGATGCTCTCGCCGCGGTAGAGGTCGAAGAGCTCGATGTCCGCGACGCTGCCCTTGCCGGCCTTGATGATGGACTCGACCACACTGGCCGATGGTGTCTCGGTCGGCAAGGCGACCGCCACGTCCACCTTGATGCCGGGAAAGCGCGGGATCGGTCGATAACGCGAGCCCCGGCGCGGGGCGTCGAGCAGCGCGTCGAGGCTGATCTCGGCCAGTGCGACGTCGCTGGTGAGATCGCCCGACAGGCCGAAGGCCGGGGCCAGTCCGGGCTCGAGGTCGGCCAATATCACCGCGGGCTCGTCGTGGTCCGGATAGCGGGCGCAGAGCGCCTTGTTGGGATGCGCCCAGCTCGGCAATGCCTCGCCGGCGCTCCACTCCGGCGCCTCGAGCCCGAGCGCGTCCAGCAGATCCGTCACCACGCCGTAGAGCTGGGTGAAGCCATCCGCGTCGAAGGTCGCCTGCTTGCCGGGCGGCGGCGCTGCGAGAACCAGACCGACCAGGTGGCGCTCGCGCGGCTCGCCGCGATCGTTCGAGTGCTCGGGCAGGTAGCCCTTGCCGACCTCGAAGAGGCGCACGTCGCTCAGCCGCCGCCGATTGGTCTCGAGGCCCGAGAGCAGGCTTGGCACGATCGAACGCCGAACCTTGTCCTGCCCCTGATTGGCGGGATTGACGACGCGCACGTGCGGCAGCGAGAGCATGCCGAGCTTCTCGAGCAGGTCGTCGTCGACGAATGAATAGCCGATGGCCTCGTGGAAGTGCGCGGAACCGGCCAGACGATCCTGGATGCGGCGTACGAAGACGCGGCGCTCGTCGGGCGGCGGTGGTCTCACGTCCGCGGTCATTACACGCTCCGCGATGTTGCCGTAGCGGTAGATGCGCCCAACTTCCTCGACGAGGTCGCGCTCGATCGTGACGTCCTTGGTGGCGCGTGGGGAGGGCACGCCCACCGCGAAGCCGTCGTTCTGTGCCTCTACGACGAAGCCGAGGCGCCCGAGGATGTCCCCGATCTCTTCGTCCGGAATGGGCTTGCCCAGGGCCTGGCGAACGCGCTCCGTGCGCAGCATCAGCGAGTGCGCGGGATCCGTCCAGTCGCCGGCGTCGGTGGGGGCGGCGGGCAGGCTGACCTCGGGCTGGATCTCCTGCAGGAGCCTCGCGAAGTAGGCGGCGGCCCGCATCGGCATCGTCGGGTCGAGGCTCTTCTCGAATCGCGCAGACGAGTCCGTGCGCAGGCCGAGGCGCGACGACGTGCGGCGAACGGTGGTGGCGTCGAAGGTCGCGACCTCCAGCAGCAGGGCTTTGGTGTCGTCGCCGACCTTTGAGCCCTCGCCGCCCATGATGCCCGCCAATGCGACTGGCTGCGTGTCGGAGCAGATCAGCAGGTCGCTCGGCTGGAGCTTGCGCTCCTCGCCGTCGAGGGTCTGCATCGTCTCGCCGGCGCTGGCCATGCGCACCGTGATGCCCTGGTCGGAGAGTCGCTGGCGGTCGAAGGTGTGATTCGGCTGCCCGATGTCGAGCATCACGAAATTCGAGAGGTCGACGAGCAGGTCGATGGGGCGCTGTCCGATCGCGAGCAGCAGCCAGCGCAGCCAGTCCGGCGAGGTCTGGGCGCGCGCGCCGTCGATCGGCAGGGCGACGTAGCGCGAGCAGGCCTCGGATTCGATCTGGACGGGGTAGGGGGTCGCCTGGCCGTGTGCGGGCATCTCGAAGCAGAGCGGTTGCAGCGCGCGCGAGTAGATGGCGCCCAGCTCGCCGGCGATGCCGCGGTGGCCCCAGAGATCGGGACGGTGCGTGAGGGATTTATTGTCGATCTCGATCACCCAATCGTCCACGCCGAGGGCGTCGGCGACCGGGACACCGACTGCGGCCTCGTCTGGCAATACCCAGATGCCGTCGTGCTCGTCACCGAGCTCGAGCTCACTCACCGAGCAGATCATGCCCGCCGAGGTGACGCCGCGAATCTTTGACTTCTTGATCTTGAAGTCGCCGGGCAGCACGGTGCCGGGCGTCGCCACCGCCACCTTCTGGCCGGTGGCCACATTGGGCGCGCCACACACGATCGTGGCCGGTTCGCCCTGACCGATATCCACCGTGCAGACGCTCAGCTTGTCGGCGTCGGGGTGCTTCTCGCGCGCCAAAACGGATCCCACCACCACGTCGGAGAGGTGCGGGGCGAAGCGCTCGAGCCCCTCGACCTCGGCGGTGGAGAGGGTGAGGTCGTCGCAGAGCTGCTCCGGGCTTATGCCCGTGAGGTCGACGTGGCGCGATAGCCAGCGGTAGGAGACGTACATCAGAACTGCTCCAAGAAGCGCAGGTCGCAGCCCAGTAGATGCCGCACGTCGTCGATGCCGTGGCGCAGCATCACCAGTCGAGATAGCCCGAGACCGAATGCGAAGCCCCCCCACTCGTCGGGATCGAGCCCGCCGGCGCGCAATACGTTGGGATGCACGAGGCCGCAGGGCAGGAGCTCGATCCAGGTCGTGCGCTTGCACACGCTGCAACCCGAATCGCAGAAGGGGCAGCGCGCGTCGAGTTCGAAACCGGGCTCGACGAAGGGGAAGTAGCCCGGGCGCAGGCGCACCTCGAGATCGCGGCCGAAGATCCCGCGCAGCAACGTCTTCATCGCACCGATCAGGTGCGCGACGGAGATGTCCTTGTCGACGACCAGCCCCTCCATCTGGTGGAAGGTGTGATCGTGGCTGGCGTCGGTGGTCTCCTGGCGAAAGCATTTGCCGGGCACGACGATGCGATAAGGCGGCTCTAGCCGCTCCATCGCGCGCACCTGCACGGGCGAGGTGTGAGTGCGCATCACGAGGTGACCGTCGCCCTCGCAGAAGAAGGTGTCGTGGCTGTCGCGCGCCGGGTGGTTGGCCGGAATATTGAGAGCCTCGAAATTGTAGTAGTCGAGCTCGACTTCGGGCCCGTCGAGCACCTGATAGCCCATGGACTGGAAGAGATCCTCGAGCTCGCGTGTCACTTGCGTGATCGGATGCAGCGAGCCGCGTACCGTGCGGCCCGGAGGCAGTGTGGCGTCGAAGCCGGCGCCGCTGCGCTGGGCCTCGATTTCTGACGAGGCGAGCTCCCCCTGTCGAGCCGTCACCGCCTGCAGGACGGCCTGCTTGAGCTGGTTGGCCGTCTTGCCGGCATCGCGGCGCTGCGCCGCGGGCAATCCCGGAATCTTCGCCAGCAGGCCCGCGACCACACCCTTCTTGCCCACGTATATGCGCTCGATGTCCTTGAGGGCGTGAGCGCTCTCGCAGGCGAGGATCTTCTGCTTCGCCTCGGCGAGTGTGGCTTCGAGATCCTGGGACACGAATCGCTCCTGGGCGACCGGGGAGTGGCGTCGCCGGGCGGGATCTTAACCGAATCCGCCCGACCGGGCCCTCAGCGAGGCACTCGAAAGCGATCGAGCATCGCGTGAACGCGTTCGTTCAGGCGCGATGCATGATCGAGCAGCGCATCGAGGTCGCCGCTTCGTGCATGAGGACTGAGGCGCGGACTGCGTGGCGGGGTGAGTCGCGGGCCGAGCTGCGGGTTGAGCCGAGTGTCGGGAAGGTCGGCACACGCGGGCTCGCGGGCGCCGGCCGGCTCGGACGAGCTCGGCGCCTCGGTCGACGAAGTCTGCCTCGTGCGCGCCGACCGTTCGCGCGCCTCGGCTGCTGTCTTTTGCTTGTGGCAGGGGGTGCAGAGTGTCTGGAGATTGTCGATTGCGTGGCTGCCGCCGTCGATCAGGGGGACGATGTGGTCGAGCTCCCAGAGCGAGCGCCGCGGCACGTAGCCGCGCTCGCGCAGCTTGCGTGTCATCCCCTTGCCGCGCACCTCGCGCTTGACCGCGTAGGTGTCGACTCCGCAGTCCGCGCAGCGGCCGCGGTCGCGCCTGCGCACCCGCCGGCGTGCCTCGCGCGGGTCGCTGGCGTTGTAGACGTCCACGCAGGCGGGATGCCAGCGGCGCCGCCGGTCGAGCTCGCCTTCCTTGGAGCCCTTCGGATGGAGGATGGATTCGCCACACCAGCGGCATGTGCCGCGGGGCGCCTCACTGAACGGAATGACGGGTCGCCGGTACGCGCTCACGCGGACCGACCCGCCCCACGCAGGATGGGCTTCAACCTCTCGATTCTCCCCCACGAACGAGTTTATTCGGGGGTGGGATCCACCGCAAGCAGAGGCAGCTAGGCGGGCTGCACCTTCGGGGCCGCATCCACGTCACGCAGCCGCATCGAGAGCAGCGCACTCACCACGAAGAGGCTGGCCGCAAGGTAGAAGGGTGTCGCCGTCCTGAAGTCGTAGAGCAGCCCGGCGAGCATCGGTCCGATAATGCGTGCGATCGCGGCCGCTGACTGGTAGGCGCCCATCACGGCGCCACGATTCATCGAATCCGTCCGCATCGAGATCAAGCTCGTCATCGGCGGCTGCGCGATGGCTCGGCCCGCTGCGGCCACGCCCAGTGGCACCAGGAGCAGGCCGACGCTTCCGATGCGCGGGATGGCCGGGAAGGCCAGCGCCATGCAGAAGAGACCGGTTACGAGCAGCCTCTTCTCGCCGAAGCGCTCCGCCAGGGCGCGCATGCCGCCACCCTGGATGCCCGCCATCACCAGCGCCATCGCCACCAGGATGAAGGCCACTTGCTGGATCCCGTAGCCGAAGCGCTCGTTCATCAGGTAGAAGAAGGTGACCTCGAGCTGCGAGACACCCACCGTGAAGAGCAGGTTCGTGAAGCATAGCTGCGCCGCATAGGGGTCGGTTCGGAGTAGGGCGAGGCCGCCGCGCCCCCGCGGCTTATCGCTGTGGCGAGGCGGCTCTTTCAGCACGAGGGTGGCGTATGCGCAGTTGAGCGCCGCCATGCCCGCGGCCACGAACATGGGCACGCCGTAGCCGTAGGGCGCGAGCAGCCCGCCGAGCAGCGGGCCCAGGATGAAGCCGATTCCGAACGATGCGCCGATCATGCCCATCCATCGCGTGCGCTCGGACTCGTCGGTGACATCGGCCACATAGGCGGTGGCCACGCTGATGTTGGCAGCGAAGAGGCCGGAGAGCACGCGCGCGGCAAAGAGCGCTGCTATCGATTCGGCCAGTCCCAGCATCAGCAGCGCAGCGCTCGTGCCGGCCATGGTGACGAGCATGACGGGCCGCCGGCCGATGCGATCGGAGAGTCGCCCCCAGAAGGGTGCGAATAGGGCCTGCAGCGCGGCATGCGTGGCGACGATGAGCCCCAACACCGTCGCGGAGGCCTCGAGCGTCTTGGCGTAGGCGGGCAGGATCGGGATCACGATCCCGAAGCTGATCAGGTCGATGATGATGACGCTGAAGAGGACTGCGAGGGTGGATCGGCTGCGCCCCTTTGGAGCAGGTTGTCTCGCGCTGGACGCCATGCGATCCCTTCCCTCGGCCGTTCGGCCTGCTCTTGCGGTCGACGCGGCGATCGACCTGCCCCTGGATCAGGCGGTGCCGTCGGCCAACATCTTGCCGAGCTTGCGCAGCTGGTGACTGGCGCCGCCGAGCTGAAGCTCGAGCTGCTTCGCATAGAGGAAGTAGCGGTGCAGCGGGTAGTCGCGGTCGACCCCCATCCCACCGTGCTGATGTACGGCGGTATGCACCACGCGTTGTCCCGCGAAGGACGCCCAGTATTTTGCGACTGCAATTTCCTCGCTGGCGGGCAGCCCCTCGCCGAGTCGCGACGCCGCCTGCCAGGACGTGAGCCGGACGGTCTCGGTATCCACGTAGGCGTCGGCCTGCCGCTGCCCCACCGCCTGGAACATCGCGATCGGCTGGTCGAATTGCTTGCGCTCCTTGGTGTACTCGGAAGTCAAGCGCAGCGCCTCGGCGGACACGCCGAGCGAGAGCGAACAGAGCGCTGCGGTGCCGCGTTCGCGAATCCAATTCAGAATCTCGGCGCCTCGATCCGCGTCGCCGAGCACGTCGCCTGCGGCCACGGCCACGCCCTCGAGCGTCAGGCTCGCCTCGGGCTGGCCGCTCGTGGTGGTCAGCGCTTCGACGCGCACGCCACTCGCACTCGGATCCACCAGGCAGATCACCACCCGGCCGTCGTCCAGGCTGGCCGGCACGAGCACACGGTCGGCGATCTCGCCCGCCGGCACGCAGACCTTCTTGCCGTGGAGCGCAAGGCCGTCGCCCATCGTCTCGGCGCGCGTGGCGGGCCTCTGCGGATCGGTCTGGTCCTCGACCAGCGCCGCGGTGAGGATCATGCGCCCCTCGGCGACAGCGGGCAGAATCGCCTGCTTCTGATTCTCGCTGCCGAACTCGGCGACGGGCAGGGCGCCCAGCACCAACGTCTCGAGCAGCGGGATGGGTGCCGTGGTGCGGCCCACCTGCTCGACCACCAGGGCGAGCTCGAAGAAGCTCTGCTCGGCACCGCCATACGCCTCGGGGATGGCGATGCTCAACAGGCCCGACTCGGCCACCCGCTTCCAGAGCTCCGCGTCGAAGCGCGGGCCGTCCCGGTCCTCGATGGCGCGCAGGCGTTCCGGTGCGGTGCCATCGCCGAGGATCTGCGCGGCCAGGTCCGCGAAGGCGGTCTGCTCGTCCGTGAATGCGAAGTCCACGTGGATGTCTCCGATCGTTTGTCGATTGTAGTGGCCAGCCAGAGTGGCCAGCCAGAGTGGCCAGCCAGAGTGTCCGGCCGGAGTGTCCGGTCAGAGTGGTCAGCCAGAGTGCCGGCCAGAGCTGCTAGCCGGCGTGGCCAGCGAGTGTTGCAGTCTAGTGCCGAGGAATGCGCGGGAGTCCGAGGCCGAAGAGGCCGATCAGGTCACGCTGGATCTCATTCGTGCCGCCGCCGAATGTCAGGATGAGCAGACTGCGATAGAGGGTCTCGCAGTAGCCCTCGACGCAGGCGTCCTGGGATCCGCTGGCCAGATAGGCGCGCTCGCCCATGACCTCCATCATCAGACGCAGGGCCTCCAGGTAGTACTCGGTACCGAAGACCTTCGTCGTGGAGGCGTCGGCGGGATCGAGCCTCCCCTGCGTGCTCGACCAGGCGACCTTCCAATTGATCAGGCGCAGGAAGTGCAGCCCGGCGTGCACGCGGGCCAGGTTCATCTGTACCCACTCCTGGTCGATCACCCGTCGTCCGTCGGTCATCTTCGTCTCGCGTGTCCACTCGAGCACTCGGTCGTAGCAGGCCGAGAGCATGCCGGGCGAGCAGATGGTCACGCGCTCGTGGTTGAGCTGGCTGGTGATCAGTTTCCAGCCCTTGTTCTTGCCGCCCACCAGTCGGGAAGCCGGCACTCGCACGTTGTCGTAGAACGTGGTGCAGATGTCGTGTGAGCTGAGCAGTTGCATCGGCTCGGCCGTAACGCCAGGCGCGTCCATGTCGACGATGAACATCGAGATGCCGGCATGCTTGGCCGCGTCGGGATCCGTGCGCGTGGCGAGCCAGATGTAGTCGGCGTCGCTGGCCAGGCTGGTGAAGATCTTCTGGCCGTTGATCACGTACTCGTCGCCCTCGAGATCCGCGCGGGTGGTCAGGGCGGCGAGGTCGGTGCCGGCGCCGGGCTCCGTATAGCCGATACAGAAGTGGATCTCGCCCCTGAGGATCTTGGGCAGGAAGAACGTCTTCTGCTCCTCGGAGCCGTTGCGATAGATGGTGGGGCCCACGGTGTTGATGGTGAGCATTGGGACCGGCGCGCCCGAGCGCATGGACTCGTCGAAGAAGATGAACTGCTCGATGGCGGAGCGGTTCTGACCGCCGTATTCCTCTGGCCAGCCAATGCCGAGCCAGCCGTCGGCGCCCATCTGGCGCACGATGGCGCGCATCGTCTCGCCAGTGCCGTGACCCTTTTGGAGCTGCTTGCGTATCTCGGGTGTCAAGAGCTTGTCGTAGTAGGCGCGGATCTCACGCCGGAGCGACTCCTGCTCGTCGGTATAGGCGATGCGCATCGGATCTCCCGGGTGGTGACCGGTCTGTGGCCGGCGCGGCTGGCTCGGCTTCTGGGACTGGGTCCTGGTCTGGGCCGAGTGAAACGCGTTCCAGTTTTACGCGTTCCCGGCCCTGCGTCGACCCGATCGCTCAGGGTCGGTCGACGCGTCGAGCGTTCGAATCAGGGCGCCTCGGCCGCCAGCCGGCCGGCGTGCTTCGGGCCGAGCTCCCCCGCCTCCGCGAGCCAGCGGATGGAGTCCGAGAGCGTCTCGGCCGTCGGTCGAAACTCGATGCCGAGATCCTTCTCGGTGGCGCTGTTGTCGCCGGGCACGAGCTGGGTCAGGAAGAGCGCCGCCTCGTGGGTCAGCGGGTATTCGAAGAAGGGCAGCAGGCGCTGGAGCACGTCGATTGCGCGGCCGAATGCGCGGACCACGACCGGGGGTGCCGGAACCCTGCGCATCTTCTTGCCGGTCAGCATCTCGCAGCAGTCTGTGAACTCGGACCAGGTGAGAAAGTGCCCGCTGGCCATATAGCGCCGCGGGCCGCGCCCGGGTTCGAGACAGGCGGTGACGATGTGGGCGACGTCGCGCGCGTCGACGATCGACACGCCACCCGTCGTGATCGGCCAGCCGAAGCGGATCGCATCCCGCAGCCCCTTCATCGTCTCCCCGATCACCGGATCCCGTGGCCCGTAAACGCCGCCCGGATAGATGTTCGTGACCGCCGCGCCCTGCGCCTGCAGGCTGCGCACATAGCGTTCGCCCTCGGCCTTGGAGCGGCCGTAGACCGTCTCGTGCTCGCCGATCGGATCGTCGACCCGAATGACGGGACCGGAGGGCGGGAACATCGCACCCACGCTCGATATGTAGATGGGCGGGTCGATGCCGCGCTCCACGGCGCCGCCGATCACGTTGCGCACGCCGGCCAGGTTGGCCTCGAGCACGTCGGCGCCACCGTACATGGTGGCGGCTGTGTGCAACACGGCGTCGCAACCCTCCAGGGCGCGGTCGACTGCCTGCGGGTCGGCCATATCGCCTTGCAGATGGCTCTCGATGCGCACGCCAAGCGGGTCGAAGGTGGCGGCGATCTTGGCCGGTGTTCGCACGAGCAGGCGCACGTCGTGGCCGGCGGCCGCCAGCGCCTCGACGCAGTGCGAGCCCAGGAATCCCGTCCCGCCTGTGACCAGCACCCGCATCGCCACCCTCTCCAGCCACCCTCTCGCTGTGCGAAGCGGCCGCCCCGCTGGCGGGGCCTCCCGCCTCGCTCGCAGCCTACCGATAGCGAAAACATCCGGGGTCGGTCGCCCAGAGCGGGCGGGCCGTGCCTGCAGCGGATCGCTGCCCCGGCGCTTCCCCCGGCCCCTCGTATGGCTCAAGTGTCCGGTTTTGTTAGCTTACGCTGCGCGAGAGGACATTGACGAGGACACCCCCGAATGAGCGATGACACGGCCGACCGGTATCTCCGCGATTGGACCCACCGCCAACACATGGCCGAGGACATGGTGCCGCTCCTGGGACGGCTCTACCGCGATCGCGGCGTGATCGTGACCGTCTTCGGCCAGTCGCTGGTCAACAAATCGCCCCTCGAGATCATCCAGCTGCATCGCAAGGCTGGTCAGATGGTCGACGGCGACATCCCGATCGAGGAGTGCCTGCCAATCCTCGAGGCCATCTCGCAGCTCGACCTCGCCCCGGCGCGAATCGACATCGGCAACCTCCTGACCCACATGCGCACGCAGCAGGCTGACACCGAAGTGGCCGAGTTCGTGAAGCGAGAGCTCGCCGGCATCTGCACTGGCCTGTCCTCGATTCGCGAGGAGCCCCAGGACGTCGTTCTCTACGGCTTCGGCCGTATCGGTCGCCTGATCGCACGCATCCTGGTGGGCAAGGCCGGGCGCGGCGACAACCTGCGCCTGCGAGCGGTGGTGGTGCGCGGTGGGGGCTCGGACGATCTCGAGAAGCGCGCGAGCCTGTTGCGGCGAGACTCGGTGCACGGCCACTTCGACGGCACGATTCACATCGACGAGCACGAGAATGCCCTCGTCGCCAATGGCACGATGATCCGGGTCCTCTATTCGGACGGCCCGGACAAGATCGATTACACGCAGTACGGCATCCGCAATGCCATCGTGGTCGACAATACGGGCATCTGGCGCACGCTCGAAGATCTGCGCATGCACCTCAAGTCGCCGGGTGCGGCGAGCGTGGTGCTCACCGCGCCGGGCAAGGGCGACGTGCCGAATATCGTCTACGGCGTGAACCACCAGAACATTGCCAAGACGGGTCCGGTGATCTCGGCGGCGAGTTGCACCACCAACGCCATCGTGCCGGTGCTGAAGACTGTGAGTGACGAGTTTGGGATCGTGTCCGGACACGTGGAGAGCGTGCACTCCTTCACCAACGACCAGAACTTGATCGACAACTACCACCGCAAGGATCGGCGCGGCCGCGCCGCAACGCTGAATATGGTCATCACCGAGACCGGTGCCGCGAAGGCGGTCGCCAAGGCGGTGCCCGAGCTTGCCGGAAAGTTGACGGGCAATGCGATCCGCGTTCCCACGCCGAATGTCTCACTGGCCATCCTGAACCTTCACCTCGGTCGAGAGGTGACGGTGGACGAGGTCAACAGCTACCTGCGCATGGTCTCTCTGGAGAGCGATCTGCAGAATCAGATCGACTACGTGAACTCCAGCGAGGTGGTTTCCAGTGACTTCGTCGGCAACCGCTTCGCGGGCATCGTGGACGCGCAGGCCACGATCGTGAATGGCGCCCACTGCACGCTCTATGTCTGGTACGACAACGAGTTCGGCTATAGCCGTCAGGTCGTGCGCCTGCTCGAGGAGCTGGCTGGCGTCGTGATGCCGAACTTCCCCAAGCGAGCCTGCCCAGCCAGCTGAATCGAGGCTGGCGCTCTCGCCGCGACTGCTTCGCGCCAAGACGGGGCGGCGACCTGAGTGCAACGGACTGGGCTACCACTCGAGCGCCAGGCGTCCCCGGAGCAGGCCCGCCGTGTCGAAGCTCTCGCGTCGCAGGCGCAGGCCGCGCGCGTTCTCGATGTCGAGCTCGCCCGCGGTGGCGATCCCGCCCTCGAAGGAGAGATCGACGTTCTGCCCGAGGTTGAGCAGAAGGCCGCCCAGCAGGGGTACCGAGGTGTACTCCCCCACGCCGTCGGGGTTGGTCAGGTCGCGCGCCAAGCGAAATCGGCGCCGCTCGTAGCCGACGGATAGCCGCATCTGCACCGCCTCGCCCGGCCGCCAGACCAGCGCGGCGGTGCCGCCCTGGTAGGGCCCGCCGCTGGTCTCGATGGCCAGCCCCTTCGAGAATCGCCAATCCAGGCCGATCACCGGGTAGATCGACGTGCCCTCCTCGATCTCGCTCTGCACTGCGACGCCGAGCGCGGCCGTGAAGTCGTCACTCAGCTGGAGGCGAAGGACTCCGACGAGCCCGCCCGTGAAGCCGCTGGCCTCGGAGCCGCTCTCGAAGTGCCAGCGCATGGGGACCATCAGCTGGATGTGAAAGCGGTCCGTGAGCACGATGCTGACGCCCGGCGAGAGGTCGACTCGGTGGGTGGTGTTCCAGGGCGATCCCGTAAAGCAGGCCGCCGGGTCTGGGCAGCCGACTGGGATCGGGAAGCCGAAGTCGTAGTCGGCGTTCACGTACGCAAAGTCCATGAAGAGCCGGAGATTTTGTGAGAAGGGCCCGCCCCCGCGCCCGCTGCCCTCGAAGCGCAGTACCGAGAAGGCGCCGCCGGCGTTGATCCCGGTCTCGAGCTGATAGTCCGAGGCCGTGGCCAGGTCGTACTCCCAGTCGTAGTACGCCGAGACCGGGGTGAGGATCGAGACCTGCCCCACGGCGGTCCCAAGCGGCCAGACCGCGCCCCCCAGCGCGATGCAGAGTGCGAGCCACAGTCGCGTCAACACTGTCTCCGTGCTCGCCGCGAGAGCGCCGTCAGTAGACGCCTCCGAGCTTGCCGTGATCCCAGCTGATGATCTTCTCGGGCCGGATCAAGATCGCGGTCTTCTTGGCCGCCATTGCCCGTGACGCCTTCTCGAGCACATCTTTGCCGAGCTCCGGGGTGTTGCGCAGCAGCACCTTCATATGCAGCTGGTGGACACGCTCCTCGTCCTTCACCAGCTCCACAGTCGCCTGGATCGAGGCACCGCGCAGCTTCTCGTAGCTTCGGCCATCCTCGAAGAGCACCGTGATGCGTGGATCGCGCTCGAGGTTCTTGATCTTCTGGCTCTTGGTGAAGGTCTCGAGAATGATCGTGCCGTCGTCGACGGCGAACCAGAGCGGCATCACATGGGGCGTGCCGTTCTTGTTGATGGTGGCGACCTGCACCGACTTCTGCTCGTCGATGAACTTCCAGAGTTCGTCGTCGTTCATCCGGATCTGATCGCGTCTCTTCGCCACCACTGCCCCTGCGTAGATTCCTTCCCGAGTACACGCCCAAGTCCATGGCCCAGTACGTGCCGCGCGCGCGACGCGCGATTCCACCGCCTGAGCCGGGTGAGTTGGGTGTTCTGGGCGAATCCGCTCGGATCCTATCACATCCCTTCGGGGGTCGTGGGTGGGCGCTCGGTGGCTTTGTGATAGGATCCGGCCCCGACTTCCGCGGGGGCGGCAAAGCTCGAATCGAGGAGGCTCCGATGGGCAAGCGAAGCAAGACGGGCGTCCTCAAGCGAATGCGCGAGATCAAGAAGGCCGAGAAGGCGGCGCTCAAGCGCGAGGAGATGCGCGAGCGCAAGGAGACTCCGACCCCCACCGAGCCGACCACTCCGGGGGACCAGGTGGCCACGGCCGACGATCTCGCGGGCTACGGCTTCCCCGTTGAAGGGGAAGAGGACGAGGACTCGGAGGCTCGCTAGCGCGGGACTCGGCTCGCCCGGCCTCTGCGATGACCGAATCCGCCGGTCTTCGCGCCGCCAGCCCGCCGCAGGCCTCCCATCGGTGAACCGGGGGCGAACTTGACGTTTCCGAGTGTCGGCCGCAGGCGGCCAAACCATACGGAGCCGGTCACTCCATAGGGTCTAGAAGGCCAGGTGGCTGCGGAACGCCTCTCCATCGTCCCCCAGCAGCTCGGCCGCCGTCTCTTCTGCGTCCGCCGAGAGATTCTTGGGCACCCGGATTCGCACCGTCACATAGAGGTCGCCGACCGGTCGTCTGCCGTGTGCGGGCACGCCCTTGCCGCGCAGGCGCAGCTTCGAGCCGCCGTCCGTGCCGGGGGGCACGCGCAGGCTCACGCGGCCGTCGACGGTGGGGATTTCGATCGACGCACCGCGGATCGCCTCGCTGATCGAGATCGGCACATCGAGCAAGAGGTCGCGCTCGTTGCGCTTGAACTGAGGATGCGGACGCACCCGCACGACCGCCAGCAGATCCCCGTCGCGACCGCCCATCTCGCCGGGCCCACCCTTGCCGGCGAGCCGGATCCGGCCACCGTCGTCGACACCCGGCGGAATGCGAATGCTCAACGTCTCGCGCGAGACGCCCCCCTCGGCGTTCGGTCGGTCGAGGGTGACGCGCTGCTCGCAGCCGCGCACGGCATCGGCGAAGTCCAGCTCGATGCGCGTCTCGAGATCCGCGCCGCGCCGCGGTCGGGGATGGCCTCGGCCGCCGAAGAGGTCCTCGAAGACATTCCCGAAGCCGCCGCCCTGGAATCCGTCTGCGCGAGCGCCGAAGGCGTGCGCGAAGTCACCTCCTCCGAACTGGCGCGACGCCGCACGAGCCCTGTCGGCATCGAAATTCGGGTCGAGGGCGATCTCGCCGAACTCGTCGTAGTCCTTGCGCCGCTTCTCGTCGGAGAGCACCGCGTAAGCGGAAGAGACCTGCTTGAACTTCTCCTCCGCGCTCGGGTCGTCGGCGTTGCGGTCCGGGTGATACTGCTGGGCGAGCTTGCGGTAGGCCTTCTTGATGGTATCGGCGTCGGTGTCGCGAGACACGCCGAGCGCCGCGTACGGATCCCTTCCGCTGCCCATCGTCAAGACCGCCCTTCGTCCGTCGTCCGTCGCCCGCGCGGGATTGGTTGGGTGCGGTCGAGAAAGTTGAGAAAGTCGAGAAGGTCGAGAAAGTCGAGAGAGTCGAGAGGGACGAGAAAGTCGCGCTGCGACCGCACCAAGCCCCTCCGGCTGCAACCGGATTCGACGGCGCAACTTAGACGCTGGGCGGGGCGTGGCACAAGAGGCGGCCGCATATGGCTCCCGAGGGGAAAACGCGACCCACCAGGGCTCTGCGCAGAGCTGGTACCGTGGTGAGCCCGGATCGCTTCGGCCGCACCGGGTCGGTGCAGCCGGGCGAAGTCAGGAGGGGAACGGATTGTTGCCTCGCGAGAACTTCGACTCGATCTGCGCCAGCGTCTGCGAGCGGCGGGGCTGGATGCGTAACGCCGATCAGGTCGAGGTGAAGCTCGACAGCGGCCGGCACCAGATCGTGCACCTCGACTATTTCGAACACCGGGGCATCCCGCTGGTGCGGCTCCACAGCATCATTGGCAGCACGAAGAAGATTCTGCGCGACCGCCTCGGCTACGCGCTGGAGCTGAACTTCGGCCTGCCCCACGGCTCATTCGCGGTCAAGGATGACCTTCTCGTACTGGTCAATACACTGCTGCTGGCCGACACCGGCGTCACCGAGCTCGACGCCTGCATCGACTATCTGGCCGATACCGGCGACTACTACGAGCGCTCGATGTTCGGCGCCGACAGTCACTGACGTCTACTCGAAGAGCGCCAGCAGATCATCCTTGCTGAGCCCCTCGCCGCTGCCGGCGGCGCCGAGTGCCACCTCGGCCAGTGCCCGTTTGCGTGTGTGCAGCTCGAGGATGCGCTCCTCGACGGTCTCCTGTGCGACCAGTCGGTGGACCACCACCGGTCGCCGCTGACCGATCCGGTGTGCGCGGTCGGCGGCCTGATCCTCCACCGCCGGGTTCCACCACGGATCGAGCAGGAAGATGTGGTCCGCGGCCGTCAGGTTCAGGCCCGTTCCGCCAGCCTTGAGCGAGATCAGCATCACCGGCACCTCTTCTCGGTCCTGAAAGCGCGCGATGACGCCGGCGCGGTCGCGTGTGCTGCCGTCCAGACGCTCGAAGTCGATCCCGACCGAACGCAGCGCCGGCTCCACGCGGTCGAGCAGCGCCGTCCACTGCGAGAAGACCAGCGCCTGGTGGCCATCCTCGACGGCCTGCTCGAGCCGGTCCGTGAGCAGCGCGACCTTGGTCGACTCGGTGGCGGTCTGCCCGGGCACCAGACCGGAGTGACAGGCGGCCTGGCGCAGGCGCAGCAGCACCTCGAGCGCCGCCATCACGTTGCCGCCGGCACGCAGGCTCTCCACCACCTTGGCGACGCCGGCCGCGCGCACGCTGTCGTAGACCTCGCGCTCGGACGGACTGAGCTCGCAGTGCAGCACCACCTCGCTGCGCGGTGGCAGCTCGGGTGCCACCACGCGCTTGAGGCGTCGCAGCACGAAGGGGCGTATGCGCTCCTGCATGCGCGCAGCCGCCTCGGCGTCGCCGTCCGCGATCGGGCGGGCATAGCGTTCCTGGAAGTCGCGCCGGCCACCGAGCAGACCGCGATCCAGGAAGTGCAGCTGGCTCCACAGCTCCTCGAGGCGGTTCTCCACGGGTGTACCCGTGAGCGCAATGCGCCAGCGGGCGGGCAGCCGGTAGGCGGCCTGCGCGACCTGGCTCTCCGGGTTCTTCACATTCTGTGCCTCGTCGAGCACAACCGTGTCCCACTGCACATCGCATAGCCGATCGGCGTCCAGGCGCAGTATCGCGTAGCTGGTCAGCACCACGTCGGCGTCCAGCGACAGCCTGCGCTCGGGTCCGTGATACACGCTGTAGCGGAGCCCCGGCCGGAAGCGGTCGATCTCGTCCGACCAGCTGTGCAGCAAGCTCGTGGGCATGACGATGAGCGCGCGGCCCTGCAGCGCGCAGAGAGCTTGCAGCGTCTTGCCCAGGCCCATGTCGTCGGCGAGCAGGGCTCCGAGGCCTGCATCGCGCAGGAAGCAGAGCCAGTTGACGCCGTGACGTTGGTAGGGCCTCAGCTCCGCGCGCAGATCCTCGGGCAGCGGCACCTCTTCGATGCCGTCGAAGTCCTCGAACAGAGGCCGGAGCCGCCGCAGACCGGGCGGTGGCGGAGCGTCGATCTCCTCGCAGAGCCTTCCCAGGTCGGGGAGTACACAGGCCGGAAGGTTGCCGGCCTCGTCGCGCGCGGCGAGCAGGTCGGCCACGCGATGACCGAAGCGCGCCATCCAGTCCGCGGGCAGGGGCGCGAAGCCGGCTGCGCCGACCGAGACGAGCGAATCGCCCTGGCGCCAGGCCGCGAGCGCCGCGTCGCCCGACACGCGCCGCTCACCACCGCCGCCGGCCGCTTCGGGCAGCGTGAACTCGAGCGAGAGCCCGTCGCCCTCGACCTGCAGTCGGGGCTCGAGCGCCGGCAGCCGTTCGAAGCGGTGATGGGCGTCGCCCTCGATCTCGCCGCTCCAGCCCGCCAGTCGTTCTGCGAACTCGAGCGCCTCCTCGCCACCGTAGATCACACGCCGCCCGGGCAGCAGTGAGAGCTCGCGCTGCAGGTGCTGGACGCGCGCGCGCTCGGCGGACTCGTCGCGGACCGGGATCGGCCCCTGGATGTGGACCAGCCGGCCGGCGTCGACGCGCGCCTTCGGCGGCGAGCCGTAGACCAACGTCGGCAGCACCGAGAGCCGTGCACCGTCGCGCTCCACCTGCAGGTGAATGCGCGGCGGATCGCTCTCGCTGGTGGTGGGCAGACGCTCGGTGCGGATCTCGATCGGAATGCGCTCGCGCAGCGAGGGCAGTACCTGGGTGACCAGCTCAGCCAGGTCGTCATCGGCGAAGAAACGGCCGCGCGGGAGCTCGTCGAGCTCGCGCCCGGTCAGCCGTGGGGCGCCCATGACGCGAAGCGTGTCACCGCAGAGCGCGGCGCCGTTGGCGAAGTGTCGCGAGAGCGTCGGATCCGGCTCGATATAGAGCCGCACGCCCCCCGGTGCATCCACCACCCGACCCAGCGGCAGCACCGGCTCGGCCGAGACCGAGACGGTGCGACCATTCAACACGACGTGCTCATGCCCCGCCAACGCGACGAGCAGCTTCGCCATGTGATCGCGCGGCAACGTGCCGCGCCGCCTCGGGCCGAGGACGCGCTCGACGGTCAGATCCTGTTCCAGCGCACTGACGCGCGGCCCGCTGACACGGCCCTTGGCCAGCGCGTCGAGGGTGCTGGTCAGCAGATGCAGCTGGTCGCCCTGCACGACCTCGCGCTCGAAGTCGAGTTCGCCGGCCGCGGTCTCACGGAAGCTGTAGCGGAGCCGCCCGATCGGCTGCGCGGGCTGCGGCAGCTGCTTGCCGGCTCTGCGGGCCCGACGCAGCGCGATCACGGCCGCCGCGATGTGCTCACACGGATCCTCTTTGCCCCGGCAGGTGCACTCCCAGTCCTCGTCCTCGAGGTGGAGGGTGACGACCGGCGTGACGGGTCCCTGTCGGGCGTCGACCTGCAACACGACCTCCGACACGCTGCTCGTCTGTCCGGAGACGGCGTCGCCACGCACGAGCTCGACGCCGCGCGACCACGCGCGGCGTGTGCACTCCTGCTTGATCGCCTCGAAGAGATCATCCATGGGTCGAACCGGCCTCGTGGCTTCCCGCCTTTCGGATCCGATCGATCACGGCGACGCGTCCGCACCGGAGGCCCGACTGAGGCGCCAGGTGTCGAGCAGGCCGCGCAGCGCTTCGGGCGTGTTCAGCTTGTCGTCCTTCGCCACCTGCTCACGGAGATAGCGCAGTGCTTCGCCCACCTGCGGTCCCGGGTCGATGCCGAGAGCGAGAATGACGTCGCGCCCACGCCATACGAGTACCGGCTCGTGGGCGGCGCGGTCGGCCTCCAGCTCGAGCGCGCGTACCGCCTCGTGCAGCGCCGCGAGCGCGCGACGGGCATCCTCGGCGTATTCCTCGCTGCCAGCGTTGGCGAGCTGCGCGGCGCGCAGCTCGGCCAGCGCCGCGAAGGCGCCGTCCGGCAAGCGGCGCAGCGCGCGACGCAGCGCGGGCCGCCGTGCGCCGCTCAACCTCTGCTCCACCGGATGGTACTGCAGCAGCTGCCCGACCCGCTGACGGCACTCGGGGGCGAAGCGCAGGCGCCCGAGCAGTCGATTTCCGCCGTGACCCGCCGTCCAGGCCAGCAGCCGCAGTGCCAGATCGCATGGCATCGCGTCGACGAGCCGGGCCGTTCCGGCGTCGCTGCGCAACCCGAGCGCCCGCTCCGTGCCGCTCTCGCGCAGGAGCGCCACGCCGCGTCCGGCGCCCGGCGCCAGCAGCAGGGCGGAGATCTCGCGCCGCAGCGCCGCGGCCGGGACGCGGGCCAGTGGCTCGGTCCGCGCCTCGCGCAGGGCGATTGCGAGTGCCGGGTCTAGGGAGAGCGGCTGTTCTGCGATCAGGCGTGCGGCCACCAGCGCGAGCAGGGGTCGCTCCGCGAGGGCCGCGGCCGCGTCGCCCACAGCGGCCAACCGATCGGCGACGAAGTCCTCGATCCCGCCGTACGGATCGACGAGCTGGGCCGCCGGCCAGGACCACGCCATCGCCAGCAGCCGGAAGCCCGCATGCGCGAGATCCCCCTCGACCTGGCTTCCCCAGCGGAGCGGCTGAACGTCGACGGGCCCGGCAGCGCTCGGCACGACGAATGCCGCGCCCCCGCGCCGGCTCGGGATCGCGTGCTCGAGCACACGCGGCACGTCGTCCGGCGCCGCGTTTGTGGCCAGGACCCAAGCGACCGGTGGCTCGCCCCGCAGTAGGGCCAAGAGCCCCTCGCCGATCCACCAGACGCCGTGCCCTGCATCGCACAGCCTTTGTGCAACGTCGCGGATCGGGCCGGGCACCGCCGTCCCTTCAAGCGTTCGAGGTCTCACTCTAGAACCTCAGACCCCGTCGAGGAAGATCTCGATATCTCGGCGCAGCAGCTGGGAATTCTCACGCCACGACATATTGAAGAAGCCGTGGTGTTCACCGTCGTAGACGCGCACCTCGAGTGGGCCCGAGAGCGCGGCGAGGTGCTTTTCGGCCAGTCGCGTCGACTCGAGCAGGGGGTCACGGCTGCCGACGGCCAGCAGGCAGGCGGGCCGTCGCGCAATGCGTAGATCGAGCGGCGCCAGCGCGAGATCCGGCCCCACCAGGGGCTCGAACGCCCCGCGTCCGCCGTAGCAGTGCAGCATCAGCCTGGCGAAGCGCCCGCCGTGCCCCAGCCAGCTGAGCCGGTCGTGCACCCCGTAGAGCGCGACGACGCTGGCGATCTCGGGCAGTCGCAGGGCCGTGAGGTCGGCGTCGAACTCTGCCAACCGCTCGCGGTTCGTGAGCAGCAGCCCCAGCATCATCACCAGGTTTCCGCCCGCCGAGTCCCCGATCAGGTGGACGCGCTCACACTCGTCGTGATGCTCGAGCAAGCTGGCGAGCGCGCGCACCAGGGACTGCAACGGCACCGGGAAGGGGTGCTCCGGGGCCAGCGGGTAGTCGAGGTTGTAGACCCGGTGTCCCCTTCGGCGCAGGAACTCGAGGTCCGCGGTGTACATTTCCTTCTGGCCGATGATCCAGCCACCCCCGTGTACATAGATGACCGGCGTGCGGGTCTCAGCCGACGGCGGCGGGTGCAGGGTCTCGAGCGTCTCCTGCCGCCGCGTGCCGTAGCGTGCGCCCTCGACCACCGACGCCAACCCGCGGCGGCGTACGCGGCCGACCCAGCCCAGCAGCCGTCCGATCGCCCGCATCAGCCAGAGCAGGAGCCTCTGAGGCGGACTGACGGGATGGGGGGTCGGGGCAGGGCGCATGGCGGCCGACGTTACCCCAGTTGTGGAGCGAAGAATGGGTCCGGCGCGCAGAGCCTCGACCGACCCCGCTGATCCGCACCCTCTCGGCGCGCTCGCCAGGTTCAGCGGCTCGGCTGGTCGCGGACCCATTCTTCGCTCCACTTGTGTCAAGTCGACACCGTGGTGGTCCGACCACGCAGTCGTGTACGGACCGTAATGATCGCCACGCGCCGATCGCGCGCCCTGCGCGGCTACGCTTCTCGCCGTGGACCGTATCGCGCTGCGCGCCCCGGGTCGTTCGCTGCCCTTGGCGACCTTGCTCGAACGCCTGATCGTGGGCGCCGATGAAGCACTCTGTGATGAGCTGATCCGGCGTGACGCCGTCCGCTGTGCCGGTCGCCGGCTGCGTGCTGGGCGTCGCGAAGTGCCGGCGGGCGTCCGCGTCGAACTCGATCCGACTGGGCTGGAGCTGCTGGCCGAGCCAGACCTCCGGGCCGACGAATTCGAGGTGCTCGTGGCGTCGCCCGCATGGCACTGCGGTCGCTTGGCGCCCCGCAGCGGCCCGGAGATTGAATACCGTGTGCTCGAGACGCGCGGCGGGGTGTCGGCGCTCCGGCTTTCGGCCCCGGCCGAGCGAGCCGCTCACGTGCTCGCGGTCCTCGCGCAGTCGGGCTGGCCCGTGCTGGGCGATGGGCGGCGCGGCGGCGTCCTGGTCGAGGGGGGACCGCGCATCCGTATCGCCGGCGCCGGCCCAGCCACGGGCCCCTGCGGCGCCCAGACGTGGTGGCCGGGCGAGCCCGTCTTTGCGGTCTGGCCCGACGATGACAAGGTCCAGCCCGACTGGCGCGTCTCGCGGGCCACCGCGCGCGCTCTCGAACGCGGGCATCCGTGGATCCTTCCCGACGCCGAGAGCGACGATCCGGAGCGGCTGGCGCCCGGTACGTGTGTGAAGCTGGTCGATCCACAGGGCCGCGAACTCGGGGTGGCGCGGCTCGAGGGCGCGGGGCCGGTGGCGGCGCGCCTCTGGTCGCCGCCATCGGGTGACGTGGGTGAGGGGGCGATCAGCGTCGAGGCGCGCGTTGCCAATGCCATTGCCCGTCGCCGACCGCTGCTGCGTAGGGGCAGCGCGCGACTGCAGCACCGCGGCCGGCCACATACGGATGCCATTCGCCTCGTCCACGCCGAGGCCGACGGGCTGCCCGGTCTTGCGCTGGACAGGCTCGGCCCGCTGCTGCGTGTACTCGTCAGCGGTCGCGCCTGCGCGGGCCTGGTCGACCGTGTCGTGGAGGCGACCGTGACCGAGCTCGGCGACGCGATCGGCTCGTCGCCCCCCGTCATCGAGGTCCTCCACCTGCGCGCATCGCCACCGGGTCGGCACGTGTGCGTGCGCGTTGCGCGGCAGGGCAAGGCCGGCCCGGAGCTGGATGCGCTGACCGCGGGCGAGGGCCTGGTGGTTTACGATCGCGGGCTGCGCTTCCGCGTCGATCCGGGGCTCGGCGAGCCCGAGCGCCCACGGCCCGGCTTCGGGCTCTACCTCGATCAGCGCGAAAACCGCGAGCGACTGGGCCGTCTGGCCCGCAGCGGTGGACGTTGGCTGAATCTCTTCGCCCACACCGGCGCGTTCAGCGTGGCGCTGCTGGCGGCCGGCGCCGAGGAGGTGACGAGCGTGGATCTCTCGGGCGCCTATCTCCGCTGGCTCGAGTCGAATCTCGAGTTGAACGCTGAGTTCGGTGTCGATGCCGCGCGCCATCACTCGGTCCGCCGCGACGGGCGTCGCCATCTCGGCAGCCTCGCGCGCGGCGAGCGCTTCGACGGCATCGTGCTCGATCCGCCGACGGCCGCGGCTGCGGGCCGACGCTTCTGGTCGGCCGGGCGCGACCTCGAGCCGTTGATCGGCGAGGCACTCACGCGGCTCGTACCGGGCGGCGTGTTGCTCGTCTGTCGCAACGAGCGGCGCGCGAAGCGGCGCCTGCACGATCTGGTGCAGCGCGCCGCCGAGCGCACCGGTGTCCGCGTGGGGCCACTGCGCGAGGCCGGGCCGGGGGCCGACTTCCCGCACCGGCCCGGCTTTCCGGAGGGCGATTCCTTTCAGGGTGCAATCGTCCAGCGCTCTTGAAGCCAAGCAGCTGGGATGGGATACGACGGCCCCGTGGTATCCTCGCCGGATGTGCAGACGAGCCGGAAGCGGACGCGTGGCGTCGCGGGGGCGGGCACGCGCGGTGATGGCGTTCGCCGCTGGGCTCGCACTCGTGCTTCCCGCTGCGGCCAGCGCGAGCGAGGATCCCGGGCTCGTGATCGAGCTCGACCGCGGCCGCTACACCGGGAGCGTGCGCGATGAGCGCAGCGGCGAGCGGGGGCCGGACTTCTCGATCGCGCTCGGCTCGCCAGCGCGACCCACACCCGACGGCCGCTTCCCGGTCGCGTGGGTCATCCTTCAGCCCTCCTGGCACCCGAGCCCCGGCGCCTTTGCGGCGGGCGCGCGACCCGAGCCCGCATCGCTGACCACGCCCATGGGTGTGGCGAAGATCCCCTTCACGGCCGGTGGCTCGATCGCGCTGCACGGTGCCGGGGATGAGCGGCTGCTGGGTCAGCCGGTCTCGGGCGGCTGCGTGCGGGCCGGGGACGGCGATCTGCTGCGCGTGCTGGCCTGGCTCGATCTGCAGGGAGCGCTCGGTGAGCCGCGGGTGCGCGCGGACGGTGAGATCCACCGCCCCCTGCAGCGGCCGACACGCGTGATCGTGCACTGACGATCGGCCGCGCCCGCCGGCCGATTGCCTTGGCCAGGCCTCCTCCGTCAGCGCTGCAGCGATTCCAATGGCACTGAAAAAGTGTTTCCAGAATCCGCACTTTCCTCGCTTCCTTCGAGTCCTTTCGCGACACAAGCCACGCGCCGGCACCACCTACTGAGCGGACCGCCACGCCCACCCACGCGGGTTTTGGGGGCCCCGGTCGGCGCTGATAGGCCCCGGCTCGAATTTGCGAGGTATCAATCCATGATGATCCAAGGCTTCGCTGGCCGGCTCGTCCTTGCGCTTGCGATCGCACTCGGTGCCACGCTGGCCCACACCACCACCGCCACCGCCACATCGGTCCACTTCCTGGACACACCCAGCAGCCTTGCGGTCGGGTTCGACCCCACGACCCCGGACTTTCCCACTGACGTCGACGCGATTCTGCCCCCGACTGGCCCTTTCGTCGGCGCGGACAACCAGGGCACCGGCCCGGTTCAGTACAGTCTGGAGCACTGCTTCCTGGTCGGGGGGACCACCGGATGCCGGTCGAGTATTTCCCTTGGAGAGGCGTATTCGGACGTCGTCACGCTGACGCTGGAGAGCGTCGAGGTCGAGGGTGGCATGCCCGATGGGGGAATCGTGCTCTTCCTGTCGGGAATGTCCAGCATCCCGGCGTACGACGTGGACGAGGTGGCGTTCGAGCTCGACCCGACGAACCCGGACTTCAGCTTCGACGACTTCCTCCTCTTGACGCTCACCGTCGAGGAAATCACCTATCACTACTTCGGCTTCGAGCTCGACACGATCGGCGCGAGTGTGACCTTCCAATACGACGTTGAGTCGCAGCGCCTCCTCGGTGCGCCCAGATTCATGACCAACGCCCTGGTTCCCGAGCCGGGCACGGGCGTGCTGGTCGGCATTGGGCTACTCGGCCTTGCACTCTGGCGGAGGTGATGGGGCAGTGACACACGGCGGGCACTGGCGGCGCATCGCTCTGGCGATCGGGGCTGCGGGGCTGGTGGTCTGTTTGCTCGCCGACCCCGTGGCCGCCCAGGGCACCGAGAGCGCGAAGGTGCGCGCGAAGGTGAAACTGCTCGAGCTCGAGCCAATGGTCGCCGCAGGGCGCTGTGGCGAGGCCCTCCCGAAGATCGAGAAGGCGCGGCGAGATCACCCGGACGACGCAGTGCTGGCGCACCTCGAGGGCCAGTGTCGACTTCGCACCTTTGACTACAGCGCAGCGCTGAGCGCCCTGCAGGATGCGAAGCGCCTGGATCCACAGCTGCGGAACGTCGACATCGGCCTCGCCATCGCGTTCTACCACCTCGAGGATTTCGAGGCGGCGGGTGAGGCGATCGAGGCTGCACGGCCTCGCCATACACCCGATTACTCGGCGCAGCTCCATCTCTACTCGGGTCTGATCCTGCTCGGGCGCGGCGAAGCGCGGGCCGCCGCCCTGGATCTCGAGCGCGCCCGCGTGGCCGACGCCGCCCAGGTCGAGCCGGTGGCATCGTTCTACGCCGGGCTGGCGTGGCAGAGCATCAACCAACGCGACGAGGCTCGCGAGTCCTTCGAACGTGTGATCGAAGTCGACGGCGACGGCACCTGGGGCCGTCAGGCACGCGAAATGCTCGCCAGCGAGCAGCTCGCCGAGCGCGCCTGGGCGCGGCTGACCGCCGGCTTGGACTACGACAGTAACGTCGTGCTGCTGGGCGAGACGCTTCCCGTGCCCCAGGGCATCACGGGCGAGAGCGATGGCCGCGTGGTCTGGTTTGCCGAGGGCGGTGCCGAGCTCTTCCGCACCGAGCGCTGGTCGGGCGGCGTCATGCTCGAGTACGCGGGCAGCGTCCACTTCGACCTGCGCGACTACGACGTCCAGTACCCGACCTTGGCCGGCTGGATCGATCGCGGCGTCGGCGAGCGCGGCCTGGCGCGGCTCCGCTACTCGATCGGCCACGCGTGGGTGGGCTACGGCTCCTTTCTCCTGGCCCAGCAGGCGATTGGCTCGTATTTCCACAACTGGGGCGAGGCCGGCAGCACCGAGTTCGCGGCCACCTGGGACTGGAACGACTACCGGTTCCAGCTCCTGCCCGTGGCGATGGCGGAGCCCGACCAGAGCTGCAGCGCGACCCTGATTCCCTGCTCGCCCTTCGGTATCGACGCCAACACCGCCCGCAACCGCGACGGCAACGGACTGCGCCTGGGCTTCCTGCACCGCTATCCCGTGCGCAGCCTGCGCGGCGACTTCCTGCGTGGATTCGTGGTGCGGGGCGGCTACACGTACGGCCACTACTGGGCCGAGGGTGACGACTGGGACTTTCAAGCCCACGAGCTGGTCGCCGCCTTCGAGACAGGGCTTCCGTGGCGGCTCGAGCTCGACGTGCTCGGTATGTTTACCTACGCGCCCTTCGACAACATCTCGAGCTACCCGACGCCTCCGATCGTCGAGGCCGGAGTGACGTACACGGTTCTGCCGGTGCCCCGTACCGACAAGATCTGGAACGTCGCCAGCGTGCTCGCGCGGCCGATCAATGACTGGCTCGAGGTTTCGGCGCGCTACTACTACACCCGGAACATCTCGAACGTGCCGGTCTTCGACTACGATCGGAATGTGGTCGGGGGCTATCTGACGGTCGACTTCTGATCCGGACGTGATCCAAGCCCGGCGGACCGAGCCGATGTACGAGGCATTGATCCTTAGCTAGAGGACGAAGACATGCAGAACGACAACCGCATCAGCAAGCTCATGCTGGCCATCGCGGCGGCCCTGCTCGTCGCGCTGGTCGGCTACTCGGCCGCTACGGCCGAGGCCGCGGAGACCGCGGCCAGCGCCGTATCCGATCCCTGGGAGGCGACCGGGGACGAAAGTGCCGGTGAGGACGCGGATCGAGTGATCGGTCGCGTCGTCGGCTTGCGTGGACGCGTCTATGCGGCACGCAGCTCGGTGTGCTCGCGGGTGAGTACTACACCGGCCTGGGCGAGAACACGACTCTCGTGTACTCGAAGCGTGGCACCGGCGCGCCGCAGGTGAAGCTCGAGCGCGGCGACGTCCGCGTCGTCAACGCGGGCCAGGGCGAGCCGGCCCACATCGAGACGCCCGGCATCGTGGCCGCCGCGGCGGGACCCGACACCAGCGCCTATGCGGTGGAGGAGAAGGCCTGGGTGGTGTCCATGGTCTGCGCGCTCGAGGGACAGGTGAAGGTGGTTGGCGGCGGCCAGGCCCTGGTCGTCGAGGAGGGCGGCTGCGCGGCCAGCCAGCCGGTCGCCGGCCTCTTCGTGGCCGGCGCGGCCCCAGCGGTGCTGCCCCTCGCCGATTCGCCGCCCGTGGGTGCGGTCCCGGGTATGCTTCGAGCGGCCGAGGCGGCTTTGCCGCCGGTGGGGGCCGCCGGTCCCCGCTTCGCGGATCCCGTGGCCGATGGTCCGCCCGGCACCACCCGGCTCGTCGTCGACGCGCGCCCCGCCATCGGCAGCGACGGCAATGCGCTGGACGTCGTGCAGCCTTGCGACCGGCCCGGGTCGTGCATAACGCAGAGCAACGTGTCCCCGGTCGGCCTTACGCCGGCCAACACCTGGGTGGGCGGGAACCTGCCGGGACAGCCTTGAGCCGGGGTGGACAGCCTTGAGCCGGAGAGTGGACAGCCTTGAGCCGGAGAGTGGACAGCCCTGAGCCCGGGAGTGGACAGCCCTGAGCCGGGGTGGACAACCCTGAGCCCGGGAGTGGACAGCCCTGAGCCCGGGTGGACAGCCCCGAGCTTCCGCATCCCTCGATCCTTCGTCCTGCGGTAGCCTTCCCGCGCGCATACGGGGGAGGCCTGCATGACGGAACGGCTCGGTCGCGACATCAGTCTGGGCGAGGGCGCTGATGTTCGCCAAGCCTACCTGTCGGTTCCGGCGTCCGGCCACGGCCCCGGCGTAGTCGTGATCCAGGAGTGGTGGGGCCTGGTGGATCACATCCGTGACGTCTGTGACCGGCTCGCGCGCGACGGCTTCGTCGCGCTGGCGCCCGACCTCTACCGCGGCGAAAGCACGACGGATCCCGACGCGGCCTCGCGCCTGATGCTGGGGCTCGACATCCCGCGCGCCGTCGGCGACCTCGATCAGACGGTGAGTTCTCTGCTCGGCCAGGATTCCGTCGACGGCGGCCGGGTCGGCTGCATCGGCTTCTGCATGGGCGGACAGCTCGCCCTGGCCGCGGCCTGCGAGAGCGCACGGATCCAGGCGGTGGTCGACTGTTACGGGATCCACCCGGACGTCACGCTGGATCTTTCCCGGCTCGAGGCGGCCGTGTTCGGCGTCTTCGCCGAGAACGACGAGTTCGTCGCGCCCGAGACGGCCCGCAAGCTGGAGAGCGATCTGCAGGGCGCCGGCGTGCGAGCGCGCTTCAATGTCTATGTGGGTGTGCAGCATGCCTTTCTGAACGACTCGCGCCCCGACGTCTACGACGCGCCCACCGCCGGTGAGGCCTGGAGTGACATTCTGGCCTTCCTGCGTGCCGAGCTGCGGGCGTAGCGGGCGAAGACGGCGTAGCGCGACGCAAGAGGGGCGTAGTGGAGCGTTGACCGAGCTCGCTCGCACCCAGCCCGGCAGGCCTCACTCCTACGAGGCGGTCGCCGGCATCTACGACGCCGTCGCGCGCATCTGGTCGTGCGGGCGGATCGACCGCGCCAAGTGCTGGGCGATCAGCACGATCTCGCCGGGCAGCCGCGTTCTCTTCGCAGGCGTAGGGACGGGGCTGGATGCGCTGCACGCTGCGCGCCGCGGCGCCCGCGTGACGGCGCTGGACCTGGCGCCCTCCATGCTCGAGGCGACGCGGCAGAGGCTTGCGGCCGAGGGATTCGAGGCCGAGCTCGTGCACGGCGACCTTCGGGAGCACACGTGTGACGAGGGCTACGACGTCGTTGTGGCGAGCTTCGTGCTCAACGTGATGGGCCCGGATACGATGCGTCGTGCGCTCGTCCATCTCGCCGGGCTGACGCGTGAGAACGGCCGTCTCTTCGTCAGCGACTTCGCGCCGGCGCGGGGCGGCGTGCTCGCGCGTGCGGTCGCGCAGGCGAGCTGGCTCCCGGTGGCGGGGATCGGCCGGCTATTCGGACTCGCCAGTGCGCACCCCCTCTACGACTACGCGCCCGTGCTCGCCACGGCGGGCTTCGAGGTGGTCGAGCGGCGGGGATTCGGACTGTGGCGCGGTGGCCCCGACCTATACGAAGCACTGGTGGCGCAGCGTGCGCGCACGGGGCCCGATCTCAGCAAATTCAGCGATCGTTGTCCGAGCTGATCTCCGCCTCGATCGTTCTGGCTTCCTCGTCGCGGTCCAGGCTGCGCAACAAGAGCGCATAGTTCTCGAGCACACGATCGAGCTGGGGCCGGATCTCAGGATCCGTCTGGTCGCGTGCAGCGAGGGCGCGCTTGAAGTTGGCCTCGGCCTCGTCACTCCGACCGAGCTGCGTCTGCGCCGAAGCCAGCGTGTCGAGCACCGCAGCCAGGTTCGCGCCCTGCACGTCGTGTGCCTCGAGCGTGGCGACGGCGAGCCCGGCCAGTTCGGCGGCCTGCTCGTTGCGGTCGTGATCCGCATAGAAGCTGGCCACCTGGTTGCGCAGGTTGGCGAGCTCGAGGCCGTCGGGATCGATGGACTCACGGATTTCGAGGCTGCGCTGGTAGGCCTCCTCGGCTCGACTGAAGTCGTTGTCCTGCTCGTACGCGCTGGCCAACTTGAAGTAGGCGGAGGCCATCGCGGCTGAAGCCGGACCGAAAATCCGGGACACGTCCTCCACCAGCCCCTGCATGCGCGTGATCGCCTCCTCCGGCATTCCGGCATCCAGGTAGGCCATTGCGATCAGCTGCCCGGTCTGGACACGCGCAGCCTCGTGCTGCGGCGCGTCGGCGTTCCAGAGCAGCCGGGTCGCCTCGTAGACCACGATGGCGTCCTCGCTGCGATCGTGTGACGTCCGGTAGTTGCCCTGGCCGATGAATACCGGCGAGGCCACGCTGAAGTCCGCGCCGCGTCCCGCTTCGGCGTTCTCGATGATCAGATCGACGAGCCGGTCCGAGTCGTTCCAGCGTCTCTGGGCCTGGTAGGTGGCGGCGATTCGCACCACATTGCCGAGTGCCGTGCGCACGCGCGTGTCGTACTCCGGCAGCATGGTGGTCTCGGCCAGGGCCGCTACGTAGTTCTGCTCGGCGGCGTCGTAGTCGCGCATTTTCAGTGCGTTGCGACCCGCTCTGCTGAGTGGCACCCAGGCTCCGGGCTCGGTGTTCGGTGCGACGTGGCCCTCGGTGGTGGGGTCGTGGGCGGGGGTGGCGGCCGGCACTTCTGGGTAGTTGAGGGACCTGCAGCCCGACATCGCCAGACAGAGCGGGAGCAGTGCCGCCGCGATGCGGGGCATGGATGAACGGCCGGGAAGCATGCCGAGAGTGTTGGAGCGCTGGGCTCGGCATCGATCCGGCCAAGGGTCCTGCATGAAGGGTCTCCGCAAGGGTCGCGGTATCTTAACAGCCTGGGCGGCTGCTGGAGGGTGGCGCAGCGTTTACTCGCCGAACGCCTCGCGCAGCGCGCTGGCCGCCTCCGCAACGGCGGCCCGGCCCTTGTCGATGGCGGCACCCATTGCGAAGAATCCGTGGAAGACACCGTCGTAGCGGGTGAGGCCGGTGCGCACACCAGCGCCAAGCAGGCGCTGCGCGTAGGCCTCGCCCTCGTCGCGCAGCGGATCGAACTCCGCCGTGATCACACTGGCGGGCGCCACGCCGGACAGATCCTTCGCGCGCAGAGGAGAGGCCAGCGCATCATCCCCCTCCTCGGGCCGATCGAGGTAATGGCCCCAGAACCACTCCATCATCCCGCGCGTGAGCAAGTAGCCCTCGGCGTTGTCCCGATAGGAGTCCGTGTCGAAAGCGTGGTTGGTGACCGGATAGATGAGCAGCTGGTGGACCAGCTCGGGCCCGCCACGATCGCGGCAGAGCAGCGCGACCACCGCGGCCAGATTGCCGCCCGCGCTATCTCCGGCCACCGCAATGCGCGAAGCATCGCCACCGATCGAATCGGCGTTCTCCGCCACCCAGCGTGTGGCCGCGTAGCAGTCCTCGGGTGCGGCGGGGAAGGGATGCTCGGGGGCGAGCCGATAATCGACGGAGACCACCACACAGCCGGCGCCCGCAGCCAGGTCGCGGCAGGTGCCGTCGTGAGTCTCGATGCTGCCGATCACGAACCCGCCGCCGTGGAAGTAGACCAGCACCGGGTGCGGGCCATCGCCCTCGGGCGTGTAGAGGCGCACCGGGATCTCGGCGTCCGGTCCGCGGACACTGCGGTCCTCGACGCTGGCCACCGGGGTGACCGCGCCGGGCAGTGCCAGATTGTCGAGGACGGCGCGCATCTCGGCTGGCTTCATCACTCCTAGATCCATCTCGCCGGCTGCGTTCATCATGTCGAGGACGACCTTGGCCTGGGGGTCGAGCGGCATGGATTTTCCCCTTCGTCTGCGAGGGTTCGGCTGGGGCCGGTGGCCCCGGCGCCGGGCACGCGATGCTAGCCGAGGCGGCGCCGATGAGCGCCGTGATGCGCGCGCACGTCACGCTAGATTCTCGGGGTTGCGAGCTGCCCGCCCCAGAGACCGTCCGAGAAAACAAGGAATAGCGATGCCGAAGCGCCTCCGAACGAAGCTCCTCCTGGCCGCCGTCTGCCTGCTCGCCTCGCCGGCGTCGGCACAATCGACCGAAGCCGCAAAGGAACGCCAGGCCTTCGTGGATGGCTGGGTCGAGCGCAACGTCGCGGGCCTGGTGGTGCTCTACAAGGAGCTGCACGCGAACCCCGAGCTCTCGCTCGAGGAGGAGGCGACCGCCGAGCTGGTGGCGACGGAGCTGCACCGCGCCGGCTACGAGGTCACACCGGCGGTCGGTGCCTTCGGCGTGGTCGGTGTGCTGCGAAACGGTGCGGGCCCGACCGTGCTGATCCGCGCCGATATGGATGCGCTGCCCGTCACCGAGGCCACGGGGCTCGACTATGCGAGCCGCGTAGTGGTGACGCGCGAGGACGGGAAGAGCGTGGGCGTGATGCATGCCTGTGGGCACGATGTCCACACCACCAACCTGCTCGCTACGGCGCGGCTCCTGGCGCTGGCTCGCGATCGCTGGTCGGGCACGCTGGTGCTGATCGCGCAGCCGGCCGAGGAGCTCGGTCGGGGCGCCAAGGCGATGATCGGCGACGGGCTCTTCGACCGCTTTCCCGTACCCGACTACACGCTCGCCCTCCATGTCGAGTCCTCGCTCGCGGCCGGCGAGATCGGCTATCGGGCGGGCTGGGCGTTTGCCAATGTCGATGCCGTCGACGTGACGATCCACGGCCGCGGCGGCCACGGCGCGCGTCCCCACCTGGCCTCCGATCCCATCGTGACAGCGTCGTACTTCGTGACCGCGCTTCAGACCCTCGTGAGCCGACGCGTCGATCCGAAGGATTCCGCGGTCGTCAGCGTCGGCTCGTTCCACGCCGGCAATAAGCACAACGTGATCCCAGACGAGGCGCACCTGCAGCTCACCGTGCGCTCTTACACGGACGATGTGCGCAAGCTTCTCCTCGATGGCATCACGCAGATCGCGACCGACACCTGTGCGATCTGGGATTGCCCAGCACCGCCGGACGTCACGATTCGCGAGGACTATACGCCCGCGGTCTACAATGACCCAGAGCTGACGGCGCGTGCGGTGCGCGTCTTCGAGACGGCCTTTGGCAAGCAGCGTGTGGTGGAACGCCCGCCTTCGATGGGTGGTGAGGACTTCGGCCGCTACGGCCGTATGCTCGGCGTACCCAGCCTGATCTTCCGCGTCGGCGCGCAGGACCCGGCGCTGCTCGCGGCCAGCCGCGAGCCGGGCGGGCCGAAGCTGCCCTCGCTGCACTCGAGCCGCTTTGCGCCCAAGCCCGAGCCGACGCTGCGCGCCGCCGTGCGGGCCATGGGCCTGCTGGCGCTCGACTTGTTGCAGCCTCCGCCGGAGCCCGAGGCCGACGAGCCGGCACAGGTCGAGGCCGACTCGCTTGCAGCGCTCGACTGACCCGGCGCCGGGCGCCCCTCAGCGCAGCTGCACGAGCACTTCCTCGTGCTCGGGGAAGCGCCCGGCCGCCTTCTTGGAGAAGATGATCTCGCCGTCCACCTCGACGTCGAAGATGCCGCCACCGCCCTTGATCAGCTCGGCGATGACGCCCGTCTCTTGCTCGATTGCGGCCGCCAGACTGGAGGCCTGGGGAAGGTAGTTTCAACGCAGGCAGTAGGTGATGCGGAGCTTCATCGCTTCTCCTCTTCGTAGCCTCTTATGTCCCGGACAGCGCCGACGCGGGCTCAGGTCGCCGCGCTGTCCGTTCCAATCCGAGCTTGCCCCAAAAGGACAGTCTCCTCCAGTGCGGCCAAGCGGGCTTCCAGGGCACGGCGCGAGGTTGGGGACGCCCGCGCCCGGATGGCGCGCCGCACGTCGGTGACGAGTCGCATGACCTGGCAGACCGCCAGCACGATCAAGCTCCCCCCATAGACGAAAGTGCGCAGCAGGACCTCGGTCACTCCATGGACGGCGGGCAGCACCGTGCTGGTGAGGACGCCCGGCGCGTGCAGGGGCGGCAACGGCCCGGGCGCCTCGCTCGTCCAGCCGAAGCGGGCCGTCAGGTCATCCCACATCTGCTCGGGCAGCGCCTCGATCTCCGCGATGCGGTCGTCGACGGCCACGATCATGGCGGGCAGCTCCGTTTGGTCCACCAGCCAGACCGAAAAACGCTCGAAGGGCGGGGCGTAGTGGAGCGAAGCCCAGCCGAGCAGCAGGCCGGCTACGAAGAGCAGGTCGATGCTCGGCGTCAGCCCAGCCCACATGCGCCGCGGACGCCACGGGCGAAGCAGCAAGAGATAGAGCCCGGCGCCGCAGAGCAACCCCCAATCGAGGAGCTTGATCACAGAGTTCGCTTCCATGAGAATCCCCCGCATGCTCGAAGGCTTCGAGAAGACCTCGTTCACTCACGACGGCAGGACGCGCCCCGTCCACACCAAGGGCCAGGGGCCGGGTGTCGTCGTCGTGCACGAGATCCCGGGAATCTACCCGGCCGTGGCGGAATTCGCCGATCGCGTGCTCGCGGTGGGCTTCCGCGTCGGACTGCCCGAGCTCTTCGGGCGGCCGGGCCGCGAATACAGCGGCCGCTATTCGGCCGGTCCGCTCGCGCGCGCCTGTATCCGCCGCGAGTTCCACGTGCTGGCCTTCTTCGCAGAGCGCCCGCGCGCGTGACCGCCGGCGCCGTCGAGGTGGCCACCCGCATCACGACCCTCTACGGCGACGATCTGCCTCGGCATGCGGGTGTCGTGCACGTGACTTCCGCGTGGCGCGCCCCGGACGGCGGGCTGCTCAGCCTTGCCATCAACGAGGTCACACCGACGGCGGGCTGCTCAGCCTTGCCATCAACGAGGTCACACCGGCCAGCACGACCGATTCATTCGTGCTCTCGCTGGTGCGGGCTCGGGCCGACGCGCTCGTCACGACGGGCCGGATCCTGCGCAGCGAGCCGGCGCTCACGCATGCCGTGGCGGCCGCGAGTGGCCTCGCGGGGTGGAGGCGCGAGATCATGGGCCGCGACGCCGCGCCCGCCACTGCGCTCCTGACCAGCGGGCGCGACCTCGACCTCGATCACCCGGCGCTGCGCGGCCCACAGGAGCGGTTGATCTTTACGACGTCCGCGTCCGCGAAGCGATTGGCCAGCGCCGCGCGCGCGCGCGGCATCGAGATCGTGGCCGACCCGGCCCCGACTCTGCGCGGTCTCCTGCGCTGGCTGACCCGGGTGCGCGGCTGCCGCAGCGTGGCGGTCGAGGCGGGTGCGAGCACGTCCGGCGATCTCTATCGCGCTCCAGCAGCCGTGGACGAGTTGCTGCTCTCGGTCTGTCTGGCGGAGAAGATCCCCGCTGCGGCGCGTGGCCCCGCGCTGCCCGACGAGTCCGCAATCGCAGAGGCTGGGCTCTTGCTCCAGAGCGAGTGCGAGCGCGAGGAGGAGAGCGGCCGTTGGTCGTTTCGGCGCTACTGCCGACGATGACGCGCGACGAGGTCGAGCAGCTCGGGACCGTATTTTCGCACCAGCGTCGGCCCGATGCCCTTTACCGCGAGCAGTCCGTTCTCGTCGCCGGGCAGGGCGGCCGCCAAGCCATCCAGGGTGCGATCGTTCAGCACCTTGAAGGCCGGGATGCGGCGCCGCCTCGCCACGTCGAGCCGCCACGCCTTGAGGGCCTCGACGACGGCGGGCACGGGCGTGCCCGGCACGCCGCGACTCGCAGCCCCAGACGTCGCGCGCCGCGTGGCTTTGCGCTGGCGCGGGCGGGCGCGACTCGCGCCGGACTTGCGCGCGGTGGCCCGCGGCTTACGCGCTTTGCGCGCCGTACGCGGTCGCGCACGCTTCGACTCGATGACGGAGACGGCCGCGAGCTCGGCTTCGTCGGCCTCGCGAGCGGCGGGTGTGAGGTAGGCACGGCGGAAGCGGATCCGTTTGCCCTCGCTCTCGAACTCATCCTCCTCGATGCGCAGCAGCCCGGCGCGTACCAGCGCCGTCAGTAGCGCCTCGAAGTCGCTGCGCGGAGTCCCACCGCTGGACGTCTCGACGTGCAGCCGCCCGGTGCTCCGTCCGTCACGCGCGCCAAGCGTCTTCAGAACCTGCGCCATCGCCTCTCGCTCGGCGACCCTCGGCTCGCGCAGCACGAGCGCGATGCACGCGCGCGGCGCGCAGACGTCGCACTGGCCGCAGGTCCCGCCGCCGTCGGCAGCGCCGTGGCGCGCTTCACCAGCGCCGCGGCGCACTTCACCAGAGGAGCGGCGCCCTTCACCAAAATGACGCACCAGCCGCAGCATGCGGCAGTCGCTGCTCTCGGCGAAGCGGGCAATCTGCGCGAGCTGCTCCTCCTTGTGGCGCCGCTGCGCGAGATAGTCGTCGCGCCAGTCGAGACGCGCACCGAGGCTGGCGTCGCCCTCGGGCGTGACGACGGCGCCGCCATGAATCCAGAGCTTCTCGAGTATCTTCTCGAGCTTCTCCTCGCTGATTCGCCGGCGCGTCGCCACGCGCTCGCCCACGGCGCCGACCGAGCGCGGTGTCGCGTCCAGGGCGGCATGCACGTGTTCCAGGTCCTCGACGGCGGGGTAATCGCGGTCGAGGAACCACTCGTGGGTGCGCCGATCCGCGAATCCGTGCAGCAGGATCGCACGCGAGGGCAGAGCATCGCGGCCGGCGCGCCCGATCTCCTGGTAGTAGCCCTCGACGCTGGCGGGCAGCGCAGTGTGGATCACCGTGCGCACGTCCGCCTTGTCGATCCCCATCCCGAAGGCGATGGTCGCCACGATGACCTCGAGTCGACCGGATAGGAAGTCACTCTGCACGCGATCGCGGCGCGCGGCCGCCATGCCGGCGTGGTAGACGCCCGCCGGCACCTTCTCGGCCAGCTTCTTCGCCAGCGCCTCGGCCTTCTTGCGCGTCGGCGAGTAGACGATGGCCGGGCGTCGCGCGCCGTCCGAGAGCACGCGCAGCACCATGGCGTCGCGCGCCGAAGGCGTGGCCTCGACCACCTCGACGGCGATGTTCGTGCGCCGGAAGCCATGGATGTGCTGCTGGGCGCGCGGCGTGTCCAGCTGCTCGAGGATATCGCGCTGCACCAGCGGCGTGGCCGTGGCGGTGAGCGCAATGATCGGCGCGGGGCGCAGCGCCGGTAGGCGCTCGCCCAGCATGCGGTAGTCCGGGCGGAAATCGTGGCCCCAGTGCGAGATACAATGCGCCTCGTCGACCGCTACCAGCGCCGGTTTGCGGCGTGCCAGTAGCTCCGGGAAGCCGGGTACGCTCAGCCGCTCGGGCGCGATGAAGAGGAAGTCGAGCGCGCCGGCGAGATAGTCGCTGCAGACCTGCCGCGACTCTGGGCGGCTACGGCCCGAGTGGATGCGCTCGGCGCGCAGTCCCTGGGCCTGCAGCTTCGCGACCTGGTCCTCCATCAGTGCGATCAGCGGGCTCACCACCAGCGTCGTGCCGCCGCGCGCGAGGCCCGGTAGCTGGTAGCAGAGCGACTTTCCGGCACCAGTGGGCATGACGAGCAGCACGTCTTCGCCGCGCACCAGCGCCTCGCAGACGGCGCGTTGGTGGGGCCGGAAGTCGGCGAAGCCAAAAGTCTCGTGCAGCAGATCCGCGAGCGCCGCCGGCGGGACGGGCTGGCGCGGGCTCGTAGGGCGTGTAGGGCGTGTGGGGCGTGTGGGGCGTGTAGAGGGTGTAGAGCCTGTAGGTGTGGACGCGGCGGGCACCGGCGCCTCGGAGTGCGCGCTGACTCTGCGCGCTGCGCGCTGCGGCCTGGTTGGCCCGGCGCGGTGGCCGTCATTGGTTCTGCCGGGACCCGGTGGTTCGGGTTCGGGTCCGTCGGGTGATTGCGCGGCGACCCGCGCCGGCCCGGCGCGAAGCGCGTGCCCGACTGCTTCGCGGACGAAGGCTTCGATCTGCGCCATGAAGTCGTCCAACTGGTCGTCGCCGCGCGACATGGCCTGCAGGCGCGCCTCCCAGCGCCCGGTCAACACGGGGCTGCACACATCCGGGTGCACGAGGTCGATCAGGCGAACGCCGCGCTCGGTCGCGTGCAGCGACTTCTTGCGCCGCTCCACGTAGCCGCGCCTGAGCAGTGTTTCGATGATGGCGGCGCGCGTCGCTGGGGTGCCGAGGCCGCTCTCGCGCATTGCATCCGAGAGCGCCTTCTCGTCGAGGCTGCGCCCGGCGCTCTCCATGGCGGTCAAGAGTGTCGCCTCGCTGAAGCGGCGGGGCGGGCGCGTCCTGCGCTCCAGCACCTCGGCGGCCAGCACGCTCGGCGTGGCGCCGACCCTCAATTCGGGCGGCAGCGCGGGCTCGGCTCCGCCCGTCGCGGGTGCGGAGGCACGCGCCGTCGCCGCGCTCGCGGGTAGCGGATCGAGGACACGCCAGCCCGGCTGGTCGACGCGCGTGCCGCGGCTCTCGAAGTGGTCCAGGGCTTCCGCAGTGGTCTGGGTCGCGATCGTCTTTTCGCCCGTCTCGGTGCCTGCTTCCGGCCGCGTGATCGGATCGTCGTGCGTGGCGATCGGTGTCGAGATCGAGGTGACGACGCGCGTCGTCGAGTAGAGGTGATCTTTGTGCCACGCTGCCAGCAGTCGCCGCACCACCAGATCGTAGATGCGCTCTTCTTCGCGGCCGAGCCTGCAACGGCCGGCATCCACTGTCGTCGGAATGATGGCGTGGTGATCGCTCACGCGGGCGTCGTCGACGAAGCGCCGCCCGAGCGCGCGCCGCCCGGTGCCCTCGGCCAGTGTCTCGGCGGGCACGGACCGCTTGGCGGCCGCCGCGATCGCGGGCAGCTCGGCGGCGACGTCGTGCGAGAGGTGTCGGCTGTCCGTACGCGGGTAGCTGATGAGCTTGTGGCGCTCGTAGAGCGCCTGGGCGAGCTCGAGCGTGCGGCTGGCGGAGAAGCCGTAGAGCCGGTTGGCGTGGCGCTGCAGCTCCGTGAGGTCGTAGAGCAGGGGTGGGGGAAGCTTGCGCTGGCGCGCGTCGACGCTCACGACCTCTGCCCGGCCAGCCCGCGCCCGCTCGACGATGCGCTCGGCCTCGTGGCCGTCCGCGGGAAGTCGCCGCGCGCGCAGGCGCCGCTCGGCGGCCTCCTCGGCAGACAGCTTGGACTTCGGGTCGTCCGCTTCTGCCTGGATCGATGCCGGCTCGAACCAGATGGCTTCATAGCGGGTATCGCCACCCGTGGTGTCGGCGTCCGCCGCGAGATCGAACTCGGCCCGCACCTCCTTGTAGTCCTCGGGCACGAAGCTGCGGATCGCCAACTCGCGCTCCACCAGCATTGCGAGCGTCGGGGTCTGCACGCGCCCAACAGAGAGTGTGTCGCCCAGCGCGTCGCGATGCAGGAGCGTGTAGGCGCGCGAGAAGTTCATGCCCACCAGCCAGTCCGCCCGGCTGCGTGCGCGGGCGGCGTCGGCCAGCGCATCGAAGTCCGCACTGGGTCGCAGCGATTCGAAGCCGGTGCGGATCGCGGACTCGGTGAGCGACGAGATCCAGAGTCGATCGACCGGCTTGCTGCAGCCGGCCGCTTCGTAGATGTAGCGGAAGATCAGCTCGCCCTCGCGGCCCGCATCCGTGGCGCAGACGACGCGGTCGACCTCCGCGTCGTTCAGGATGCGCGCCACGATGTCGAATTGGTCGCGCACCTCCGCTCGCACCTCGAGCGGCCAGCCCGAGGGCAGCATGGGAAGCTGGTCGCGTTGCCAGCGCCGCCACTCGGGCCGCATCTGCTGCGGCTCGGCGAGCCCTGCCAGATGGCCCACCGCCCATGTGACCACATAGCCGCCGCCGCGCAGGCAGCCCTTGCTCCTCTGCGTCGCCCCCAGCACCCGGGCGATGTCCCGGGCGACGCTGGGCTTCTCTGCCAGCACCGCGATGCTCATCCGCTCCCGATCCGGATGGGGATTCGGTTCTTCGATCTATCAGCCTGGCTCAGCCGACTTCAGCGGTCTTTCGCCGACCTCAGCTGTCTTCAGCCAACCGCAGCCAACCGCAGCCGATCTTCCGTGTGGGGGGTACGGGGATGGAGCCCAAGTCCGGGGCGGATGCTGGCAGTCTAGCGTGACGGATGCGGACACGAGACCCGGAACGCAAGCGGGGCGGGCGCCGCAGCGCCCGCCCACGTCGATCGAGCATCTGGATCCGGCCGCGGGCGATCAGCCGCTCGTATCGCCCTCCACGATCGCCTTGTAGCCCGGTCGCGCCCAGCAGCGCTGGACATGGGCGGCCACGCTCGGCCAGCGGCCGGCATCGACCTCCTCACCGGCCAGCTTGAAGTTCACGAAGGGGCTGGAGACGGCGATATCCGCAATCGAGAACGCGTTACCCACCAGATAGTCATCGTCGCCAAGCACGCCCGTCAGGTACTCGAAGCACTCCGGCACCTTCTCCTCGAGCGCCTCGCGCACGAGCTCCTGGTCGGGTTCCTGCTTGAAGAAATTCGGCCGCACGAATCGCTGGAAGAAGACGGTCGACAGGGCGTCGACCAGCCGCGTGTCCGCGTACTCCTCCAGAAAGCAGGCCGTGGCGCGCTGTCGAGGGTCGGCCGGATAGAGGCGGGGAGTGGGATGCGTCTGCTCGAGGTAGTCGATGATCACCGAGGAGTCGGGCACCGTGAAGTCGCCCTCCTGCCAGACCGGGATCTTGCCGAGCGGGCTGATCGGGAGGAAGTCCGTCCTGTCTCCGAAGGGCATCTGGGGCTTGTTCTCGTACTCGATTGACTTTTCTGCGCACGCGACACGGACCTTGCGTACGAAGGGGGAGAGGGGGACTCCGTGGAGGATGGGCATTCAGTTGTCTCCTTGGGGCGCGCTGGTTGGGTTGGATTGGGTGATGGATAGGGTGATGGATTGGGGCTTGGATGGCTCAGGTGGAATGCGCGGTGGCGGCAGCCGCGACGTCGGGCGCGGAAGCCGGGTCGGATCCCCTTCCGAGGACCGTCTCCAGCGAGAAGAGGGCGGGCAGGTCCGCCAGCGCCCGCTCGTCGCCGGTGAGAGCGATGGTCCCCTCGGCGAGGGCGGCCTCTATGTCGATGCTGCCGGTCGCAATGCCGAGCAGCACGTTGGCCTCGGCACGGATCTCGGCATCGGCCGCGCGCTCCGGGCTCGGGTCGAGGTCGTCGATGCGAGCGCCGTCCGGGCCGCCGCTCAGGATCATGACGACGTCCTGGCCCGCGTCGGGCACGCGCAGCACGAATTTGCGCTCCGGCGTGGGATTGGGGCTGGTGATCACGATCAGGCCCAGGCGCAGCCACGTGGGTTCGTAGTGATCGCCCGGCTGCCGCGGCTGCATCAGCTGGATCCCCCAGCTCGTCATCGCCAGCACCACCTGGCGGAGCCCCTGGCCCAGATCCGTCAGCTCGATCACGCTGGACGCCGCCGGCGGCGGCAGCTGTCGGCGGGCCACGATGCCACGCTCTTCGAGCCGGCGGATGCGCGCGCTCAGCACACTCGAGCTCACGCCGGGGATGCGGCGCATCAGGTCGCTGAAGCGCTGGGGGCCGAGTAGCAGCTCGCGTACGACGAGCAGCGTCCAGCGCTCACCGAGCACCTCGGCGGCGCGGGCAAGCGGGCAGAACTGCGCGTAACGGAACTCTGGCACGCTGCGAAGCTAGCAGTGCCCTCTTCGAATATCAAAGTAAAAGCTGTGAAATAAGAAATCACAATGCTGGCCGGGACCTGGCCGGGACATAGGCGTCCGCCTGCCCTAGGTTGGGCGGGGACGGAGCCAGGGAGGACGGAGAGCATGCGGATGTTTGGGCGAATCATCGGTGGGGTCCTGCTGGCCGCGGGCGTTGTGATTGCGGGCGCAGCGGCTGCCAGTGCCGCGGAGGGCCAGGCCGTCGAGCCGTCGATCACCTCGACGGGCGCGTCGCCCGACTCGCCCTCCGCGTCCGAGGACGCTTTCCCGCCGCCGGATCCCGATCGCTATCCGACTCTGAACGTGCCCACCGAATCCTGGGCGTACGAAACCGATTACTACTTCGCGCTCACGCGAGGGTTGACCTACGCGGGCGTCGAGAGCCGCGTGGCGCGTGGTTTCGCAATGCTGGGTACGGTGCCGATGGACATCGTGACACTGCCCGGTGCAATGCTGGCCGGGCTCTTCGGCACCTAGACACCTGGACACCTAGACACCTGGGACACCTGGACACGTAGGCGCGGCCCGATCGGAACGCGCCCCGCCACGAGGGCGAGGCGCTGCCTCTTCGTGTCCACGTCGGGTGTGCTCAGCCGCCGATGCGCTTGCGCCGACCGGCCCGCAAACCGCCGGCCGTCATCGCACCGGCGAGTGCCAGCAGGCCCCAGAGAGAGAGCACCGGGACCAGTGCTGCGTCGGGGAAGTCGAGCGGGTCGTTCGGGTTCGTGCCCGCGGCGACCTCGACAGAATCGCCGAAGCCGTCGCCATCGGTGTCCGCCCGGTCGGCCCGCGTGCCCGTATCGCTGGCACTCACGAAGAAGCCGGTGCCGGTCTCCACGCCGTCGAGGAGCGTGTCCTCGTCGCGGTCCAGTGCCATGCGATGGCCGGAGCCCGGCGGCACGCAGGTGTAGGTGATCTCTTGTCCCAGGGTGGCTGCCTTGTTGCGCAGCGCCGTGTCGGAGATCGCCAGGCCGCCGTCATCCGGCAGGAAGTTCGCGCCATCGTAGAGGTAGCCGGTCGGCGCACCCGCGTCGACGAGCTTGGCGATCAGCTCGCATTCGTTGACGGGGCCGCCGTTCAAGTCCACGAGCACCTTGGAGGGGAAGTTGGTCTGGGCGCGAACAATCATCAAATCGATCCGCGGCCCCGCCACGTCCGAGTTCGAAGACGTGAGCGTCACCTGCTGGCCCACGATGGGCGCGAGGTCGCTGTCGAAGGCGATCAGGAAGGCCTCGAGATTGGACTGCTGGTTGTTGTTGATGGTGAACACCGCTGCACTCACGAAGCGGAAGAGCGTGTCGACCGAGCCGTCGTGGGTGTAGCCGAAGCCGCGGATCTGGTCGCCGGTGTGGGTGTAGGGTCCGTCGAAGGGGGTGCCGGAGCCAACGATGGGGTTGTCGATGTCCGGGGGCTCGGCGAGCCCGAACATGCCGACTTTCTGGTACAAATTGCGCAGGTGCGGGACCTTGAAGATCTGGCTCTCGGCATCGAAGGTCGACAGCCCCGCACCGCCGAAGAAGCCCTGTGAGGCATTCAGGACGTGGCAGCCGTTGCAGCTCGTCACGGTGTCGGTGGGGTCGCTGTTGAAGACTGTCTCACCGGCCGCCTGCGAGTTGGTCAGCGAATTGTCGAGGTTGCGGACCGGGTTCGGTGGGTAGCGGATCTGCAGCGCGAAGTCGGTGTAGCTCTGCATCTGCTGGCCGCTTTGAATGCGTTGAACGAGAACTCGGCGTCGCCCTCGCGATCGCCGCGCCAGTGCTGAGCGCCCTGGCCATCGAGTCCTCGAAAGCTCTGGGTGGTCATCGGGCCCTTCATCGGGTGGAAGAAGCAGCCCGACTGGCCCGGGTTCAGGCCGATGAAAACACCCTGAATCACACAGGAGCCGAAGCCCGCAAAGTCGATGAAGGGCTGGTCGTTCATCGGGTTGTTGTTCGGCTTCTGATTGTCGTCGGGGTTGCCGAGGTCCCAGCCCAGGTCATCCATGTCGCCGAAGATGTGGCAGCTCGAGCAGGAGGCCTCACCGTTGCTGCTGGTGAGCATCGCGTCGTAGAGGAAGGGGCGGCCGTCCACCACACTCGGCGGCTCCGGGTTGTGGAGCGCGACCGTCTGCAGCTCGCTCTGCGCGATTCGATCCACCACCGAGATCGAATTGTCGAAGCGTGTCAGTACGTAGAGGCGGTCGTTCTTGAGGACGAGGCCCGACGGCCCGCCGCCCGAGAGCACGATGTGATCGGCGGAGCTCGGCGTGAAGGTGTCGTTCTCGAGCTGCGTCGTGTCGAAGATGGCTACCTTGTTGGATCCGAATGCCGTCACGTAGAGGGTCGAGCCGGTCGGGTCGAAGGCCATTCCCATCGGCGTCGCCAGGCTGTGCTGCTTCACGTCGGGCATGGCCGGCCGGTCGTTGTAGTCGATGTGCTTGTTCAGGTGGCGGGCGTTGGCGTTGGCGCCGTCGAGCACCGTGATGCGAGACTGGGCAAGGTTGCCCTGTACGGTGGAGGGCTCGTTCAGAGGCTTGATGGGTCCCGCCAGCGTGCCCGGTCCCTCGAAGCGGACGTGATTCTGGGCGTCGGTATTCGATACGTAGATCTTCCCGCTGCTCGGGTGCACGACCATGTTGAAGAGGATGGTGCCGACGCCCGCCCAGCAGCCAGCACCGTCGCTGCAGGTGCTGCTGCCATCGATGGCGACCGGGGGACTCGCGCCGGCGTCGATCTCGAAGACGTCGCGATCGGGCAGATTCGAGCGCACCAGATCGTTCCAGTTGCGCCCGAGCTCGTCCTGGAACTGGTTCGAGCTGCCACCGTCGCGATTCACCTTGACGATCAGGCCCGTGTCGGGGCGGTTGTTGCTCTGCTGGTTGTTGTGGGGGGGCGGCGTGCCTCCGGGCGAAATGGCGTCGGGCATCGTGCAGGCGGGCTGGACGTTGTCGTTGTCGAGATTGCTCTGGCTGGTCGGACACATCAGGCCGGCATTCAGAGCAGTGGTCTGGTTGCCCGAGTGGAAGACGGCCGCGTAGACACGGCTGCCGTCGCCATTGACTGCCAGTGCGCGCGGCTTGTCACCGAAGACGGTGATGATCGTCTTCTGATTGCCGCCGAGCGAGCTGCCGAGGCTCGTGGCATCGAAGACCCAGATGTCGGCGCGCCCAATGCCCGGAGTGTCGTAGTCACCATCGGGATAGGGGGTGTTCTGGCCGCGATGTGCCGCGGTGATGAACGCACGGTTGCCGCCAGGACCCGCGAATACGATATCACTCGGCTCGTCGCCCACGTGCAGAGTGCGCACGACGCGCGGCTCGGCGCCAGTGAGGTCGACCACGCTCACACTGTCCGAGAGAAAGTTCACGACCCAGACCTCGTCATTGCTTCGCGCCGCCAGCGCGACGGGCTCCATGCCGACGGGCACAGAGCCCGCGTAGGTGATGCCTCCGCCGCCGCCCACGTCGAAGATCTCCAGCGTGTTGTCCGGCGTGTTGACGGCGAAGAGCTGATTGCCGTCGGGCGAGAGCGCCAGCGGGCGCACCTGCCCGCTCTCGAAGGTGAGGTAGGGGCTCTGGGCCAGCGCGGACGTCGCCGAGCCGAGAATCAGGCCGAAGAGTGCGGCGACGATTGCCGTCACGTGTCCGAATCGCATCCGTGCCTTCCCCCCTTCATTCGCTGAGTGGAGCCAGTGGGTGGTCTGCATGGGGGGTCGCGCAGCGAGGTGGCCCACGCTCGGCTCGTTCCCCGCAAGGCCTGCGTGCAGGTCGCAGGGTGCGCTGGGATCATCTCATGCGAAATGGGGAATTGGAAGCGTTACCACCCGTCTACCCAAATGAGCTTCTGATCCGCATATCGTGTCCACCATGGGTCGAACATCCCGAAGCAATTTTCGGAAAGCGGCGCGCGGGCTGGGCCGGTGCGGATTCTAGACGCGCTCGAAGCGTGCCAGGGTTTCGACGTGATCGGTGTGCGGAAAGAGGGCCGCGGCGTGCAGCCCCGAGAGCTTCATGCGGCCACTTTCCAGCAGCTCGCGCGCCTGCAGGCGGAAGGCAGGTAGCCCGCAGCTGACGTAGACGAGCTGCTCGGGCGGATCGCTTTGCAGCGCTTCGAGCAGCGAACGATCGAGGCCGCGCCGCGGCGGGTCCACGACCATCGAGCGGCAGTTGGCGCGCAGAGCCTGCAACACGGCCGCAGAGCCGGCGTCGCCGGCATGAACGCGTGCCCGCCTGCGCGTCTGCTCCGGGAGCGCGGCGAGACCCAGGGCCAGGCCGCGCAGCGAGGCGATCCCGCGCTCCACGAAGTGAACCCGGGCGCCGCGTGCCAGCAGCGGTAGGCCGAGTGCGCCGCAGCCCGCGTAGATGTCGGCCACTGGCGATGCCTCGCCCAGCCAGCCTCCAACGATTTCTACCAGTCCATCAGCCAGATCGAGGTTGGCCTGGCCGAAGGCGCCGGGTGGAAAGTGTACGTCTACGCCCCCGATACGCTCACGCACGGACTCGTCGCCGAGCACGTGATGCCAGTGCGGCCCGATGATCGTGTTGCTCTCTTCGGGCTGCCCGTTCCACCACAGACTGTGAAGCCGCTCTCCCAGCACGCCCGCCAGCACGGCACAGAGCGGAGCGACTCGATCCGGCGAGTCGTCGTTGCATACCACCACGACCTGTGCGCGACTGCTCGTGCGCTCGACGACGATCTGCACGTAGCGTACGAGGCCTCGATGCGCGCCGTCTTGGTAGGGCGGCGTTCCGGTCTCTCGGATCGCGCGCTTGAGCGCCGCGACCACGTCGTTGACGAGCGGGTGGTGGATTCGACACGTCGGTGTGTCGACGATCTGGTGCGTGCCGGCCCGAAAGAGGCCGATCTTGGGCGAGCGGGCGCGCCCGCGCACCGCCAGGCGCGCCCGCACGCGCCAGCCGAAGGGCGCCCCCTCGAGCACATCCGGCGGCGGCAGCCCGCACTCGCGAGCCAGTTCGTCCAGCGCCGCACGCGCCGCGGGGGCGACGGCGCCGGCGCCGAAGCGCGGACAGCCGGGACAGGGCGGACGATGGGGACACGATATCATGCGGCAGAAGAGTGCGGGTGCGAGGCCGGGCCCGTGCGCCCGGCGCGATCGACTATATTGCATTCTTCGTCTACCCGGAGATCTTCATGGCCGCGCCCAAACGCATCCGAAAGGCTCGCCGCCGTTCCGAGTCGGTGGGCGCCTCACGCTTCCTGCCCACGAGCCGCGAGGAAATGCAGGCGATTGGCTGGGAGCAGGCGGACGTCGTCTTCGTCAGCGGCGACGCCTACGTCGACCACCCGTCGTTTGCCGCCGCGCTGCTCGGTCGCTGGCTCGGGGCCCACGGCTATCGGGTCGCG
>JAFDDH010000115.1 GCA_019310975.1 Deltaproteobacteria bacterium | reverse complement strand
AATGTGATGCGGCTGGGCGAGGCCGTGCGCGAGGCCATCTACGAGACGCACGTGGTCACGAGCTGGCTTCGCTCGCGCGATGCGGGTCCGGTCGGACTGCTCGGCCTGAGCCTGGGTGGCTACCTATCGGCGCTCTCGGCCGGCCTGATGGAGGATCTCGACTTCGTGATCCCGATCGTGCCGCCGGCCTGCATGGGCGATCTCGCGTGGCGCTTCTTCGAGCGCACCTCACATGCACGCTCCGGCGGCGACGATCCGCTGACGCAAGATGAGCTTCGCTCCGCGTTCCGGGTACATTCGCCTCTAGCACATCCGCTGCGTGTGCCCGCCCGGCGTATCCTCATCGTCGCCGGGCGCGGTGACCGCGTGGTACCGCCCGAGCACCCGACTGCGCTGTGGCGGCACTGGGGCGAGCCCGCGATCCACTGGTTCAGCGGCAGCCACATTGCGCCCTTCGGACGCCGCGGCGTCGTAGACGCGGTCGCACAACATCTGCGCGCCCTCGGCGTACTCTGAGCTCGACCCGGCGCTGCGAATTCAACCGCCCCTGCACTCTCCGAGCGCTGCTCGAGATCACACCAGGAGATCGCGAGGAAGCGTTGAAGATGATGGGCGTAGCTACGGCGCGTTACCTGGGTGAGGGCGTCTACTCGCACTTGATGGAGAAGACTGGAACCGCGAGTAGCACGTTCGCGCTCTGGTCCAGCATGCACGACAGCGGGCAGCTCAAGTCGTCGCTGGACAAGGACGCGCACGAGATCATTCTGGATCTCGAGGACTTCGCCCACCCGTCCCCGGAGATGTGCACCATCACGAGCGCGTTCATCGAGGAGACACTGCGTATCAGCGGCCAATCAGGCGGCGTCCGGAAGGTTGGCTGCGTGCTCTCGGGCGACGCGTGCTGCCGTTGGAAGGCGTCCTGATCACATCCCGTTGATCCGACGGCCACCGTCCACGGTGATCGTATCGCCGCTGTGATAGCGCGAGGCATCGCTCATCAGGTAGACCGCCATGCCGCCGAGGTCAGCGGGCTCGCCCATGCGTCCGAGGGGGATCTGGCCAGCTGCGGCCTGGCCCGGCGCGCTCTCGGGGCCGAAGGGCAGCATCTCGGTTGAGATCAGCCCGGCGCAGATCATATTGGCGCGGATGCCGTGCGGGCCGAGCTCGAGGGCGAAGTTGCGGATCATCGCCCCCACCGCGCTCTTCGCTGCCGCGTAGTGGCCGACGGCGGCCGTGGCGATGAAATTCGTGAGGCTTCCGGTGGCGATCAGGGAGCCGCCAGGGTCGCCGTCCTGGCTGCGTTGCAACATATGCTTCGCACCCTCGCGCAGGGTCACGAAGGCACCGAGCTGGGCGACGCGGTTGAGCTCCTCGTACTGCTTGATCGACATGTCGACCATCAGCGAGCCGGTCACGAAGCCGGCGTTTGCGATCACGCAATCGATGCGCCCCATCTCGGAGATGGCGCGCTCGAAGCCCCGGATCTGAGCGTCTTCGTCCGCGACGTCGATGGCGTCGTGGATGACCCGCCCGCCCCGGGCGGCGAGGTGCTCCGCTGCCTGCTGGTTGCGATCCGCACGTCGTCCCCAGATCACGAGATCGCCGCCCGACCCGGCGATCGCCTCCGCGAATCCGTAGCCGATGCCGGAGTTGGCGCCGGTGATCAGGGCGACTTTGCCGGAGAGATCGAAGGGATTCGTGGGCATGGCTCCTCCGCGGACTCTATGGGCGATCCGAGCCCAGCATGTTACACATCAACGGCTGACGCCGCGCGGCGAGCGCGAAGTGTCAAGCGGAGGGAGCCACTATGCTGCAACTTCGGATCCATGCACCGGGCAAGGTGTCTCTCGACGAGGTCTCGCAGCCGGAGCCCGGCCCGCACGATGCGGTGGTGCGCGTGCAGGCTTGCGGGATCTGTGGGAGCGACCTCGGCTATATCAGCATTGGCGGCGTGGCCGGGCCGCGCCCGGAACCGACCCCGCTCGGGCACGAGTTCTCTGCGGTGGTGGAGCGCGTGGGTGCGGAGGTCCGCAGCGTCGAGCTGGGTGCGCGGGTAGTGGTGAATCCGATCGCCGCCGGCAACTCGATTGGCAACGGCGGCAGCTCGGGGGCCTTCAGTCCCGAGGTCCTTGTCTGCAATGTGGACGGTGGGGACGTTCTCTTCCCAATCCCCGACGCGCTCTGTGCCGATCACGCGGCATTGGCCGAGCCGCTCGGTGTGGGCATGCAGGCCGTCAACAAGGCAGAGGTCTCGCCGGGCGATAAGGTCACGATCTTCGGTGCCGGGCCGATCGGGTTGATGGCGTTGGCCACCCTGCGTCATCGCGGCTTCGACGACGTGGCGATCATTGATCTCTCCGAGAAGCGTCTCGGAATCGCGAAGGAGCTGGGCGCGACCCTCACCCTCAACCCTGCCGAGGGCGACGTCTGGGCCGCCTTGCGCGAGCTGCACGGCACTGCGCTCTTTCTCGACATCGTCCCGTGCACGGGAACGGACGCCTACATCGAGGCGTCCGGCGCTGGCAGCGTGATCGGCGAGATCATCGGAGAGGCTCGCCCCGGTGCACGGCTCTCGGTCGTCGCGCTGCATCGCGAGCCAGAGCCGGTAAACTTCATTTCGGTCATGGCCAAGCAGCTCACGATCCGCGGATCGATGGCCTATCCCGAGGACTTCGGCGAGATGGTGCGCATGCTGGGCGAGGTGGATCTCTCGCCTGTCATTACCCACCGCTTCTCGCTCGCCGAGGTCGAGCAGGCGTTTGCCGTCGCGCACGACGCGAGCGTTGCTGGCAAGGTGATCGTTGCACCATGAATGAAATTGTCAGCGCCCCACGCCCCTTCTATGGCTGGCGCGTTGTCAGTGCGGCCTTCACCGCGCAGCTCTTGTCGACGGGTGTCACGTTCGCGGCCTTCGGGGTATTCGTGATCCCGCTCAGTCAGGCATTCGAGACGACGCGCGGCACGCTCAGCTTCGGGCTCTCGATCGCATTTCTGGCAATGGGAGCCATGGGCCCACTCGTCGGTCGTTGGCTCGACCGTGGTCACGCGCGGGTGATGATGATCTCGGGCACGCTGATTGCTGCGGCCGGCCTCTTTGGGCTATCGAGAGCGACCGAGCTCTGGCAGATGGCACTGCTCTTCTGTGGGGTGATCACGATCGGTGCGGCGATCTTCGGCAGCACCCCCTCGATGGCGCTCGTGGCGAGCTGGTTCGTTCGACGTCGTGGGCTGGCTCTCGGCTTTACGGTCGCTGGAGCGACGGTGGCGAGCTTCGTCACGCCGCCACTCGCCGCCTATCTGATCGATCACGTGGGCTGGCGAGGCACCTTCGTGTACTTCGGCGTGGCCGTCCTGGTCATCGGGCTCCCGGTCTTCGGAAGCTTCGTGATCGCGCGTCCCGAATCGATCGGACAGAGACCCGACGGCGATCCCCCTCCCGCCGCAGACGCGGATGCCCTGGGCTCCGATGCCGTTGCTCCTACCGCTCTCCCGGAGATCGATACTGCCGAGCTGATCCGCGATTCCCGGCTCTGGCTTCTCTCCGTCGGCTTCGGCCTGGTGTTCACATCGCCGATCGTCATGATCCTCTCACTCGTGCCCTTCGCCGAGGATCTCGGTATCGCGCGCCAGAACGCCGCCTACTTCTTCTCGGCAGCGGCACCCTTCTCGCTGCTGGGGAAGATCGTATTCGGTGCGCTTGCGGATCGGATTCCACCGCACCCCGCGATCTGGCTGGTGGTGGCGGGCAACGTGCTCGTCTGGTCGCTGCTCTACACGGATCCGGGCTATGCGATGCTTCTCGGCATTGGTGCGCTCAACGGGTTGGCAATCGGGGCGGTTGGACCACTCCACGGCGTCGTGCTGGGGCGGTGTTTCGGGCGCGTCGCATTCGGTCGGGCGATTGGCATCGGCGGCCTGGCCGCCCTTCCGCTGATCGCATTTGCCCCGGCGCTCTCCGGCCAGCTCTACGACTCCACAGGGAGCTATCACACGGTCTTCGGCGTCGAGGCCGCGGCGCTGCTCCTGGGTGGACTGATTCTCTCCTTCGTTCGGATCCCGAAGGTGAGCACCCACTGAGTGGCGGTGCGGCGGCCTCGGCCGAAGCGGATACTCGGCCCGCTGGGCGAGCGTTCACTTCGGGCGCACGCGCAGCATTGGGGGATCACCGGCTGCCGACCCCACTCATGAAGTCGCCCCCGTCGCCTTCGGGCGCCGCGATCTCTACTACACGCTCGTCGACGTCGTCGTATTCGAGGCGGAGCGCACGGCTCATCGTGGCGTGCATCTCGTAGAGACAGGTGACGTAGGTGAGCTCGAGGATCTCGTCATCCGAGAGCTGGCTGCGAAGTGCCTCGAAGACCCCTTCCGGAACGCGACCGCCGTCGAGCACGAGACAGTCCGTATAGGCGAGCACGGCGCGCTCGATCGGCGAGTAGCAGTCGGCTGCCCCCCAATGCGGGATGGCCTCGATCTTCTTCTCGTCGATCCCCACGTCGCGCGACGCCTTGCAGTGCTGGGAAAAGACGAACTGGCTGCCGCGCGCGAAACCCGCGCGAATCTGCCCGAGCTCGCGCAGCTTCGGATCGAGCTTGCGCTTGGGGCTGCGATAGAGGCCGAATCCGGCAATGGCGTGGTCGAAGACGTCGGGCACGCCGGCGAAGACTGTCCACCAATTTCCGGGTGTCCCGGTGGCGGTTCCGGGCTCGCGGACGGGGTCCCGCTCCCCGAAGAGCATCTTGTATATGACGCGGCCCGACTCGTGGACGTCGGCCTTGGAAACCTCGCGCAGTCGCGGCATGGGGCTCTCTCCTGTGTGGTTGCGATGCCCCCCAGTCTAATGCAGAGGTGCGCTAATGCAGAGGCGCGCTCGGCGAGGACGTCGCTAGAATGCCGGGTCATGGATCTACTCCACACCGCACACGTACCGGCCGGCGATGGGCCCTTTCCGACCATCGTCGCACTGCACGGCTGGGGGGCGAGCGCTCACGACCTCTTCGGTCTTGCCCCCTCCCTGCACGGGGGCCGTGCCCTCGTGCTCTGCCCGCAGGGTGCCGTCGAGGTGCCGGTGGGGACCGGCATGCACGGCTACGGCTGGTTCCAGATCACGATGGGCGCACCGCCAGATCCCGCCGCGTTTCGCGCGGCCGCCGATCGGCTCGCCGACTGCCTCGAAGCCCTCCTGGATCGCTACCCCGTGGACCCGCGCAGGCTCGTCGTGATGGGTTTCAGCCAGGGTGGCGTCATGGCTTACGACCTGGTGCTGCGCGATCCCTCTCGCTACGCGGGGCTGGTCGCGATGTCGTCCTGGCTCCCCAACGACATCGCGAATACCATCGAGATGCGAGACGAGCACGCCCACCTGCCGGTGATGGTGACGCATGGGCTCAAGGACCCGATGATCGACGTGGAGCGCGCCCGCGAGTCGCGTGACCGCCTGATCCAGATGGGCGTCTCGCCGACGTATCGAGAGTACGAGATGGAACACGGCATCAGTCCCGAAGCATTGCGCGATATCGTGGCGTGGCTCGAGGAGAAGGTGCTCTCGCCCATTCTGGTAGCCTGAGGCCAGGGAGTTCGACATGCAAGTCGTCGTCGATGGATATGTACACCGCAAGGGCGAGCACTGCGCGTCGACGGCGTTGCGCAACATCCTCGCCTTCCACGGTCTATCGCTCTCCGAGGGGATGGTCTTCGGTCTCGCCTCCGGGCTCGGATTCTTCTATATCGCGAATGACTCGCTCAGCCCGACGCGCATGTTCCACGGTCGTACCGCGACTCTCGAGATCGACTTCACCACGAATACTGGCATCGTGCACTCGAACGGCATGACGACGGACGACGACAAGGCGTGGTCGGACCTGCGTGCACGCCTCGACGAGGGCATCCCGGTGATGCTCTCGACCGACACCTTCTATCTCGGCTATCAGAACACGACGAGCCACTTCCCCAAGCATCGCGCGGTAGCGGTGGGCTACGACGAGGCGGCGGGCACGGTCCTGATTGCGGACCGAAAGCTCGACGATTATCAGGCCGTGCCCCGGGAAGAGCTGCGGCGCGCTCGCAACGCCGGCGACTATCCAATCTCGTGCGGCAATGAGTACGACCACTTCAGTGGGCAGCTGGAGCTCGGCCGCTCGCTCCCCGAGTCGATTCGGCACGCCATCGTGCGAAACGTGCGCGGTATGCGAGCCGAGGCGGACGCGTCGATCCCGATGGCAACGGTCGGCCTCGCCGGAATGCGTCGGCTTGCGGCCGAGTTCAGGTCGTGGAAGTCCATCGACGATTGGTCGTGGGCGGCGCGTTTCGGCTACCAGGTAGTCATCAAGCGCGGGGCCGGCGACCATTTCTTCCGCTCCCTCTACGCGGACTTCCTGCGGGAGTCGAGCGAGGCCGTTCCCGCTCTCGCCGAGTACGGACTCGGGGAACGCATGGACGTCATCGCCGAGCGCTGGGTCGACTTCGCCAGCGTGCTGAAGGAGCAGAGCGAGCGCGAGACCTGCGAGCCCGGCCTCTTCGAAGCGGCCGGCCACCGCATGCTCGAGCTCGCCGACCTCGAGGAGGCGCTCTTCGACCGGCTGGGTGAGCTCTGCCTACGCGACGCTCTCTGGACTGGCTGAGCCCCGCGCTGGGACGTTCGCGACATCGCGGTAGAGGCTAGGCTTCATCCCGAGCCCAGCACCCAAGCCAGCACCCAAGCCAGCACCCAAGCCAGCACCCAAGGAAGGAGCCAACCGATGGCACTCGAGCCCGTCGACAAGAGCGCCCCGGATGTCCCTCTGCTCGGTGAGTCCGACAAGCGGGCGATGCTCTCGTCGTACTTCGACGCAGGTCCCAGCGTCCTGATCTTTCTTCGTCACTTCGGCTGACCCTATTGCCGGCTGCACCTGGTCCAGGTGCAAGAGGGAATCGACGGCTATCGCTCGCGCGGTGCGCAGGTGATCGCCATCGGCCAGGGGACGGGCGTGCAGGCGGCCCACTACGCGAGCAAGTGGAATGTGGACCTACCCATCCTGGGTGACGTGAAGGCGGCCGCCTACCAGGCCTATGGGATGCTTCGCGGCAGCTGGTGGACGGTTGTCGTGCGCTCGATGATCATCGACCCGATCGAGACCCTGCGCTTGATCGCAAAGGCCGACATGACGGGTGCTGCGCTACCCGCTGCCGACGTGCTGCGCCTACCGGGAATGGCGATCGTCGAAAAGGGCGGTCGGCTGCGCTTCCTGCACCGTGCCGAAGAGACGAAGGACATGCCGGAGAACGCGACGGTCTTCGAGAAGCTGGATCAGCTCGGCAAGGCGGCGGGCGTATAGCGCCGGCCTTCAGCGAACGAGGATCCGGCCGCAGTGGACGCAGCAGAGCAGGGCGTCCTCGGGCTCGGCCTTCAGCCTGTTGTACTCGAGCACCGGCAGCTTGACGCGGCAGCCCCCGCAGCTGCCCTGCGCCAGCGGGGCCGCGGCCCGGCCCGCCATGCGCTGCTGGGCGCGTAGTCGCTCGTACTCGGCGAGGATCGCAGCCGGAACGCGCTCCGTCTTGCATGCACGCTGGTCGGCGAACCGTTCCAGATCGGCATCGATCTCACCCTCTGCCTTGTGGATTGCTGCCTCGAGGTCCTTTGAGTCGGCATCGGTGCGGTCGCGGGCGGCACGGTTTTCGGCAATTTCTCTCTCGGTGCGATCGATCTCCTCGAGTAGCTCCATCTCCTGCTCTTCGAGCCCCGACTGTCGCTCGCGCAGCAGGCGAATCTCCTCCTGCAGCGCTTCGAGCTCCTTCGGAGCCTTGACTGTGCCGGAATAGAGGGTGTCCTCGACCTCTTTTGCCTTGGCGGCCACCACAGCGACCTCGCCGCCGAGCCCGTGCTCGGAGTGGCTCAAGGCCTCGCGGCGTTCGATGAAGGTGCTGTGAGCCTCGTCCAGGGATGCCGCCCGGGCGTGAGACTGCTGCAACGCCTCGCGCTCGGGTAGCGTGCGGAGGCGAAGCGTCAGCCCATCGCTTGCGAGATCGAACTCCTGCACGTCGAGCAGCTGCTGAATCGGGGGCACCGCAGGAGCGTACCACGTCGAGCTCGCTTCGAGCTCGCTTGCCAGAGCAGGCACTTCGCGCGAGCCTAAACCGGGGCGAGCGAACGAGAGGGAGGATCCTTGGATGTTGATCGGGGTCGCCGAAGGGCTTGTGGAAGGGCTCGTAGAAGGGCTCGTAGAGGGGCTTGTGGGGGAGGGCGTCGTGGAGCGTGCGCTTCCGCATTGATATGGCCGATCTCGACCAGGCGCAGCTCGCTCTGCTGCGCGCGGACTTGCAGGCGCTCGCCGGCAAGCTCCGCGCGTTGATCGAGAGTGTGCGCGAGGCTGCCAAGCCGGTTGATCTCGACGAGCCGATCGGCCGGCTCTCACGCATGGACGCCATCCAAGAGCAGAACATGCTCCAGGCGAATCGGCGCGCCGCGCAGCAGCGCCTCGCGCACGCGGAGGCGGCCCTGCGGCGCTTCGAGCAGGCCGAGTACGGGGAGTGCATGGAGTGCGGCGAGGACGTGGGCTTCGCACGCCTGAAGGCCCGGCCCGAAACGCCATTCTGTATTGCGTGTCAGAGCAGCCGTGAGGCGCCACGCTGAGCTCGCCGGATGGCTTCCCCGGGACCCCCTGCGACCCCCGCGTCGGCTATTATCCCGCGCCATGATGGCGCCCCGATCCCTGGCGATACTCCTGGCGGGCTCGATCCTGCTCTGGTCCTGCTCGTCGCAACAGATCGTCACATCGGAGGCGGCCAACGCGGCGGAGCTCGCCGCCAGGCTGCCCGACGACCGTGACTTCGCGAGCCGGGCCACGCATCAGCAGATGCTCTTCGTCGAGTCCAGCCTGCTGCAACGGCTTTTCTTGGAGCAGAACGCGCACGCTCGCTGGCGTCAGCGTGGCTACTTCGATGCGAGTGAGCACGACGTCATGGAGGGGCTGCTATTCCGCTTGATGACGATCCGCTCGGCGTTCTGGGGCGAGGTCGATGGCTTGGGCGGGCTGGATCTCGCGACGGTCCAGGGCGCCGCCCATCCCCTTGCGCACCTACTCGTCCTACACGCGGGCCTGGCGCTGGCCGACTCGGCCACATTCGTCGTCTCGACCTTCGCGGGGGACGATGTCGCAATCGCCAAGATCGACGAGCCCTACTACCGCACGGCAATTCCCAGCGGCACCTACTCGCGGCTTCGGCTGGGCTCGACGTCGCGTGAGCGCCGCGCCCGGCTGACCGCTGCCTGGGCGCTCCACGAGCAGGCGTTATCGGACGACGCTTCGCCGCTCGCTCGCCTGATCGCGGCCGACTCGGTCGCAGCCTCGCTCTCGGCACAGATCGGCGAGCTGCATCGGCGCACGCTTGCGCGCATCGAGTCGATCGACGCGCACGACGATATGCCGGGCCGGCTGCAGCACGCCCCAGTCGCGAAGCTGGGTCGCGAGATGACGAGTCAGCTTGGTGATGCCGGGTACGCGACCCGCGCGCTCGTCTTCAAAGACGTGAGCCGACTCAAGAGCCCGACCTCCAGGCTGATCGCGTTCTCGCCGGAGCAGAAGGCGCGAACCTTTGCACTCCTCTCACCTGGCGATCTGATCCTGACCTACACCGGAGGCTACGCGAGCGACGTCTTCATCCCGGGTGAGTTCAAGCACGGGATCACGTACGTAGGCGACTCCGAAGATCGCCGGGCGGCAGGCGTCACCGCAGAGCCGTCGGGCGCGCCGCGCGGTGCGCCGGTTCTCGCCCGCCTGGCGGAGAACGTCGGCTACCAGACCCTGCCCGACGGTCGGCCCGCTGATGTCATCGAGGCGGTCGCCGAGGGCGTCAAGTTCAGCAATCTCGAGACGATCCTCGATACCCACATCAACCGTCTGCTCGTGATCAGGCCCCGCATCACCGACGCAGAGCGGGCCGTGTTCCTCACGCAGGTATTCAGCTATCTCGGAGACCCCTACGACTTCCGCTTCGATTTTGCGGACGCGTCGCGACAGGTCTGCACCGAGGTGATCTATCGCGGCCTGAACGGCAAGAGTGGGATCGCATTCGAGCTGACCCGCCGTGGTGGCCATCCGACGTTGAGCGCGGACGACATCGTCAATCTCCACCTTTCGACCGCGGGTGCGTACTTCGAGATCGTCCTCTATGCCGACGCCGACCCGGATTCGAAGCACCACGGTGCGCGGCTCGTCGAGGGCGTCGCTGCCCTACTGCGACGGCACATCTCCGCACTCTGGCAAGAGAAATCGGCGTTCCGCTGCTCGACGTACTGCAGAGTACGCCTGCGCGGCGAAACACCGATTTCTCTTGCCAGAGCACGGATCTGCACCGTCTCGCTACGGACCTTCATGAATAATCCGGGCTAGCGCCGGCGAATCCCGATTGGAACGTGGAGCAGAGGCAGTCGCCAGCCTCAGAGCGCGCACGCCACCCGTGCCGCCTCCTCGGTGGCCTTGCGGATCAGGCCGAGCCCCGTGCAGTCACCGATCGCGTGCACCTCGGGGATGCGATCGCACAGGGTTTCGTAGAGGCCGGTGTCGGGCTCGACCTCGCCGGCCAGGATGACGGAATCCGTCTCGATCGCTCGGCTCCTGCCCTGTCCGGTGCGCAACACGACCGTGCTGGTCGTGATCGCCTGACACGCGACGCCGGTGAGGACCGACACGCCGAGTCGGTCGAGCCGGTCCATGTGCTCCCCACGTCGCTTGGCGCCGATCTCGGGTGCGATTTCATCGCCGGCCCCGACCAGCGTCACGCGCCTGCCACGCGTGGTCAGAAACTCTGCCAACTCGATCGCCGCGAGATCAGCGCCCACGATGACGACCCGTTGCCCCAGCGGCATCCACAGGCGGCTGGTCGCACGGATCGTGCGCGGGCCGACGAAGGCCTGCAGGGGGCCGCCGAGGAGACGCGCGCCGAGTCGATGTAGGGCCGGCAGTCCGCGTGCCTCCGCGCGAGCCAGCGAGCCCGTGAGCAGGCCCCGGAGCTGCGCGCCGCTCGTGACGTGGGGGAGGTCGTCGCCGGGCAGCACGGGCGCGACCAGGCGACCACCGGTGGCGACGATGGCCACCTCGGGTGCCAGACGCAGGACGGCATCCGCATCGAGCTCCGCTCCCAGCCGCACATCCACGGGCAGATGGCGTACGGCGTCGACGAGGAAGCGCAGCAGCGGCTCGTTATCGGTGTGCACCACGGAGGCCATCACGAGCGCACCGCCGAGCTGGCGATTGCGCTCGAAGAGGGTCACCCGATGCCCACGCAACGCCGCGATGCGAGCCGCCTCGAGTCCAGCGGGACCGCCGCCCAGCACCATCACGCGCCGGGGCGAGGGTGTTGGCATCATGTCCAGCTCGAGCTCGCGGCCGTTGATCGCACAGCTCATCGGGCCGGTTTCCATCGAGTCGATGCAGTTCTGGCACGAGATGCAGCGCCGGAGCGAAGCCTTGCGGCCCTGTTCCTGAAGCTTTCTCGGGAGCTCGGGGTCGGCGAGCAGTGGCCGGCCCATGACGACGAGGTCGGCATCCCCGCGCGTCAGGATCTCTTCCGCGAGCTGTGGATCATGGATGCGCCCCACCACCATCACGGGCACATCGACGATCTGCTTGAGGGCGCGTGCGGCCGCGAGGTTGTGACCCGGGCCGTAGACGGAGCCCGTCACGACCTGGCTCGTCAGCCGGTCGATCACGCCGCCCGAGACGTGGAATGCGGCGACGCCCGCATCCACCAGGATTGGTGCCATGCGCTGGGTCTCGCCGATGCTGCGTCCTCCGGGCACACCCTCGTGGCCCGAGACGCGCAGCGTGATCGGGAAGTCTTCGCCGGCGCGCTCGCGGATCGCCGCGAGCACCTCGAGCAGAAAGCGCATGCGGCCCTCGAGGCTGTGGCCCGCGTAGGCGTCGCTCCGGCGGTTGCGCCAGGGCGTCAGGAAGGAGCCGAGCAGCATATAGCCGTGGGCGGCGTGGAGCTCCAGGCCGTCATAACCCGCCTCGCGCACGCGGCGTGCGGCCTCGGCGAATTGCTGCGCGAGCCTGGGCAGCTCGTCGGCGTCGAGAGCGCGGCTCGGTGTCCCGGTCAAATATGAGGGGATCACCGAGGGGCCGACCGAGTCGATTCCCTCCATCTGCGGTGCCAGGCTGTCGGGTCCGGGGTGCACGATCTGCGGCTGGATGCGCGCACCCTGGGCATGGACGCGGTCCGTCAGTGCGCGATGCGCGGCGACCACCGAGTCGTCGGCGAAGTGCATCGAGCGCGGCACCTCGCGGTGCTGAACATCGATCACGCAGGCCTCGAGGGTGATCAGCCCGACGCCTCCTCGCGCCCGTTCTTCGAGGTAGCGGACGAGGCGTGTCGTGGGCCGGTGGTCGGCGCCCCCGTAGCCGGTCGTCATCGGTGACATGACCAGCCGGTTGCGCAGCTCCATATTCCCGATGCGGGTCGGCGTGAAGAGCGCGTCGAAGCGCTGGCTCACGACCGCACGCCATCAACGCAGGGCATCGGCGGCCGCCATCGCCCGGCCCGCGAGTCGGCCGAAGTAGGTGGCGTCGCCAATCGAGAGCCCGCTCGCGTAGGTGCGGCCCTCGCGGCACAGGCCCGCGGCATTGCGGCCGGCCACATAGAGGCCGGGGACGATCGTCCCATCGCTGGAGAGCGCTTCGCCCGTCGCGAGAGCCGAAAGCCCGCCGAGCGTGAGCCCGGCGAAGACGCTGTGGCCGACTCGGCAGTCCAGCGCCGCATAGGGGGGCGAATCCAGCGCCCGCAGCCACTTCGCCTGCTTCCGGAATGTCGGATCCTCGCCTCGCTCCGCGAATCCATTGTAGGCTTCGAGCGTATGGACGAGCGCGCCCTCCGGCATCTGCAGCGCGCGTTCGAGGGCTTCGAAGCTCTCCTCCACTGCAGCGAGCTTGAAGATGGACTGGCTTCGGTCGTAGATCGAGTCGTCGACGATCAGATAGGCGATGCCGTCCGCCTTCTTGATCATGGCGTCGCCGCCACGGCCGATGTAGGCATCTTCATTGATGAAGCGCTGGCCGTGCGCGTCCACGAAGATCCCGAAGAGATGGTCTTCCGGCGGATAGTAGGCGCTGAGGATGAGACCCTCGGACATGTTGATCGCTTCGGCTCCGGCCCCCATGCCCATTCGGATGCCGCGCCCGTCATCACCGATCGTGCCCACATCATGGTTGCAGTTCAGCAGGTCGGGTGCGTGGCGAGCCAGCATGTCCTTGTTGGCGATGAAGCCGCCGGCCGCAAGCAACACACCGCGACGCGCCTGTACGAAGATCTCCTTGCCCTCGAGTAGGGCTTTGATACCGACGATGCGACCCTCGTCATTCTGGACGAGGCATCTCACTCGGCAGTCGTTCAGCGCGTACGCACCGGCTTCGGCCGTGGCTTGGAGGATCATCTCCATCAGGTATCCGCCGGCCTCTCCTTCGCGTGCCGGCTTATGGCCGCGAGGGACGGGCCGCGCGCGCTGCGCAAAGGTCCAGGTCTGCTCGTTGCCGGTGTACATCAGGCAATCGTCGGTGAGCGGGTGAGTCGATTTCTTGGCGTAATAGCTCTCGCGATACTCGATGCCGAGTGCTCGCAGCCACTCGAAGTGCTCGACGCTATTCTCGCAGTAGAGGCGGATGCGCTCGGGGTCGGCACCCCGGCCGGCGGCCATCTCGACGAAGGCCTTCATGTCTTCCACCGAGTCCTCGAACCCGCAGGCCTTCTGGATGGCCGTGCCGCCCCCGAAGTAGACGAGCCCGGTGGAGAGCGCGGCGGCGCCGCCCCCGCGCGACATACGCTCGATGACGAGGGTGTCGGCACCGGCGCGTGCGGCCTCGATGGCGGCTGCGCCACCGGCCGCACCGTGCCCGACGATCACCACATCGTGCACCCGATCCCAACGCGCTACTTCCTGCGCCCGAAGCGGAAGTGAGGGTTGGCTTCCCTCCTGGCGTCCACCTTCTTCGTGGCTCTGCGTCACTGCTTCCTCTCCCAATCCACCGCATGGCTCAGCCGAGCTTGGCGATGACCTCATCGCCAAAGCGGCGGATACCGTCACACTTCTGCTGACACGAATTGGTATCTGCCCCGTAGAAGAGCCAGGGCACCGTGATCCCCTCGGTGACGCCGAGATCCGCCATGCGCCTATAGCCGTCGAGATCGTACGCGTCTCTTAGCGCCGCGCAGATGCCGAGCGGCCGGTTGGCGAGCTCCGAGTCGGCCCGGTGGGCGCGTAGCCGCGCGATGATGGTTTCGAGCTCGGCGCTGGTCTGGATCTCGGACGCCCAGCCATCGAAGAGTCTTGCTGCGCGGCGCAGCGCGACGTCGCTGACGCCTCCGCCGTAGATGGGAATCGGATCGGCCGGCACCGGGCTCATCTGCACGGGTCCAAAGTCGTAGTGCTCCCCGTGGTGCTCCACCATGCCACCACGCCAGAGCGTGCGCATGACCTCGATGGCCTCGACCAGTCTGCGTCCGCGTCCGGCAAAGGGCTGGCCCAGCACCTCGAACTCTTCTCGCATCCAGCCCGCGCCGACACCGACGGTGAGGCGGCCCTGCGACATCACCGCGGCCGTCGCGATCGTTTTGGCGGCGAGCACAGGATGCCGCAAGGGGAGCACGAGGATGCTGCAGATGAAGCGCAGATGTCGTGTGACGGCCGACATCGCGCCGATGGCCACAAAGGGGTCGGGCCACGGGGTGTCGGCCTGCCAGCGCGGGGCGCCGTCAGCGGTATAGGGGTATGGGGTTTCGAGCCGCTCCGGGTAGACGACGTGATCGGAGACCACGACGGCGCCGAAGCCCGCCTCCTCGGCGGTGCGAGCGATCTGTGTCAGGTGGGTCGGATCGTTGTAGGCGACCGCGATGCAGAAATCCACGCGCGGGGGCTCCTCTTGTTGAGGGGCCCATCGTAGGATTCGATCCGTGGATGCGCACCCGACCCGGCGAGCGGCGATCGGGGCGCCTCCACGCCCCGATCGCCTCGAGGCGATCGTTCAGGAGCGCAGCGCCTCGAGGATGTCGGGCAGCTTGTTGGCGTCCATGACGGTCTGCCAGCCAGCACCGCCGGCGCCCTGCACGCGCTGCTCCCAGCTCTCGAGTCTCTGACGATAGACCTCGGGATCCGAACTGTCCGGGCCGAGGCGCTTGACGTTCATCGCCACCATATGGATGCCCTCGAACTCGTTCGGGCGCATCTCGCGCCGCGTGCCCTCGGGCAGCTCCTCGCGCAGATCGCTGAAGACCAGCATCACGCGAGTGCTGCCATCGGACTCCTGCAGGTACTCGGCGCCCAGCATCATGGCCCCTGGAATGTCCGTGTAGCGCGACTGGGCGCTCCCCGCTGCGAACGCGTCGAGCTGCTGGGAGATCGCCAGCTTCTGCGCGTTGGCGCGCGAGGGCCGCGCGTCCAGGGTGGTGAGTATGGCGACGTTGTCCTTCTCGTAGCTCTTGCTGTCGATCAGGATCGTGATCAGCGTGTCGCCCGGGACGAGCGACGGAATCACCTCGCGCTTGAGGATCTTCACGACGTCGTCCTTCTGGTCCGCGTAGGTGCCCGAGATATCGATCAGCACGCAGATCGCCGTCTCCGTCGACTGCATGTCCAGACAGCCTGTACTGGTAACCAACGCCACGAGTACGAGGCCCATCATGCAGCTCCGCAGTCTCCGCTTCATCGTGCGATCCCCCTACTCTCGACCGATTCAGCGACCTCGGCGCCCGGGACGGGCCGCTCCTGGCCGCGGAACGAGCGCTCGATCCGCAATGGGATGCTCACGTACACGTCGTAGAGGTTGGGCAGGATCTGGAAGAGGGCCCGCATGCCGTGACCGATGGCTCCAGCCGCGGCCCCCACGACCTGCAGGACGAGCGTGGCCAGCCAGGCGAGGACGTGGCGGCTGCTGTCCAGCAGCATCTCGATCGGAATTGCCACCATCGCCAGGATCCAGGGCAGGATGAAGCCGAGCACCGCCTGTCCGATCACCGGAATGCTGGACTGGCTGGCCGCGGCCACCACCGTCTCGTTGCTGCCCGCCAGGGCCAGCTTGAGGGCGGCGTCGGCCGCCACGATCTGCTCGCGCAGGATCGCCAGCGAGCTCTCGACGCCCGCCAGGAAGAAGAGGCCAACGAAGGAGATCGCCAGGATCAGGCGCCGCCGCTCCGACGGGATGCCCGCGAGCTTGGGAAAGAGGTCCGTGATGCCCAGCATGTCCATCAGGAAGAATCCCAGGGCCACCTCCATCAGCACGATGACCAGTGCCGAGACGGTGGAAACGGGCACACCCCCGATGCGGGCGCCAGCCGGAACCAGCTCGGACATCGGTAGCGCGATCAGCTGAAAGTTGATGAACGCGCCGCCAATCGCGATCGCCAGCACCATCAGGGAGATCACGAAGAGCTTCATTGCCGAGTACGTGCGAGCGCGCGCAGCTTCCTCGCGGTTTGTGTGCAGGCTCTCGTACTCATCCACATAACCGTTGATGCGCGTCGCCGTCTCGAGCGCCTTCGCGACCGATTCCTTCATGCGCGTCATCAGGCTGCGCACCTCGCGCCAGCCGGCGCTCATGGCACCGAGGGTCTTGTGGCGCCGGGCACTCTCGTCGCGGTACGACTGCAGCGCCTTCTTCTCGGCGTCGAGTAGCGACTTGCGGATGCCCTCGAGCACCTTGTGGACATTGGGGTCACCCGTGGCCGGCAGGTTGGCGATCGACTCCACCGCGCCCGTCCAGCCCGGCACCTCGGGTGGCGTCTCGCCGCACTGCTTATAGTCGGCGTCGAGCTCGAGGAGCAGATCGTCGAGACGGCGATGCAGGCCCGAATACTTCTCGAGCTTGTTCGAGAAGCCCTGATCGATGCGATGAAACTCGCGATCGAGCTTGCCCTGCAGCTCCAATGTGCCCGCTGCCAGCAGAGCCTCCTGGCTGCGTTCACGGATGGATGCAGCGAGCTCTCGCGAGCGCTTCGCAACGTTCTCGAAGCCCAGCTGCACCGCCTCGCCCAGACCGTGGAGCATCTGCAGCATCGGTGTTCTCGCGGCCCAGAGGAAGATCGTGCTGCCGACCCACAGGAGCAGCAGGGAGAGGGCCGGCTGATCCGGCCAGAGATAGAGCGATTCCATGTCGCGTCACCTCACGGTTGAAGGGGGTCGTGAGGATCGGACGAACCGGGATGCGGGTCGGTGACGCGGATTACCGCAGCGAGTGTGCAGGCTTGCGGTGCCTATCACGCAACACAGATGGCTGTTACATCTCTTCTTTGAGCCTGATCTCTCCCGCCCGACTCGGGAAGCGTCCCTGCTTGCCGGCATAGAAGGCGCGCACCTCGTCCATGTCGTCTCGGACCCGGCCCGACGGAAGCAGCTCGGGGCCGAAGCCGCCGCATTTGCGCGGCCAATCGAGGTAGCTCATTACGATCGGGACACCGGCCTTGACGGCGATATGGTAGAAGCCGGACTTCCAGTAGGGCGTGTAGCCGCGGGTGCCCTCGGCGGGCACCGTCAATGCCATCGAGTCGCTCTGGTTGATCACCTCGGCGAGCTGGATCACCAGGTCGTTGGAGCGATCACGTCGCACCGAAATGCCGCCGAGCTTGCGCATCACCCAGCCCATCGGTCCCCGGAAGAGGGTGTGCTTGCCCATCCAGCTGACCTTCACGTCGAAGACCTGTGCGAAGGCGAGCAGGTAGGCGAGGTCCCAATTCGAGGTATGTGGGGCGGCGATCAGGACGAAGCGCCGCGCGGTGGGCTTGGTGCCCGTCACCTGCCAGCCGGTGGCCCAGAGGAAGAGCTGGGCGAAGGATCGGGTGATGGATCTCTTCCGGGTGGCCAAGGCGCGCTCCTCGAGGAACGATTGGGGGGAGTCGCCCTCGCTCGGCGGAGTATACACGCTCCGTTCGGGGGCTTGAGAGGGGCCGCAGGCGGGCAATCCACGGGCGTCCCGGGCCAGCGGACGGAGGCGGTACACTCGGAGATCGTGTCGTGGCAGGCTCCGATTCCGGCCGGTGCTTGCCGCGTCCGCAATCCGGAGGCGCCGATGTCCAGGCTCGACAAGAGAATTGCGCTCATCACCGGTGGCGGCCGCGGCATCGGCCGCGGCATCGCGCTCGCCATGGCGCGCGAGGGCGCCGACATCGCCATCGCCGAACTGGACGGCGAGACCGCCCAGTCGACCGCCGCGGAGGTCCAAAGCCTCGGCGTGCGGTCCGTCGCCGTCCAATGCGATGTCGCGACGCGGGCCGATTGCGAGCAGGCGGTGAGCACGGTCGTCGATGAGCTCGGCGGAATCGACGTGCTGGTCAACAATGCGGGCTGGTCGAAGAGCCCGGTGAGCTTGCTCGACGTGGATGACGAGCAGTTCGAGCGCACACATCGGATCAACACGCTGGGGACCTTCTGGCTGATGCAGCTCTGTCACCCGCATCTGGTGGCGCGCGGCGGTGGGTCGATCATCAACTTCGGCAGCGGAGCTGGCACGCAGGGGCTGCCGGGACAGGGCCCCTATGCGGCCGCCAAGGAGGCGATTCGGGGGCTCTCCCGGGTGGCGGCCAATGAGTGGGGGCCCGAGGGCATTCGCGTCAATGTGATCTGCCCCTTCGCCAACTCGCCCGGCATGCTGGCGTGGTCGAAGATCGACTCCAAATCCTATGACGCAACGGTGCGCAGCATACCCCTGCGCCGCGTGGGCGACTGCGAGGCGGACATCGGGCGAGCCGCCGTCTTCCTGGCCAGCGAAGATGCCGCCTACGTGACGGGGCAGACGCTGATGGTCGATGGCGGGATGGGGTCGTTTCGCTGAGGCGGTGCCGGCCAGCGACGGATCTCAGCTGGCCGCGCCCCGCACGATCAGGTCGACGGTGCGATGTGCGGCGCGGCGTCGGTCGGCGGCCGGCTCGGCCTCCACGACTAGGAAGCCGAAGAGCGCGGTCATCACGATGCGCGTGAGCTCCGCGGCCTTCGGGGTCGACGAGATCTCGCCCCTTGCCTGCGCGTCGGCGAAACGATCGGTCAGGAATCCGAAGAGCGGATTGCCGATCCAGTCCGCCTTGGCGGGCTCGCGCACCGTCAGAGCGAAGACCTCGCGCAGCAGCACCGGGTTTGCGCCCGCGACGAGATCGAAGATTGCATCGACGAGGCGGTGCACGAGATCGGTTTCGCTCACACCGCTGAGGCGCTCACGGATGACCTCGAGAGCGCCGATCTGAGTGCGCGTCTCGAGCTCGTGGAGGAAGTGCTGCTTGGTCGGAAAGTGGGCGTAGATGGTCGGCCGCGTGACGCCGGCCTTGCGGGCGATGTGCTCGATGCGCGCCTGGCTGAAGCCGACCTCGGCAATCTCGGCCAGCGCAACGCGCAGGATCCGCTCGCGGGTGTCCTGGCGCTGGCGCTCGCGCGTGGGCAGGGGAGAGGATTCGTCAGCGGCGACCATGGCGGCTCTTGTCCCCTCGGGGTAATCCAAGATCAGTTCGTGCGTCTTCTAACTTTATGATTGATAACTCACTTTACGATCGTATAGCATAGATGCCAATCCTCGGCACAGGAGAACGACTGGATGGGTCGTCTGCAGGAGCGCGTCGCGATCGTCACCGGAGCCGGTCAGGGCATCGGCCGGGGGGTCGCGCGCGCCTTCGCGGCAGAGGGCGCGCACGTCGTCATCGCCAACCGGTCGGCCGCCAGCGGAGAGCGCACCGCCGCCGAAATCGAGAAGGAGTTCTCGGCCCGCGGCGCTCGAGCGCTCTATGTCCAGACCGACGTCTCCGAGCAGGCGAGCGTCCGCGCGCTCGTCGACACGACCGTGCGCGATTTCGGTCGCGTCGACGTGCTCGTCAATAATGCCACGCCCAGCGGTGGGACGGCACGACTCGAGAAGATGGACCAGCAGGCCATGCAGGACCACGTCGGCGTCAACTACTACGCGGTCTTCTGGGCCATGCAGGCCGTCTTCCCACACATGAAGCAGAACGGTTGGGGGCGCATCATCACCATGTGCTCGCTGAACGGCATCAACGCCCACCAGTACACCGCCATGTACAACGGTTCCAAGGAAGCGGCGCGTGCACTCACACGCACCGCCGCCGTGGAGTGGGGGCGCTACGGAATCACCGCCAACGTGATCTGTCCCTTCGCAGCGACGCCGGCCTGGGATGGCTTCGTAGAGTTCGATCCGGAGGGCGCGCGAAGCATCGTCGAGGGCAACCCGATCCGGTACGCGGGCGACAGCGAGAAGGACATCGGACCGCTGGCGGTCTTTCTCGCTTGCGACGAGTCCCGCTACGTCACGGGCAACACGATTCACGCCGACGGTGGCGGTCATATTGGTGGAGTCGCCTGGAAGCTCCAGCTGCCCGAGTGATCCCACTCGAAGGAGTCCCCTGCAAATGGCCCGGGCATCCAGCTCGCAATTCATCCCGCTGCGATCGCTTCTGCGCCTGCTGCGCCGCTACGACGTCGACCCGAAGTACCGCAAGCGGGCGCGCGGCCGCGTGGTCTTCAGCCTGTTGACCACGCCCTTCCGACTATGGGAACGCGTTCGCTATGGTCGACTGATCCGAAATACGCGGATTCCGGACGCGCCCGTCTTCCTGCTCGGCTTCGGGCGCAGCGGCACCACGCACCTTCACAACCTCTTCTGGCAGGCCGGCTTCGGCATCGTCAGCAACTACCAGGCCGCCCTGCATCCGATCGCACTCACCGGCCGGGGTCGTCTCGAGCGCTTCTTCGCCGGCCAGATGCCGAAAACGCGGCCCATGGACAATGTCGCGCTCTCGCTCGATGGCCCGCAGGAGGAGGAGATGGCGATGCTCAACGCCAGCGAGCACGCGCCGCTCCACTTCATGAGCTTCCCACGCGAGGTCCCGGACCTCTACGAACGCTACGTCGGCGACCTGGGCCAGGACGAGGCCGATCTACGCGGCTGGTCGCGCGCCTACCTCGAGGTGCTGAAGAAGGCGACGATCCTCTCGGGCGGTCGGCGGCTGGCGCTGAAGACGCCGCCGAATACCGGTCGAATCCCGGTGTTGCAGGGTCTCTTCCCGGATGCGCGCTTCGTCCATATCGTCCGCAACCCCTACCCGGTCTATCAGTCGATGCGAAATATGTACCGCAAGGTGCTTCCGGGCCAGGTCCTGCAGGAGTTCGATTGGGAAACCATCGACGCCTGGGTGCTGGAAGCCTACCGGCGCCTGATGACGAAGTATCTCGAGGACCGCAAGCACATCGCGCCCGAGCGTCTCTTCGAGGTGCGCTACGAGGACCTGGACGAGCGGCCGTTGGAGATCTTGGAGCGGATCTACCACCACCTCGAGCTCGGTGACTTCGGGGCCGTGCGCCCGCAGCTCGAGATGTACCTGGCCGAGCTGGGGACCTTCGAGAAGAATGTCTTCGAGTTCCCACGCGAGATCGTGGAGGCCGTCAACGAGAATTGGGGCTTCGCCTTCGAGGCCTTCGGCTATCAGCGCCTGGATCCGGGGCAGGCGCCCGCTACGCCGTCGTAGACTTGGAGTGGATATGAGCAAGGAACGATTCGAGCAGACGCTGCGCGCACTGATCGCGGGCGAGCTGCCCGTCAAGAGCGACTACAACGAGTTCGTGGGCCATGCCGATGCCGTGCGTCAGCTCCTGGACGTCGCGCCAGACGAGATTCGCGATGACCTGCAATTCCTCCACGATCTTCTCGCCGGCGCGCGTGACGCCCACGGTGCCGCTGTGCTCGGCATCTTCCCGCGCTTGATCGACCCCGAGCTCGCGAATGTGGAGGGCCGCATTTCCGACTACGCGCGTGAACGGTGCGGCATTGCACTGGGGGATGGTCGTTACGAGAAGGGTGAGCTGGTGCGCGAGTCGGCGTGTGAGGCCTGGCCAGGTGCGGGCAGCCCGCTCACGAGCAACCGCTTCCCCTATCTGCTGGATACCTCGGCGTCCAACTACTTCAGCAACCGCTTCTGGCACGGCGAGGGCGGCCCGCCCGGCTTCATACCGGTGCCAAATGGCGGCAGGGTCGTCTTTCGCGGCGTCTACCCGAACTCGCGCTACTTCGCGTTCCACCCGTCCGACTTCGACACCAACAACCTGGCCACGCTGATCGACGTCGACCTGGATCCGGATTCGGGTAGCGCCAATCCCTTCCGCGGCCCGGTGCCCGACGGGGCGGACCGCCGCTTCACCGCTCAGTTCGTATTCACCGCACCGCCCGCGCCCCAGGATCGCGAACCCAACACGGCCTATGTGGGGCTCACCAAGCGCGGCGAGCCCAACCAGGCCGTATTCAATATCTACCGGACCACGGGCTCCGAGCTCGGCGCATTGCCGCCGAATAATACCGGCGTGCCGCTGCCCTCCGTCAGTGTCTATGACGCGGCGGGCGGGCAGACCTTTCACTGCGATGAGTGCGACCCCTACCCGGCCGGCAGCTCGCCACCCGCAGATCGCACACACTTTGCGCCGCTCCCGATCCCGGATATGCGCGGTCTCAACTGGCCGGGGAAGTTCATCGTGCGCTCCAATTGGGGGCTGCCCTATGACATCATGGCCAGCGATGACCTGCTCTATCTCGTCGCACCGTACACGAATCGGCTCGGAGAGGTCTTCGTGTGCCGCGCCAAGGCACTTCGCACCCCGCGCACGCCCGAGGAGCCGGTCTACACCCCGGGTATGGACATCCGGGGCTTTACCGTGACGACCTACAACTTCTGGGCGGGCATCTGCGAGGATGCCAAGGTCGACCACGAGATCGCCCACGACGCTGACGGCTATTTCACCCTGGTGGTCTCGCGCAAGCAGGACCGCCCCACCAACGCGATCGCAGACACGGGCGTCACCTGGCTCGACTGGGGCGACTACCTGGACGGCCAGCTCACCTTCCGCATGCTCTTGCGCCACGATCCACTGCTGCTGAAGCTGGCCGAGGCAGTGGAGAGCGGCGTCCCATCGCCCGCGATCGCGGACTACGTGCCGCGCGGCGCACACTGCTCGAGGGCGATCTTCGAGCAGGGCGGCTGGCGAGCCGCGTTCGAGAAGGGGATCGTGGCCCCCTAGCGTCACGCGCCGCGGTGGGTCCCATGTAGTAGAGCGCCGCGGCGGGCCTATAGAGCGCTGCGGCGGGCCTATAGAGAGCTCCGCGGCGGGCTTGTAGAGCGCTGCGGCGGGCTTATAGAGAGGCGCTTGAGGTCCGCCACCACGTCGGCCCACTGCTCGGGGTCGGGGGCGCGGTTGTGGGTCAGCGAGACGCCGTCGGCGATTCCACTGAGCCGCTCGTGAAGCTTGCCGGCAATTTCCTTGCGCGGCCCCACCACGGCGAGGGTCTCGAGGATCTCGTCGTCGATCAGGTGCGTCATGTCGTCCCAGCGACCCTGCTTGGAGAGCCGATTCAGATCGCGGTGCAGCTCGTCCCAGCCGTGGCACTCCAGGGTGGGGAGATAGGCGGGCGTGGAGCCATAGAAGGCGAGCTGCTTGCGCGCCGCGGTCTTCACGCGCAGAAACTCCTCCTCGCCGTCCGCTGTAACGGTCAGCGTGGCGCAGATGATCTCGAGGTCTTCCCGCGTTCGGCCGCTCCGCGTGAGCCCCTTCTCGAGCGCCGGCATCGTGTTCTCGAGCAGCGACTTCCGGCTGTTGAAGGGGTGCGCGAAGAAGCCGTCCGCGGCTTCGCCCGCCACCGCCGTCATCAGGGGGCCGAAACCGCCGGTGAAGATCGGTGGGGGGCCATAGGGGTTCGGGCCGGGATCGAAGGCGGGGATCATCAGCGTGTGGTTGTAGAGCTCGCCGCGAAAGTCGAGCTTCGACTTGCCCTCCCAGGCGTCGAAGATCGCCTTGATGGCCAGGACGATCTCGCGCATGCGCGCCGCCGGCTTGGACCAGGGCATGCTGAAGCGCCTCTCGATATGCGGCCGCACCTGTGAGCCGAGCCCCAGAATGAAGCGCCCGCCCGTGATGGCCTGTAGACCGTGCGCGGTGTTGGCGAGGTTCATCGGGTTGCGCGCAAATGCAATCGCAATGGCGGTGCCCAATCGCAGCGTCCGCGTGTGCTCGGCGGCGAGGACCAGCGGCAGGAAGGGATCCAGCTTCGCCTCGAACGAGAAGGCGCCGTCGTAACCGATCTCTTCGAGCTGGGAGAATGTGGTGCGCGCGTCGCGCGGATCTTCCATCGGTGCGGTGGTGTAGATCTTCATCGGGCTCTCGGAGTTGGGCGGGCTGGGGAGGGCGGGGACGGACTGG
>JAFDDH010000305.1 GCA_019310975.1 Deltaproteobacteria bacterium | reverse complement strand
GCTCGGTCACCAAAGTGTGTACTGAGCACCCAACTGCGCTTCATATAGTAGTGCGCGGGGACCTCCCAGGTGTATCCCATGCCCCCGTGAATCTGGATGCAGGCGCAGGCGTTCTCGTGAGCGGCCTCGCCGGCCGTCACCCCGGCGCTCGCCACCGCGCGTCGAATGTCGCCTACCACGGGGTCGTCCAGGGTGGCGCCGGCAGCGTAGACGGCGGCCCGCGCGACCTCCGTTCGAACGAACATGTCTGCCAGCATGTGTTTCACCGCCTGGAAGCTCCCGATGGCACGACCAAATTGCTCGCGTTCCTTGGCGTAGGCATTGGCGAGCTCGAGGGTCGACTCGGCGATCCCCAACATCAGCGCCGAGCTCAACGCAGCGCCGTGCAGGCGCAGCCGCCGCATCTCTTCGGCCCCGCCGATGCGATCACCCTCGGGCAGATCATCCAAATAATGCATGGGGGTCAGCGGATCCAGGGGAACCTCGACAGGTTGACCGCTGAGCTGTCCGGGATCGACCCGGTAGACGCCATCGGGCCGGAGGACCATCAGGGCATCCAGGCTTTCGAGATGCTCGATGAGTATGGGGCCGGTGGGGTCGCCTACTCGGTCGATTCCTCCGACCACGCAGTCACCCTCGGCGGCGCCGTCGATGTACCCTGCAGCCAGTTGGCTCCACGCCAGCGGGCCCGGGACCAGTCTCCGGCCCAGCTCACAGAAGACCAATACCGCCTCCGCCATGCCGATGGAGATCGAAGACGCCCATCTGCGCGAGCTCACTCCATAGCTCGAGGTCGAAGCCCCGCGTCTTCTCGAACTCGGCCAGGCGCGTGACCGGCATCTGCTCGTCGCAGAACTTTCGAGTGCCCGCGCGCAGGGCCTCTTGCTCTTCGCTCAGTTGAAAATCCACGAACGCTTCTCCTCGATTCCCTTCTTCCCGCCCTGCTGGCTCAGCCCTGGGGCCGAGGCTCCTTGGGCAGCCCGAGCACGCGCTCGCCGATGATATTGCGCTGAATCTGTGAGGTGCCCGCCGCGATGGTGAGCGAGAGCGATTGCATGGCTCGATGCAGGAAGTGCCCGCTGGGGAGCCCCGCGACATCTTCGCGACACAGGCCCGCGCGCCCGAGCAGCCGCATGGAGAGCTCGCCGACGCGCTTGTAGAGATCGGTATAGAAGAGCTTGATGGCCGATCCGCCCAGCCCCGGGACGCCCGTCGCGCTGGACTGGCACACCGAAAGCTTGACCATGGCCCATAGCGCATCGAGCTCCGCCGCCAGGTGTCCCACCTCGCGCCGAAGTGCCAGGTCGTCCCAGGCACAGCCATCGTGGCGGGTGACCTTCTTCGCCACACTCACCAGCTCTCCGATGAATTGCTGAAGTTGAATCATGTCGCTGGCGAAGGCCGTGCCACGCTCGAAGCGCAGGGTCACGTTGGTGACGCGCCAGCCGTCGTTCTCCGCACCGACGCGATTCTCCCTTGGGATGCGCACGTTCTCGAGAAAGACCTCGCTGAACTCCCCCTCACCCACGATGGTGGGGAGCGGGCGGATCTCGATGCCGTCGCTGCGCATGTCCATGATCAGCCAGGTGATGCCGCCGTGCTTCGAGCTCGGGTCGGTGCGAACCAGAAGCTCACAATAATCAGAGCACTGAGCGAAGGACGTCCAGATCTTGTGGCCGTTCACGACGTAGTGATCGCCATCGCGCTCCGCCCGCGTGCAGAGGGCCGCCAGGTCGGAACCGGCGCCCGGCTCCGAGAAGCCCTGGCACCAGACCTGATCGCCTTTCAGGATCTGCGGCACGTGGTGCCGCTTTTGGGCCTCGGTCCCTTCGGTGATGAGGGTGGGGCCGCCGTGAAGCATGCCGACGAAGTTGACCCCGACGTAGGGCGCGTGGGCCCGCGCGATCTCCTCGTAGTAGACCAGCTGCTCCGTCAACGAGGCGTCGCGCCCTCCGTACTCCGCCGGCCAGTTGATCCCCGCGTAGCCCGCGTCGTAGAGTTTGCGCTGCCAGCCGGTGTCATAGGCGCGGCGCGCGTCCCAGTCGCTCCCTTTGGGCGCGGGACCGTGAGCCGGCACAGCTTCTGCTAGCCAGCTCCGCAGCCCCGCGCGGAAGCGTTCATCACTTTCCGAGTAGCGTAGATCCAAGGTTGCTCCTACTCGATCTCGATGCAGGTTTCGCGTGAGGTCTTCTTGCCGGAATTCACGGCCGTCTCGGTACCACCCTTCTCGTTGTAGCAGCCGTCACCGGGGCGCGTCTCCAAGATCATGCGTCGAATACTCTGATCTCCCTCAACTCTCCCACTCAATAACGAAGCTCCTTGTCGACCCGTCCCGTCAGAGGCTCGTCGAGCTGATAGCGCTCCATGTTGTCGAGGAAGATTTCCAAGAGCAAATCAAAGGCGCCGGGCATATTCCAGGCAACGTGCGGGCTGAGGAAGACGCGCGGATGTTCGTAGAGCCAGTGACCCGCGGGCGGTGGCTCGGGGTCGACTACATCCAGGGAGGCGCGGGCCACGGGTCCGTCGTCCAGGGCGATGCGCAGCGCGTCGTGATCGATCAGTGACCCCCGCGCTACGTTGATGAGATGCGCGCCGGGCTTCATCCAGGCCAGTGACTCCTCGTCAACGAGGTGACGGGTCTCGGGAGTGGCGGGTGCAGCCAGAATCAAATGGTCGGCGCGGCCAAAGAGTTCGCGTAGGCTGGTCACGCACTCCACGCCTTCCAATGGGCTGGGGGCATCGCTGCGGCGCGCGGCGATCAGCGAGACGCCAAAGGGCTGGGCGCGCTCGGCCACGGCGACGCCGATGCTGCCAATGCCCACCAATCCCACCGTCTTGCCGTGGAGGCGCCCGAGCTCGAGCGCGCTCCATTGCTCGGGTGCCGCGTCGATCCAGGCCTCGGGCAAGTGCTTCTCGAAAGCGAGCAACATGGCGAGGACCCATTCGGCAATGGGGATGGAGCTCCCGCCCCGCGAGCATGTGAGGATGCGATCGGCAATCAGGGGGAAGGGCAGGCGATCCACCCCCGTGCCCACGGCGTGAACCCAGCGCACGCCGCGCTCGAGGGCCTGCGCGAGATTGCCCGTATCCCAGGGATAGGTGAGCAGGATTTCACCGCTGGCTTCCGATGGCAGCTCCCCTTCCAGCGGAATGGGGACGAGCTCGATGCCGGGCAGGCGTTCGGCGATTGCCCCCAGCTGCGCCTCGGGGAAGTGAGTAAGAATTCGAAGCGTATTCGCGTGCTTGCGCACCCTCCGGGCGGCCATTCCAGTCCCTCCAGGAATCACAATAACAAAATTCTTGGAATTGAGAATCTCATTCTGCATAATACGACCATGGCTCTTCTGGTCGGGGAAATCTTCAGACGCAACGCCGCGAACTTTCCGGAGCGCATCGCGGCCAGCATGGAGAACGAGCAGCTCAGCTACGCCGAGTTGAACGACGCGGGCAACGCCATGGCGCGCGTCCTGGCGGAGCGAGGGATCGGTCATGGAGATCGCGTGGTCTGCTGGGCCGACACCAGCCTCGAGGTATTGCCTCTCTTTGTCGGGCTGGCCAAGTTGGGCGCGATCTTTGCCCCGCTGAACGCGCGGCTCGTTCCCGATGAAGCCGGCGACATCATCGCCTGGGCGAAACCCAAACTTCTGGTTGCGGATGCCGAACGCGCCGAGGCGGCTCAGGCACTGGCGATGGCGCAGGGGATCCCCTTCGGCGCAATCGGCACCGCGGCTGCGACGAGCGGGACCGACCTGACTCGTGCGGCGTCTACCTGTAGTCGCGACGAAGTCCAGTGTGCGGGGCTCACAGAGAGTGATCCGCACGTCATCTTCTTTACGAGCGGGAGCACCGGTCGCCCAAAGGGGGTGCTGCTCTCCCATCGGGTGAACTGCCTGCGCGGTTTTCAAGGTGTCTTCGTCGACGAGCCCGAGCGCTCGGTGTGTATGTTTCCGCTCTTCCACATGGCGGCATTTACGCTGGCCATCGCAGCCTGGCAGACGGTGGGGGAGATCGTGTTGGTGGGCACGCCGACGGCGGAGGCCTTGCTCGGAGCCGTGGCGCGGCGCAGCGCAAATCGGCTCTACTGCATCCCCGCCATTTGGGGCCGTATTCTCGAGGCAGATTTCGACCGTTTCGAGCTTTCCTCCCTGCGCACGATCGACACCGGTACCTCGGCGACGCCCCCCGAGCTGCTGGACTCCCTCCGGAGACAGTTCCCCGACGCGACATTGCGCGTGTACTACGGCTCGACCGAAGGAGGGGCGGGTACGGCGCTGGCCAGCCGAGATGTTGCGCACAAGCCAGGCAGCGTGGGTCGCCCGGTGCCCGGCGTCGAGCTGCGTGTGACCGAGGAGGGTGAGGTCTGCCTGCGCAGCGATTACTTAATGGACGGCTACTTCGAAGATGAGCCTGCGACGACGGCGGCCCTGCGAGACGGCTGGTACCACACCGGAGACCTGGGCAACCTGGACGAGGAGGGCTTTCTCTGGATCACGGGGCGCCTGCGGGACGTGATCCGAGCTGGCGGCGAGAGCGTGTCGCCCAGCGAGGTCGAAGCGGTTCTGGTCCAGCATCCGGCGGTGGCCGAGGTGGCGGTCGTGGGCATCCCCGATCCGGAGTGGGGCGAGTTGATCTGTGCGGTCTTGGTGCTGAATCCTGCCGCCGAGGCGGGCGGCGAGAAGCTCGACCTCGAGTCATTGCGAGGCTACTGCAAAGGCCGGCTCGCGCGTTTCAAACATCCGCGCCGCATGGAGATCGCGCCCTCTTTGCCGCGTACGGCCGCCACGGGTCAGATCCAGCGCCCCCTCCTGGTGGAGCGAATCCTCGCCGCTGGTTCCGGTTCGCAGGGAAGCGAAGATGCCGAATGAATCGAAGACGCTCGTGGCCACTGGACATACGGTGCGGGTCTTGCTGAACATCGGCATCCCCGGGCTCATCATCGAGGCTACCAGGTGATGATCGCCCGCGACTGAGTGGGGGCTCGCCGCTCGAGTATGGCGAGGCCGTTTTCGAGCATAACCTCGCGCGGCTCGCGCATATCGGGAGCGCAGAAGGAATCAGCCAAGCCCGGGAAGAGAGCGAAACGCCATGACAGACACCGAATTCAAGGAACGAGAGCTGATGCTCACGGGGGTCGGCGGTCA
>JAFDDH010000304.1 GCA_019310975.1 Deltaproteobacteria bacterium | reverse complement strand
GGTCGGCCAGGTGGGGGGTCGATTCGGCCAAATCGATGTAATCTGTACATCGAGATGAAATCTTGGGAGGCCGCCGACGTGCGCACTGGCCGGCCAATCGATGCTGAAATGGGCGAGTTCTTTGGTGGCCAGAGTTCCCAGTAGCTGGATTCTGCACCTCGGGGCGCTCCTCGACGAGAAGGGCTTCCCGGCCGCGCCGATCATGCGTCGCTGCGGGATCGATCCCGATCTGTCGCCGCAGGACGATGGCCAGGTGAGCCAGGTGCAATTCGCCTCACTCGTCACCGAGGCGCTGCGTATCACCGACGATAGCGGTCTCGGGCTCGAATACGGTCTCCGGGGCCGAATCTCGCATTTCGGCATACTGGGGTACGCGCTGCTCAGCGCAAGAGACCTCAGACAGGCAATCGAACTCGTGAGCCGCTACTACGAGATCTTCGACCCGGTGATCAGCTTCGAGTTCGAGATCACGCCGCCCCATGTGTGCGCAAGGGCAGTCGAATCGGCGGAATTGGGCGATTTCGAGATCTTCGCGCATGAGGCCACGCTGGCGTGTACGGCGGCCGTTGCAGGCGTCCTCCTGAGTGAGCCGATCAAGCCGAACAGGTTGACGCTCTGCTACCCCGAGCCCCCGCACGCGCAGCGCTATGAAGCCGTGTTCCGCTGTCGACCGGAGTTCGATGCTCCATACACCAGCATCCAATTCGAGAGCCGGCATCTGAACGCACCGCTCAGGTTCTCCAACATGGAGATGGCGCAGATCTGTCGTCAGCAGTGCGAGCGCTGGCTCCACGCCGTCAAGGAAGAAGACGGTCTGATCCGGAAGGTCAAGGAGGAGCTGCTCAAGACGCCGGGTCGATTCCCCAAAATGGACGGAATCGGAGCCACGCTGGGCATGAGTGTTCGCAGCCTGCGTCGTCATCTGAACGAGCAGGGTGTGACCTATCAGGAACTGCTCGATCAGGTGAGAAGGGATCTGGCAGCGGACTACTTGAGGAACTCGCGTCTCACCATCGAACAGATCGCACAGCTCGTGGGGTACGGCGAGGCAGCCAGCTTTCGCAAGGCTTTTCGCAGGTGGACGGGCAAGGCTCCCGGCGAAGTTCGCAGCCACGAGCCTGGGTGACACGCCCCGAGGCCGCGGCCGATGATTCCGGGGAAGCCGGCCTGCCTGGCCACCTCGGGATCGAGGTGAATCTTCATGCGATCACCCGAGGCGTCCGAGTACCGGTAGGTCTGATCCTCGTCGAGTCGCTGGGCGATTGTCGCCAGGGGCTCGCCCGCCGGATGAGTGGATGCCGTCGGTTGCTTGGGGGCTTCGTCTCGCCCGTACCCTTGTCTCGGATGTCCTCGATGGAGGCCGTGGTCGAGATGATGTCGCCCGCACGGCGTTGTCCTGCCACTCGGCTTCCGCGCAAGATCAGATGTTCTTCTCCACATCAAGCCAGTAGGGATCGCGTAGTTTGCGCTTGTAGATTTTCCCCGTGTCCTCACGCGGCAGGTCATGGCCGAACTCGATTCGCTTCGGAACCTTGTACCGGGCTAGCCGGTGCAGGAGCTCGGCCCGGACAGACTCGGCGGTGATCGTAGTGCCAGCCTCCTTCTCGATGAGAGCGAGCAGGGACTCACCGAATTCGGCATCGGGAATGCCGAAGACTGCGCAGTCTCCCACGCCTTCGATCCCGATGAGTGCGTTCTCGATCTCGGCCGGGTAGATGTTCACGCCGCCCGAGATCACCATGTCCCGCTTTCGATCGCAGAGGTAGAGATATCCGTCTTCGTCGAGATATCCGACATCGCCGAGCGTAATCAGGCCATTCTTCTCGATCTCGGCGCGCTCGGCCTGGCGTCCGTGATACGTGAACTCGGAGTTCGTCGAGCTGTGCATGAACACTTCGCCGATCTCTCCTACCGGCAGTGTGTTCCCCTCGTCGTCGAGTACGCGCAGCCTCGAGCCTTCGACCGCTCGGCCGACGGTGCCGGGGTGGGCGAGCCACTCTTCACTATTGCAAGCGGCCGCGGGACCGGATTCTGTACCCCCATAGAGCTCAATGATCACTGGGCCCCACCATTCGATCATCGCTCGCTTGACGTCGGGCGGGCACGGCGCCGCATTGTGAACGACGTGGGTGAGTGAGCTCAGATCGAAGCGCTCGCGTTCGTCTTTCGGCAGCCGCAGCAGACGCACGAACATCGTGGGCACGATATTCAGCGTCGTGATCGCGTGCTCCTCGATCAGTCCCAAGAGCTCCAGAGGATCGAACTTCGGCTGGAGGACGAGTCGATCGCCCAGGGCCGCGATGGCCAGCGCGAAGACATTCGGAGCAATGTGGTACATGGGCCCCGTCACCACCGCACGGGCGTCCGGCCCGAAGCCATAGATCTCAGCTCCGACCTTGCGACCGAGCTGCATTTGTTCGCCCGTTGGAGGCTTGCGGCGGACACCCTTGGGCTTTCCGGTCGTTCCCGAGGTGTAGATCATCGAGCCCGGCGAGCTGCGTGGCGCCTGATCCCACTCTTCCTGGCTGGTGAGCCAGTCCTCATAGTCGATGCGACCTTCGGGAACGCGTGCATTTTCGCCACTCACGCCATGCGCCCGAGCGATCTCTGGCGGGGTCTCCACCACCAGGACCTCCACGTGGGACGGGATCGTCGCCTCGATCTGCGGCAGCAGATCGGCGTGTACGACGACGGCCTTCGCACCCGAGTCGCGCAGGATATGCTCGGCTTCGTCCGCCAGGAAATGCCAGTTGATCGGCACCGCGTGCGCGCCCAGACGACCCACCGCGAAGGCGGTCTCGAGGAAGGGGAAGTCATTGCGCAGCATCAGCGCCACCGAATCCCCCGGCCCAACGCCGATGGCGTCGAAAGCCGTCGAAGCGCGGCTCGCCCGTGCGAAGAGCTGGTCGCGTGTGCGCTCTCGCGTGCCACTGATGATCAGACCGCGGCTCATGACTTTCTCCAATACCTCACACCCGGCCCCCCAGACGGAGGGCCACAGCGTGTCTGTGATGAGGCCCGGCCAACGAGCGTGCCGGGCGATGGCTCATTCGAATACGAGTACGCCCTGGTCCAGGACGACGACACCATCCTGGTTCTTCGTCTGGAAGAGGCATCGATTGCCGTCCAGCCACATGGCGATGTTGAGATCGTCGCCGGGCATCACGGGCTTCGAGAAGCGCCCCTCCATCGACTTGAAGCGCGCCGGGTCCGACCCGCAGATGGAGTGGAGCAGAGCGCGTCCTGTGAACCCGTAGGTGCATAGACCGTGGAGAATCGGACGATCGAAGCCACCCATCTTCGCGAACGAAGGGTCGGAGTGTAGTGGGTTGCGGTCGCCCGAGAGGCGATAGAGGAGCGGCTGATCGATCCGCGTCTCGTAGCGCAGCTCGTGGTCGGGCTTGCGATCGGGGAGCTCGAAGGTGGTTGCCGGACCTCGTTCGCCGCCGAAATTCCCTTCGCCACGCAGGAAGGCGGTCATCGTGGTCTTGAGCAGGAGCTTCCCGGTCTTGGTATCGACCGCTTCGCATACGAGGTCCACGGACGCGCCTTTGCCCTTGTCCCAGATCGCCCCGATCTCGCCGGTCGTCTCGAGCTCGCCCTCGGCGGGGATCTCCCCATAGAGCTCGATCTTCTGCGCGCCATGAAGCAGCATCGCGGGATTGAAGGAGCCGATCTTGTCGAAGGGCAAGCCTCCCATGCCAACGACGACGGCCATCGTGGGCAGAACGCGCTGGGGCGTGTCTTTCGTGTTCTCGGTCGTAAAGGCGAGCTCGTCCACGCCAGCGCCTACACCGAGGGCATAGAGGAGCGCATCTTTCGACGTCCAAGAGTGCTTGGTCGGCTTTCCCTTCTCGCCAACGGCATCGGGATTCACGGGCATTCGTATGTCTCCTCGGATGTGAGTCTGTCTCTTTGGGGTAGTGGATTGATTCGGAAGCGGATGGTCCGGGACTCTCGAGCCATGACACGATCACTTCACGATGCGATAGAGCACCGTGCCGCGTGCCGTCACCCTGCCGTCGGCCGCACTCGCGACCTCGACGTCGGACCAGTAGATCTCGTTGTCGTTCTGGACGCAGCGCCCGTAGGCGATGAGATCGCCTTTGGGTGCGGGGCCCAGATTCTGCAGCTGCATCGAGGCCGTGGAGGCCTTGAACTGGCCCGGTCCGGACTCCGCCCACGAGGCCATGGCGCCAGCCGTATCGAGCAATGCCAGCACCGCGCCCTCGTGAACGCCACCCGAGGCATCGCAGTTGTCGTCGAGGAGCGGCATCACGAGCCGCGATGTGCCACCTGTCATGTGCACGACCGCGATGCCGCGATGGCCGATCAAGGGCACGCGGCCGATGTGCGGGCCCATGACGCCCGAGTCGGCCTCGCCATGAACGCCGGCTGAG
>JAFDDH010000114.1 GCA_019310975.1 Deltaproteobacteria bacterium | reverse complement strand
CCTGGCTCCGGAATACGCCGCGATGCTCAGCGCCGAGGACCGCCGCATCGTCCGAATCTGCGCCATGATGATCGGCGTGATGGGAACGGGGTCGCTTCTCGGAGTAGCGTTCTCGCTCTATCTCGTGAACGAGCAGCCGCTCCTACTCGTGGCCCTCAGTCCACTCGGCCGCCACTTCATGCTGGCGGCACCCAACGCCGATCCACTCGCCCTGCTTGCGGTGGGCACCGTGCGGCGGCTGCTCTTCTATACGACTTGCTTCTACCTCGGTCGCTCGCTCGGGCCCGTCGGGCTGGTCTGGCTCGAGGCGCGGGCAAAACGGTTCGCACGCTGGGTGCGCTGGCTGGAGCGGCTCTTTCAGCGCGCCGGGCACGTCGTGGTGCTGCTCCTATGCGGCCCGACGGTGAGCACGCTGGCAGGCATCGCGCGCATGAACGCGGCCGCCTTCCTCGGGCTGGCGACGATCTCGTTGATCTTCCGTCTGATCCTCATCATTGCCGCCGCCGAGTGGTTCCAGGAACCCATCGAGCAGCTGCTCGCGATGATCGACGAGTACCGCCTGCCCGGCACCGTGCTCGTGATCGCAGCGATCGCCGGCTACCAGCTGGTGAGAAGGAGAAGGGCGGCGCGGGGCTGAACCATCGAAGATGTCGATGCGGACGTCTCCTTATCATCCACGACCCCACGCTCTGCCAGGTCTGAAACCTTCGTGCACCGCCACCCGTATATGCACTCGATCGGGGTGGGCCACGGAGGCGAGGCGTGCTGAATTCGAGACGCGGATGCGGGAAGCGGGCGACCCTCCGCGCAGGCCTGGGCGTGCTGCTGCTCGGGCTGGCGCTATGTGACGCCGCCGAGGCGGTGATGCTCGACCAGATCGACGACTTCCAGGCCCCGGGCACCGCGGGCTGGGGGGTCGGCTTCAGCCACCCGACGCCGCCGATTCGCGTGGCGGACGGCGGGCCCGATGGTCCCGGCGATGCCTATCTCGAGGCCGCCGCCAACGGCAGCGCGGGCGCCGGCGGCCGTTTGGCCGTCTTCAACACGACGCAGTGGAGCGGCGACTATATCGGCGAGGATGTGCTCTCGCTGGGGCTGGATGTGATCGTGTTGAGCGGAAGTGACGTCTCGCTCCGGCTCGGCATTCAGGGGCCGGGCGGTACGTTCGCTTCGGCGGCGCCGGTGATCGTGACAGCGGGCAGCGGATGGCAATCCGTCGAACTCTCGCTGGACGGGCCGGACCTCATCGCCCTGACGCCTCTGCCCGATCTCGCAGCGACCCTCTCGGCCCTGAGCGAGCTGCGCCTGATCCACGCCGACGCGGCCCCGGTTGGCGGGGGGACCGGCGCCGCCGCCGGTGAGTTCATCGACACGATCGCGGGCTTCGACAATTTGATCGCCCTGCCGGAGCCATCGCAGTCCGTATTGCTCGCGAGTGGCGGCGCGACGCTCGTCGGACTCGCACGCCGCAGGCAAAGGTTCTGCACACCGACGGAGTCCGCGTCGCCAGCACGACGATGATCAAACGGGGTGGCGCGATCCGAGCCCTGCTCGTGCTCGGTTGTGCCGCGGCATCCATCGCGCGGGCGGATCCGACCTTGATTGCGCCGGCCGATCCGAGGGCGGGCCCACCCTCCTCCTCGCAGACACACGGCGCCAGCTTCGTTGGAGAGGCGGCGTGCCGCGCCTGTCATCCCGTGGAGACCGAGCACTGGTCGCGCACCACGCACGGCCGCCTCTTCCGCGAACGGCCGCGCAACCAGCTGGAGGCACGCCAATGCGAGGCGTGCCACGGTCCCGGCTCCGACCACATGGCCGACCCGGCGGCGCCGGGCCTGCTGGTCGCCTTCACGCGTGAGCGCGGGACGCCCCCAGCGACGCAGAACGCGACCTGCCTGCGGTGCCACTCCGGCGGCAGCCGGGCTCGCTGGCCCGGATCGATCCACGAGCGCGCCGATCTGGCCTGCAGCGACTGCCACGACGCGATGTCCTCGATCTCTCCACGCGGCCTGCTGCGCGAGGAAGGGATCAACGAGACCTGCTTCATCTGTCATCCCGGCCAACGTCGCGACTTCCGCAAGCGCTCCCACATGCCCTTGCTCGAGGGAAAGATCTCGTGTGCCGACTGCCACGATCCGCACGGCGCCGATACACCGGTGCTGATTCGCGCCGACTCGGTGAACCAGCTCTGCTACCGCTGCCATGCCGACAAGCGCGGGCCCTTCCTATGGGAGCACGCTCCGGTCGTGGAGAGCTGCCTGAACTGCCACCTCGCGCACGGATCGAGCCGGCTCGCGCTGCTGCGTGCAACACCGCCCGCACTCTGCCAGCAGTGTCATGTGCAGTCGGCAATCGTGGGCCACGCCACGCCGCTTCTCACACGCGACGAGCTGGCACTGGGCGGACGGCCCGACGAACGCCTGATGAATCGGGGCTGCGTGAATTGTCATTCGCGCGTCCACGGATCCAACCATCCCTCCGGAGCGCGCCTTCACCGATGAGCCGACGCGCCCGCCACGTCTCCCGACCGCGCCACGCTCTTCCCCTGAGCGCGATCGCCCTCCTCGCTCTGAGCGCCGGCGACGCGAGCGCACAGATCGTTCTGCGCGCGGAGGGCGGAGAGGCATCGGGTACGCTGCTCGATCCGACCGGCCGCCTGCCCTTCCAGATCCCGGATCCGCTCGGTCTCTCATCCCACCGATCGACCCGGCCCCGAAGCCCCAGTGGCCTGCTCTACACATTTCCGTGGCGCGCCCCACGCGAGCGCGTGTGGGGGGAGGATTGGCTCGTGCGGGCGAGCGCATCGCTCGGCTACCTGGGCAGCTCCGGAAGCGATGGCGAGGCGCGCTTCGACAAATACGTCGATCTCTCCGACGGCTTCATCGCACCCGACCTGGCGGCCGGACTACGCCGACGCGACGAAGCCCTCTACGTGGATTTCCGCGCACAGAACGCGGGCCGGGACGACGCGCTCTACGTCGGCGGTCTCGGCCGGCTGGGGCGCTTCCGCGTGGATGGATTCCACGACGCGCTCGCGCATCCCTCCATGCACGATGCGCGCACCCCATTTCTCGGTGTCGGGACCTCGAGCCTGCGTCTACCGACGGGCTTCGCGCTCGGCGGCCCGGCACGCGCGGACCTGGCGGTGCCGCGCAGCACACTCGCGATAGAGCGCGGCCGCAGCGGCATCGACCTGATCGCCACACCGACTCCCGCATGGCGGATCTCGGCGGCCTGGCGGCGTGATCGGCGCGAAGGCACCCGACCCACCGGCGGGTCGATGTTCTTCGCATTCATCTCGCCGGCGCTCGGGAGCGTCGTCGAGGCGCCCCTGCCCGTCGACCAGATCACGAACGACGTGAGCGCCGCGATCGCATATGCCGGCAGCCGCCTGCAGGCAGACCTCGGCTACGACTACTCCCGCTTCGAGAACGCCGAGGAGCGGCTGGTGTGGGAGAACCCCTTCCCGAGCCCGGCTGTCGCCCAGGGGCAGATGGCGCTTGCGCCGGACAACCACGCCCACGCACTTCGCGGCCACGTCGCGCTGCAGGGGCCTTGGCGCGGTCGCTTCACCGCCAGCGCCGCGTGGCAGCGCATGGAGCAGGACGGCGCGCTGCTTCCCGCCACCATCAACCCAGCCCTCGCGCCCTGGGACAACGTCTCGGCGCTCTCGCGAACCTCCGCAGAGGCGAGCACCGAGCTGCTGGTTGCGCGCGGCGAGCTTCAGCTCCGACCCTGGCGGCCGCTCGGCCTGCGAGTCGCGCTCCGCTACGAGGATCGGGACCAGCAGACCGTCTACGCCTCACGGCTCGGTGCCGTCCCCGGCTACGTCCCTGAAGATGGCGGCGCGCCCGCCACGCCGCAGCTCCGCCTGGGTCCAGCGGCCTTCGATCGCGAGCAGCTGCTCTTCCTGGCCGCGCTGGACTTGCGGGCTGCGCGCGGACTGCGACTCGGCGCAGAGTACAGACGCGATGCCCGCAGATGGCAGGGGCGCGAGCGCAATCGCACCGCCGACGACACGCTGCGGCTGGACGCGACGCTTCGACGCATCGAATGGCTGACGCTGCGTACCTCCTACACGTACTCGCGACGCCGCGGCTCACCCTACGAGCCCGATCCGAACGCCGCCCTCATCGAGCGCGCGGGCGGCACGGCAGCTGTCTCCGCCCCGCTGCTGCGCAGGCCCGACCTGGCCGATCGGGATCGACACGACGCCGAGCTGCGCCTCGTCCTCGCCCTCGCCGCGGCCATCGATCTCTCGCTGACCGGTCGCTACCGGGACGACGACTACGCGGCCGACCTCGGACTGACGGGTGAGCACGGCGGCGACGTGAGCGTCGAGCTATCCCACCAGCCCTCGCCCCGCTGGCAGTCGCGGCTCTTCGCCAGCGTCGACCGGCGCGATCGAACGATCGCGGGCGTCGCCGCCCAGGGAACGCTCTTTCCCGTCGACAACCGCTGGAGCCTGGACTCGGAGGCCACACACGTCGAGGTGGGGCTCGGGACGGAAGTGGGTCTCGGCTCGGACTGGCGGCTTGCCCTTGATTACACCTGGCTGCACGGAAGCGAAGAGATCGGGTACGCGTACGCGTCGACGGGTGCGCTGAGCCCCTTTGGTGGGCCGAACCCGCTCGCGGCCGGCACGGAGTTTCCCGATCTCAGGCAGAACGAGCACGTCTTCGAGACCCGGCTGCGCTGGGAGCCCCACGAGCAGATCGCCGCCTGCTGCCCGTGATGAACCAGCGCCTCTTCCTCGGCCACGTCGACGCGGACTTCACCGCCCACGTGGTCGGGGGCACCGTGGAGGTCCGATACTGAAAGCCGCTCGTCTAGACCCCATGGAGCGACCGGCCCCCCTTTTGCTCCGGAATTTTGTCTCCCGACCGACCGGTCGGACCGCAACCTGAAGTAGATGGGAGCTCGAGGGGATCCAGAGGTCGCATTATTGGGTCTAATTCACCACATCCAAGCTTCACTGCGAGAAAACGGTCCGAGCCGCGCGCCGCGGAGCCAGCTGCCACCAAGCCCGCGCGAGAACCCGGTCGGGCAGGTTGCGTCGGCATCCGCTGTGAAATCCGCGCTTCGCGCCACAAGGGGTAGGATGGCGCGATGCCGCCCGATTCGGACGCCTTCGAGCGCAACGGCTTCTTTGTTCTGAAGGGCTTCGCCGGAGCCGCCACCTGCCGCGCAATGCTGGACGACGTCGTCCGCGTCAGCCGCGCTGCGAAGGGCGCTGGCCTTCACGAGGGCTGCCTCGTCATGCCCGAAAACAACCTCGCCGGTGGAAGCGTCGCGCGGGCCGAGGAAGGCGTGTCGAAGATCTTCAAGCTGCACCGGCGGCCGGCGTTTCGCGGCTTCATCGAGGATCCCCGCCTGCTCGAGGCGCTGGGCTCGCTACTCGGCGCGAAGCTCGACTGCTTCCTCTCGCAGTTCATCTTCAAGAACCCCGGCGCATGGGGCCAACCCTGGCACCAGGATGCACACTACTTCCATTTCGACGACTCGCCGCAGGTTGGCATCTGGCTGGCGATCACCCGCGCCACTCTGCAGAACGGATGTCTTCACGTGATGCCCGGCTCGCATCACGAGCCCGTCCACGAGCACGTGCCCGACCGCAGGCCGAGCGCGAACCTCGGCTATATGGAGATCGTCGACCATGACACGTCGGCCGCCGTACCGGTGCTGCTCGATCCCGGCGACCTGCTCGTCTTTCACAGTCACCTGATGCACTCGTCCACCGACAACGAGTCCGAGGAAATCCGTGCCGCGATGGTCTACCACTGTGCGCGCTCGGGAACGCGCGATCTCGCCGACTACGACTCGCCCGTCCACGACTGGATGCCCCTGCCACCCATCGACGCACACAGCTGAGGATCGACGCGGCATTCGGAATCCAGCAAGCGGGCGCCGAGGCATCCGATCCGGCGCAATGCCCGCCGCCATGTCAGCAGCCAAGTCAGCAGCCAAGTCAGCAGCCAAGGGCCGCTCTCCACCCACACGAACCCCCATGGCGACGAATGAGATCGCGTTCGCAAATATCGAATGGACGTCCAGCACGGTCCGAAACAAGCGTTCCAGCTAGGGTTTCTGCGCCCGTCGCACGAAGGGGGTCGACAGCGCGTGCGGCGGACGAGTTGAGGTGCGCGCAGCCCGCACGCGCTCTGCGGGTCCCGCCAAGCCGACATCAGACCGACTTCGAGCGGCCGCGGTCGACGACGCCCTCACGTCGGGATGCGATGTCGGCCGCGTGGGTAGCCGCCGCGGACGCGTGGGCGCGCTCACTCTCCATCGCCAGAGCATCCGCGAGCGACATCCCCATCCCGTCGTCGATCAACCGCTTATAGCTCTCGAGTACGCCCGGCACGCATGACGCCATGTCGGCGGCCAGCCGATGGCAAGTCGGAAGCAGCTCCAGAGGTGCCACGACGCGATTCACGAGACCCCAAGCCAGTGCCTGCTCGGCGTCGACGAAGTTGCCCGAGAGCGAGATCTCCTTTGCGCGCGAGATCCCGATCATGCGCGGCAGCTTCTGCGAGAGCCCCCAGCCGGGCAGGATGCCGACACGCGCGTGGGTGTCGGCGAAGCGTGCCTCGCGCGAGGCGATCAAGACGTCGCAGGCGAGCGCCAGCTCGAAACCTCCCGTGATGGCGTGGCCGTTGATGGCGCCGATGATCGGGCCGCTGAAGGCCGCGATGGCATCCGCCATATCACTGGCCGCCGAGTCGGCGGTGTCACCGGTGGCGCCGGACGCCAGCTCCTTCAGGTCGTAGCCGGCGCAGAACGCGCGCCCGGCGCCGGTCACGATGGCGACGCGCACGGCGTCGTCCTGCTCGAGCTCGCGGAACGCGCGAGCAATCGCGTCGCGGAGCGCCGAGGAGAGCGCGTTCATGGCGTCGGGGCGGTTGAGCGTAAGCGTGGCCACCCTGGCCACGCGATCGACGATCAGAACGGGGTCGGACATCGGCACCTCCACGCCCCACACGTGTACGAAGTGGCCCGCGCTGGGCAGCTCGAGCGCTGCAGATCCAATCGCTCGATCAGCGCGATCAGCGAGCCACGATGGAATTCGATGCTGTACACAGCGTCGGCGATCGGGGGGCTCATCGATCCATCCTCCGACAGTTCGCTTGAGTCTCCATTCTTGATTCTCACTTCTTGATTCTCTCTTAGGGAAGAAGAAGGAAAGAAGACTTCCCTTGACCGCGAAGGGAGGTGAGCGAGTAGACTCTGGGATCTTGCTGGCGGACTCCGCAGCGCCCTTAGAATAGCGTCGGATCCCGCCTGATCAGAAGACTCCGAATCGCTCGCCTGAAGAGCGGCTCGGCGGAAGCGAGGAAGGCCAGTCGTGATCGAGGTCCCGAGTGCCAGCTGGCACACGCTCTGTGCGGCCCTGCCCAAGGAGCAGGCCTACGCGATCGTGCCCGCCCACGTGCTGGCGACCGGAGTGGGCCTGATCTGGGTCGACGATCCGGACAGAGCCGGTGCGCTGGGCGTCGTGACCGAGTACGAGAGCCGCGGCCGCGGCCTCAGTAGAGCGTGCGCGGCCGCCCTGATCGAGGACGTACGCGGCCGGCGGCGGATGCCATGCTGGGGTACGACACCGGACAACGAGGCCAGCCTCCGGGTGGCGCGCAAGCTCGGCTTCCGCCGGCTGCCAGACGCCATGCACTTCGGCGCCGGCGCGCCGCTCAGCGGGAGTCGGCCGCTCGACTGAAGTGGGTGTGGATCCAACACTTCGTGCGCTCGCGCGGCGGCGGCGCTACTGATCAGTGCGTGAGGCCGCTGCCAGGGCAGAAGAGACGGTCGTGCAGACACGCGTCGCGACGGGGGCTCGGGTGAGGGCGGGGGCCAGCGCCGAGCCAGCGCCGGCGCTGACTCTTGTCTGCGACCGCGCCGTCGTCCCCTTCGCAGGCTTCACGCTCCTGGCCAACGCGACCGTCGCGATCGGGGGGGGGCTCGATGCGTTGATCACGATCGCCGCGGTGTGCGGCGCCACAGCCGTCGGCTGGGCGGTCTGGCGGCGGCGCTCCGGCGCGGCGCGCGAGTCACCCAGCATGGAGTCCAAGACACTGCCCGCACCCGATGTGGACGATCGCACGCGGATCGCCCTGCTGGCTGCAGCCGTGATCTCCATCCTCGTCTACGTCACCACCGGGTGGCTGACCGCCTTCGTGGTGTGTGCGGGCATGGCGGCGGCGGGTGCGCTCGCGCGCACCTGGAACATGACTCCGCATCCGGCACTGGCCCGCGCAGAACATGGCGCCGCTGCAACGCTCGTCGCTCTCTCGATCCTGTGTGCGGTGGCAACAGCCGTCGCGCATCGCAGCGACGCCGACGACTCCTTCTACGTGAATCTCGTGGTGGCGGCCGTGGATCGGCCGGACGCGCCCCTGCTCGCCGGCGACACCCTGCACGGTCTCTCGGACATCCCGATGTCACTGCCGGTCTTCAAAGTGCTCTCCTGGGAGATGCTGCAGGCCTGCATTGCTCGCGTCACGGGCGTCGACGTGCTGACCCTCGTGCACGTCATCATCCCGCCGCTGATCGCCATGCTGATCCCACTCGCCTACGCGCGCCTGCTCGCCCTGCTGCTGCCGGGGCGGTGGCCGTGGGCACTGGCCGTCGTGGTGGCGGTGTTGCTGCTGGCCGGAGATGGCAAGGCGGGACACGCAGGCTTTGCTCTGCTGCGGCTGCAACAGGGCAAGTCGGTGCTCCTACATGTGGCCCTTCCGCTGATCAGCGCCTACGGGATCGCCTTTGCGCTGCGACCCGATCGGCGCCGCTTCATACTCCTGATGTCGGCGCAGATCGCCGCCGTCGGGCTCTCGTCGAGCGGTCTCTGGCTCGCGCCCGCGGTCGCCGGACTCGCACTCGTGGGCGCGATGCCTTGGCCGACGAGCCGGAGCGAGCTGTGGCGTAGCGCACGAACGCTTGGGATCGGGCTGGCGGCTTCGGTGCATGCGCTCGGCCTGGCGCTCCTTCTGCGCGCCGAGACGCGGCGCAGCTTCGAGCAGGCCGTACACCGCCTCGATAGCCTGGTTTGGTCGGGCGACCGACTCGTCGCGCACGCAAGCGATCTCGTACTCGGCAGCGGGCCCTACGCATGGCTCGCCCTCTTCTGCCTTCCGGCCGCACTGGCCGCCGCGCCGGGCCTACTCCAACGTCGCTGGGCCGCCGTGTCGCTGGTCGCTTTCTTCGGCGCCTTCTGGAACCCGTTGACCGCACCCTTCGTCGCCAACCAGATCACGGGACCCGATACCTACTTCCGCGTCTTCTGGTTGATTCCGCTGCCGGTCTTCGTGGCGACGGTGCTGACCGCGCCACTCGAGTGGCGATTCGGTGGACACACCGGCAAAGGGTCGGCGCGCGTCATTGCAACCCTCGTCCTCGTCAGTCTGGCGCTGCTCGTGCTGCCCCAGACACGAACGCTCTCGAACGAGAATGGCGTCCGGATCGCGCGACCCGGTTGGAAGGTGGATCCCGACGAGATGGAGGTCGTGGTCTTCATCAGCCGCTATGCGGACAGCGACGACATCGTGCTCGCGCCGGCCCACATCTCGCGCTGGCTCCCCTTGCTTCACGGCCACCCCCCGCCCCTGATTGTGCGCGAGATGTATCTCGGACCGCTCCACGAACGACTCGGCGGCGAGGAGGTCGAGCGCCGCCTCGTACTCACACATCTCGTCTCCGGTGAGAGCTTTGGCCGAGGCAGCGCCGAGCTACTCGCCAAGGCAATCGACGACTACCCGCTGGAGGTCGTCTGCCTGGGCGGCCGCGGGCTCTCGCGCCCCGAGCTGCGGCGTGTCCTTCTCGATTCTGCACTCGAAGTGCGTGAGCGTGGAACCGACTATGAAATCTGGGCGCGTGGTACCATGCGGCCATGACGGCACTCGACGAGAGCGTCCGCGTGCAGGCCACTGGGTCGTCCGTCCCCGACTCCTCCCGTGTGGCCGTGGTGATCCCCTGCCACGACGAGGCGGGCACGATCGGCCGGGTGGTCGGGCGCTTCCGTGAGCTCCTGCCGGACGCCGAGGTGCTTGTGGTCGACAACGCATCGCACGACGAGACCGCGCGGGTGGCCGAGGAGGCCGGTGCAAGAGTCGTCGGCGAAACGCGTCTCGGCAAGGGATTCGCACTGATGGCCGGGTTCCAGCTCGCGCGTGATGCCGACTACTATGTCATGGTGGACGGGGACGATACCTATCCGGCCTCGGACGTCGCCCGGCTGCTGCACGTCGCCGAGCAAGAGGGTGCTGATATGGTAATCGGAACCCGTCTCGAGAGCGATCGACCCGGCGCCTTTCCGCCGGGCCACGGGCTCGGCAATCGCCTCTTCATCTGGCTGGTGAGACTGCTCTTCGGCATCCGAACTCGCGATCTCCTGAGCGGCTACCGCGTGCTGACGAGCCGCTTCCTGGCGACGGTGCCGCTGGTCGCCACGGGCTTCGATGTAGAGGCCGAGCTCTCCGTGCAGGCGCAGAGCCACGGCTTCCGGGTCGCCGAGGTGCCGGTCGCGTACCGGCCGCGACCGTCGCAGAGCCGGAGCAAGCTACGCACGCTTCGCGACGGTGCGCACATCCTGAGCAATATCATGATCCTCTTCCGTGACTATCGGCCGCTCTCCTTCTTCGGCTCGCTCTGCGCGGCCCTCTTCGCCGCCTCGCTCCTCTGCGGCTACGCGCCGGTGGACGACTTCGTGCGCACCGGCTTCGTCGATCACCTGCCAAGGGCCGTGCTGGCGGCGGCGCTCTTCATCCTGGCCGCGCTCTCGCTGGCCGTTGGCGTGTTGCTCTCGTCGATCAACCGTCGCTCCGCCGAGCTGGCCATGCTGATCAGGAAGCGCTCGAGTTGAGCGCCGGCTCGGAAGCCGAGCCAGTAGTCTCGCTGGTCGTCGTCTGCTACGACGGCTCGGAGAGTCTGCGTGCCTGCGTGGAGTCACTGCTCGCCGACTGCATGCCCGAGCGCGAGATATTCGTCGTCGACAACGCATCGCGCGATGACTCCCGAGACGTGATCGCTGCGCTCGCACGAGATCATCCGGGTCTGCACGTCGCCCTATGCAGCGAGAATCTCGGCTACGCGGGGGCCGTGAATCGTGTGTTGCCCGACTGTCGTGGGCGCTACGTCGGCGTGCTCAATATGGATATCGTGGCAGAACCCGGCTGGCTGGCGCCGCTGGTAACGTTCCTGGACGAGCATCCAGAAGTGGGCGCCGCGAACCCGCTGATCGCTCTGCAGGACGGCAACACCATCAACGCCCTCGGCCAGGCCGTACATATCACCGGGCTCGGCTTCAATCGCGGGCTGGGCGACGCGCGCGCTGGTGTGGCGTCGGCTCCGATCGCGATCGCCGGGATCCAGGGCGCGGCCTTTCTCGTGCGCCGCGCGCTGCTCGACGAAATCGGTGGCATGGACGCGTCGGGATTTCTCTACCACGAGGACGTGAATCTCTCCTGGTTGCTGCGCTTGATGGGCCACCGGCTCTACTGCGTGCCTTCATCAGTGGTGCGGCACGACTACTTCCTCTCGATGCATCCCGAGAAGCTCTTCCTACTCGAACGAAACCGCCTGGCCATGCTGCTCACCCATCTGCGACCGATCACTCGGCTCGCACTGGCACCAATGCTCGCCCTCACCGAAGCGATGCTCTGGGGCTACGCGCTACTTCGCGGGCCCGCCTTCCTGCGCGCCAAGCTACGCTCGTACGCGTGGCTGTGGCGCACCCGGGGCGAGCGGGCAGAGCGGCGCCGACGCGTGCAGGGACTTCGGCAGCGGGGCGATGCCGAGCTGCTTGGGGCGATGCAGTGGCGCTATGCGTGGCGACAGCTCGCCACTCTGGCGACCCAGAAGGGCGCGCCACGTCGGCACTTCGATTCCGGATCGAGCATCGATCGGGGTGCAGACTAAAACGACGTCTCCCGCGGCTCTTTGCGCCCGGCATGCACTCGCACGACTAGCCGCCCTACACTCGCCGCCGTGGAGGTCGGCTACCCCGACATGAGCGCCCAGCCCGTGCTGGGCCGCAAGAACCTCGTGAATCTTGCGATTCTCGTGCTCGTGCCCTTGCCCGGTATCCTGGCCTCGGCATGGCTCTTTACATATTTCGCACCCGGCGCCATTCCGCCGGACCCCGGCTGGGAGGGCATCCAGGGGCGAGACACCCTGTCGGCCTTCCTCCTCCATCACCCGATCTCCGCCATCCACCTGCTCTTCTTCGTAAATGTATGCGTGCTCTTCTGGCTGCTGGCGCTGGTACAGCGCAGCACCTGGCTCATCGACCCATACTGGACGCTCATTCCTCTATTCATTGCCTGGTTCTACTGGGCACATCCGCTCGCAGGGCCGGCGCCGGGACGCAGTGCGCTCACCTGGGCGCTGCTTTTGATCTGGAGCGTGCGCCTCACGCACAACTACATGCGCCGCGAGCAGTGGCGGCTCGGATTCCGTGAGGACTGGCGCTTCGCGAAGCGGCGCAGCCAGAGCCGCCACTTCTGGTGGAGCCAGTTCCTCTACATCTACGTCGCACAGCAATTCATGCTGGTGGGATTAACGCTGCCCTTCTTCGCGATCCAATTTCGCGACGCACCAGTCGGGCTCTGGGACTGGCTGCTGGCCGCACTCGCACTCGTCGGGATCGGGATCGCCCACATCGCCGACTCTTCGCTCGACGCGTTCATGCGCGCGAACGAGGAGCGCGTGTCGCGCGGCGAGGCGAAGTGGCCGCTGCTCGATCGTGGCATCTGGCGTTGGTCGCGCCATCCCAACTACTTCGGCGAGCAGCTCTTCTGGTGGGCGATGGCCGGCTTCGGGGTGGTGCTCGGCATGCCGTGGGTGGTCGTTGGCGCGGCGCTCAACTCGGGCGTGCTCGCGATCGTGACGGTAATGACCGAGCGTCGGATGGTCGCGGCCCCTGAAAGACAAGAGCTCTTCCGCGAGTATCAGCTCCGCACATCCGTCTGGATCCCACTTCCGCCCAGGCGTCGGGCGCCGGCCGTCAGTCCTTCGGCAGGCCGAGAATCCGCTCGGCGATGATGTTCTTCTGGATGTTCGGAGTGCCGCCGCCCACCACGGTGACGGGCCACGCGAGCCCGTCCACCTGCCAGCGACCATCGTCCACCGCCGCCTCCGATCCAGCCATATATTGATTCGCGCTGCCCTCGAGCTCGAGGGCAAAATCCGCGCACTCCACCAACAGGTTGCAGTTGTGCAGCTTGCCCAGCGAGGCCTGGCTCTGGTGGTCGAGCCCCCGCAGCTGTCGGGAAAGCGCCCGCATGCCGCCCAGCCGCAGTGCCTCGATCTGGGTCTCGATGCTCGCGAGCTTGCGCCGCACTCCGGCATCCTCGAGGGCAGGGCGACCATTTACGCGCGAATGCCGCGCCAGCTCGTAGAGCGATTCCAGTCTCTGGGAGTGGCGCATCACTTCCGTGATGCTCGACCGCTCGTTCTGTAGCGCCGAACAGATGATCGCCCAGCCTTCGCCCTCATCGCCCAGCCGCCGCTCGACGGGAACGCGCACGTCCTTGAAGAAGACCTGGTTGAAGATCTCCGCCATCCCCGTCATCGACATATTCTTGATCGGCACCACTTCGATTCCGGGCGTGTCCATCGGGATGAGTAGGCAGGAAATACCGTCGTATTTGGTCGGCGGATTCGGATCCGTGCGCACCAAGTTGTAGATGCCGGTCGCAAAGTGGGCGAGCGAGATCCAGATCTTCGATCCGTTTACCACATACTCGTCGCCATCTCGCTCGGCTCGACACTGCAGCGACGCGAGATCGCTACCCACGTCGGGCTCCGAATAGCCGGTACACCACATCGTCTTGCCATCGAGAATCTCGGGGATGTACTTCTGCTTCTGTTCGTCGGTACCAAATTGGATCAGGGCCGGCCCCACCCACGAGAGGCCTGTGACGTCCCGGCCGAGCATCGGCGCCTTCCGGGCGAGCAGCTCTTCCTTCAATATGAACTGCTCCATCAGACTCCCGCCCCCGCCCGTGACCTGCTTGGGCCACGCGAATCCGATCAGCCGCTTCTCGCGCACCGCCTTCCACCACTTCGGAAGAAAGTCCGGAGCGCGCTCCTCGGGCGGCGGTAGGTGCTCGTCCAGGAAGCCGCGCAGATCGTCGCGGAAGGCCTCTTCCTCCTTGGTCAGATCGAAGTCCATCAGAGCCCCCGCAGACCGACGATCCGATCGAAGTGGTAGTTCGAGTCGCCGTAGCTCGGGCGAGCCCATTTTGCGCGCTTGAAGTAGAGGTGCACCGGGCAGTCATCCGTATAGCCCACGGCACCGTGGATCTGAATCGCGTCCACGCCGATGCGCACGAACTTCTCGCTCGCATACGCCTTGGCGCACGAGGCGGCGCGCGGCACCTCGTCGGGCCTGTGCGTGAGCACCCAGGCCGCGTAATAGAGCAGCGACTTGCTCGACTCGACCTCCAGGTACATCTCAGCCAGGGGATGCTTGATCCCCTGGAAGGCGCCGATCGGGCGGCCGAATTGCTTGCGGTCCATCGCATATTCGAGCGAGAGCCGATGCAGCGCCTCGGCGGCACCGCAGATTTCCGCCGCCGTCGCCACGGCGCCACGGTCGATCAGCCGCGCCACCACGGGCCAGCCTTCGCCGACAGGGCCCAGCACCTGCGACGCGGGCACGCGCACGCCCTCGAAGAGCACGTCCCCCATGCGCCGCGTCCGGTCCATGCTGGGGAAGCTCTTGCGCGAGAGTCCATCGGACTCGGACTCGACGACGGCCACTGTGATCTCGCGCTCGCCATCGCCGGTGCGGAAGGGAACGAGAAAGAGGTCGGCCGTCATTGGATCGCTGACGAAGCGCTTGCAGCCCGTGAGCACGAAGCCGTCCCGATCCGGCTCTCCGCGCAGGCCGATCGCAGTCGGCGTCCAGCTCTCGCTCTCCTCGAGAATCGCGACACTGCCGATCGTGGAGCCGTCGACGAGCCCGGGCAGCCAGCGCTCGCGCTCTTCGTCGCTGGCGGCGTCGACCAGCGTCGCGACCACGAGGGTCGAAGCAACCAGCGGCGCGGGCAGCAGCGAGCGCCCCGTCTCGATCAGCAGCACGGCCAGCTCCACCCAGCCTAGATCCGATCCTCCGTATTGCTCGGGCACGATCATTCCCAGCCAGCCGAGCTCGGCGAGCTGCTTCCAGAGCTCGGGCGAGTGGGCGTGCTCGGTCTCTGCCAGAAGGCGCACCGTGTCGATCGGGCAGCGATCACCAAGGAATTTGCGCACCTCGGCCCGAAGCAGCTCCTGCTCGTCACTCAATCCGAAGTTCACGAAATCTCCTCGCAGACCCGGGCAGCGGGGGCCCGAATGACCACCATCCTACTGCGATGGCGGGGCGCGAGGAAAGGGATTCTGTGTCCGGTCCAGCTGAAACGGGCGATGGCGCGTGCTCGGGGACGATCGATCTCGAGCAGGGCGCGCCCGTTCTCGGGCTTCTCGAGATCGAAGATGCCGACCCATGAGGCGTGCCGCGCTGGCGCGGGCGGCGGGACTTCTGGAGCCGCCGAGGTCGTCGCTCGTTGCTCGTCCACCGCGGTGGACCCTATCGACCAGGGGACGCCCGGCCCTCAGGCGCGCGGCTCTGGTTGTCGGGATGAGACCTTTCGTCCCGACCGGTACCCTCGCGCCCCTCGAGCTCCATCCGCCGCAGACGGTACGATACGTCCTCCAGGATCGAGCGGCTGGCGTTGATGAGATCGGCCACGACGCCGGTCAGCACCATCTGGAAGCCCGCCAGCATCAGGATCGCGGCGAGGACCAACGACTGTACGTGCAGGTCGTGGTGGTCGGTGAAGATGAAGAAGTAGAGGAAGCGCACACCCAGCAGGAAGCCCACCGAAAAGCATGCGATACCGACTGTGGTGAAGATCCGCATGGCGCCGTAGGACGAGTAGACGCGGACCATCACGCCCATCGAGCGGCCAATGAACTCGCCAAGGCTGCCGAAGAGCCGCGAGTCACGCAGCTTGTCGTTCGTGCCGATCGGCACGCTCACGGTCGGAATGCGGCGGCGGCCGGCCTGGATGACGTGATCCACCGTGTGGTCGAAATCCGTCAGCATGTTGATGCGCGACGCCGCCTCGCGCGAGTAGGCCTTGAACCCGCTGGATGCGTCGGGCACGTCGAGGTTGGCGAGCCGACTGACGGCCCGGCTGCCGAGCTTCTGCAGCATCTTCTTGAAGAGAGAGAAGTGCTCGACCTCACCCGGCCGGCGATCGCCGATCACCAGCTCCGCCCGCCCGTCCAGAATGGGACGTACGAGCTGAGCGATGTCCGCTCCGGCGTATTGATTGTCGCCGTCGGTGTTGACGATGATGTCGGCGCCTTCGCGCAAGCAATAGTCCATGCCCGCCGCGAAGGCATGACCCAGACCCCGATTGGCCGCGAAGCGCAGCACATGGTCGGCGCCATGCTCGCGCGCCACCCCCGCGGTGCGGTCGCTGCTGCCGTCGTCGATCACCAGCACTTCGATCTCGTCGATTCCGTCGATCCGATCGGGGATGTCTCGCAGCACGGAGGGCAGCGTCGCCTCTTCGTCGAGACACGGAATCTGGATCATGAGCTTCAAGCGACGACCCCTAGTGCGCCGTCTCCACCCGGCGGGGTGAGAATACGACATTTCTCGCCCGCCGAGCACGTGCGAGCGCCCGCGAGGGTCTTCTCGGTCATTCGATCCAGGCTTCTGAACCCGATCTGCACCCTGGATCTTGGAATCGATGCAGGGTGCTGTCATCGGCCAACGTGCGGACCGCAGCATCAGATCCGAAATCGGGCCTCCACTCTGCTAGCCTTCGCGCCGATCCCCCGTTGTACCGGCCGACCTTGGCCGAACGAGAATGGGAGTATTCGCCAATGCGATTCCAGCGCACTCTTTTGATCATCCTCGCGTCAAGCCTCTTGCTCGCGGGCCATGCTCAGGCAGGCGACTACTCGCGGTCGGGTGTCTATGCCGGCGTCAACGGCGCGTACGGGATCGACCTCTTTGGAGATGACCTGCGAGGGGCCGCCGGGCTTCCTGCCGGTGTCGTCGACATGGGCAACTCGTGGGGCCTCAACGCGCGGCTCGGAGGCCGATTGCTCAGCTTTCTCGCACTCGAGTTCCAATACGAGTGGATGCACGGCATCCCAGTGAATTTTCTGGGCCTCGAGGTCGCGACCTTCAAGCCGCACACCATTACCGGCAATCTCAAGTTCTACATTCCAATCAAGATCGTCCAGCCCTATATTCTCGCAGGTGCAGGCGTCGGAATCTGGAAGCTGGACGTCAGGTACCCGCTCGCGATCGGCCAGCTCGATCAATCCAGCACCGGCTTCGCGGCCCGTCTGGGAGCGGGCGTGGATATCTACCTGACGGAGAAGGTGGCCCTGAACGTCGAGGGGGCTGGCGTCCTGAATACGACCTCGTTCGACATATCCAGCGCCGACGATCTCTCCGGCCTCTACTACTTCTCTGTCAGCGCGGGCATCCTCTACCGCTTCTGACCCGAGCTCAGGGGCGTGATGGTCTCGATGCAAGCGCCCCGCAATCCGTGGTACCTGCGCCCCTTCTTCGGCGCCACCCCGGTGCTGCCGGAGAGCGCGCGCCGGGTGCTGGGGCTGGTCGCCCTCGGCCTCTTCTTCGAGCA